>CAIUKV010000048.1 GCA_903899845.1 uncultured Actinomycetes bacterium
CCGCCGCCCGTCGGCGCTGACGGCGGCCCCGGGGCTCCCGGGCTTTTCCACTACGGCGGTAATGGGAATTACACTGGGGGCATGGCTCCCGTCCTCGAGCTCGACGACCTCCACGTCGCCGTCGGCGACCACGAGATCCTCCGGGGCGTCTCGCTGACCGTGCCCGAGGGCGAGGTGCACGCGCTCATGGGCCCCAACGGCTCCGGCAAGTCCACCCTGGCCAAGACCCTCCTCGCCGACCCCGGGTACACGGTGACCGCGGGCCGGATCCGCTTCCGGGGTGAGGACGTCACCGACCTCGGGCCCGACGGCCGGGCGGCCCGGGGCATGTTCCTCGGCTTCCAGCACCCCGAGGCGATCCCCGGGGTCAGCGTCTTGAACTTCCTGCGCCAGGCGCTGGCCAACCGCAAGGGGATCGCCGACTTCTCGGTCCTCGAGGTGCGCATGGCGGTGCTGGCGTGGTCCGGACGCCTCGGCATGGACGACCGCTTCGTCTCCCGCTATCTCAACGAGGGGTTCTCGGGCGGGGAGCGCAAGAAGAACGAGATCCTGCAGATGGCGTTGATGGAGCCCGACCTCGCCGTGCTCGACGAGCCGGACTCCGGCCTCGACATCGACGCCCTCGTCGACGTCGCCCGCGGCATCCAGGAGATCCGTGCCGACCGGCCCGCGCTGGCCCTGCTCGTGATCACCCACTACCAGCGGATCCTCGAGCACCTGGCCCCCGACCGCGTGCACGTGCTCCTCGACGGCCGGATCGCCGTCAGCGGCGGGCCGGAGGTCGCGGCCCGGGTCGAGCGCGACGGCTTCGACGCGTTCCGGACCGGGGTGTCGGCGTGAGCACGACCGCCCTCGACGTCGCCCGCATCCAGGCCGACTTCCCGATCCTGCGCCGCGAGGTGCGGGGAAGGCGCCTCGTCTACCTCGACTCGGCCTCGTCGGCCCAGAAGCCCCAGGCCGTGCTCGACGCCATGGACCGCGTCTACCGCGAGTCCTACGCCAACGTGCACCGGGGCGTCTACACGATCGCCGAGGAGGCGACCACGTTGTTCGAGGCGGCCCGCGCCAAGGTCGCGCGCTTCGTCGGCGCCCGGGAGGCGCGCGAGATCGTCTTCACCCGCAACGCGACCGAGGCCATCAACCTCGTCGCCTACTCGTGGGCCCGGGCCAACCTGCGGCCCGGCGACGCCATCGTCCTGAGCCTCCTCGAGCACCACGCCAACGTGGTGCCCTGGCACATCCTGCGCGAGGAGCGCGGGATCGAGATCCGCTGGATCCCGCTCACCGCCGACCAGCGCCTCGACCTCTCCGACCTCGACCGCCTGCTCGACGGTGCGGCGATGCTCGGGGTGACCGCGATGTCCAACGTGACCGGCACGATCGTCGACGTCGCGCGGCTCGCGGCGGCAGCGCGGGCCGCAGGGGCGCACGTGCTCGTCGACGCCTGCCAGGCGGTGCCGCAGATGCCGGTCGACGTCACGGCGTGGGACGCCGACTTCGTGGCCTTCTCCTCGCACAAGCTGCTGGGCCCGGCCGGCATCGGGGCCCTCTGGGCCCGGGCCGAGCTGCTGGAGGCGATGCCCCCGTTCATGGGCGGCGGCGAGATGATCCGCGACGTCACCACCGACGGCTTCCTCACCAACGACATCCCGTGGAAGTTCGAGGCCGGGACCCCGGCCATCGCCGAGGCGGTCGGCATGGGGGCGGCCGTCGACTACCTGGACGCCATCGGGATGGACGCGGTCCGGGCCCACGAACGGGAGCTCACCCGGTACGCCCTCGACGTGCTCACCGACCGCTTCGGCGACCGGCTCCGGGTCTTCGGGCCCGCCGGGGCCGACGACCGGGGTGGGGTCGTCTCGTTCCTGTTCGACGACATCCACGCCCACGACGTGTCGCAGGTCGCCGACGAGGAGGGCATCTGCGTGCGGGCCGGCCACCACTGCGCGAAGCCGCTCATGCGCGAGCTCGGGGTCCCGGCCACGACCCGGGCCTCGTTCGGCGTGTACAACGACCGGGCCGACGTCGACGCCCTGGTGGCGGCGCTGACCAAGGTCGAGGACTTCTTCTCCATCTGACCCAACCGACCAGGACTGCGGGGAACCACGATGTCAGGACTGCAGGATCTGTACCGCGAGATCATCCTCGACCACTACCGCGCGCCGCGGAACCGGGGCGAGCTGCCGGTGCCGCCTGCGCACAAGGTCGAGGGGTTCAACCCGCTGTGCGGCGACGAGGTGATCCTCTACCTCGAGGTCGAGGACGGCATGGTCGTCGACGTGCGCACCTCCGGGCAGGGGTGCTCGATCAGCCAGGCGTCGACCTCGATGATGAGCGCCGCGATCAAGGGCAAGCCGGTGGCCGAGGTCGCCACCCTCATCCGCGCGTTCAAGGCGCTGATGTCGATCCACGAGTCCAAGCTCGAGGGGGCCGACGGATCCGACGGGTCCGACGCCGGGGGGACCGACCTCGCCGGGGTCCGGCTCGGCGACCTCGAGGCCCTGCAGGGCGTCGTGAAGTTCCCGGTCCGCATCAAGTGCGCCACCCTGGCCTGGAACGTCCTCCAGCAGGGCCTCGACGAGACCGCCGTGTGAACGGGGCGTGACCGGGGCATTCCCAGCCGTGACCGGCGTCCGTCATCGAGCCGTCACGAAGCTGACACGGAATTCCCCGGACCGTGCAGTACGTTCTCGCTACTGTCGCACCGACGCCGAAGTAGACCCCAGGAAGGAGCCACCATGGACGAGCAGGCACTGACCCTCCGGATCGACGAGGCGCTGCGCGAGTTCACCAGCCGGGAGCTCATCTCGGGGGCCGAGGTCGTCGACTTCCTCCTCGACCTGCGGCTGATGATGCTGGCCGAAGAGGCGCACGAGCCCGCGGCGAGCTGAGACCGGGGCCGCCCGGCACCGCTCGGGGACGCACCACCCCAGGCCGCGGCGTTCCGGCCGACCCCCTGCGGCTACGATTTCTCGCGTGAGCACGCCTGCCAGCGCCCCGCGCCAAGCCCGTCGGGCCGCCGCCCGGCGCAAGCGGAACGTCGCCGTCGGCGGCGGCCTCGCCGCCCTGGTCGTCGCGATCGTCGCCGTCGTCGTCCTCGTCGGGGGCGGGTCGTCGGCCGACACCACGCCACGCGCCGTCGACCGGTCCGGCGTCACCGTCCCGCCCACCGCCCCGCCGACCACGACCACGACGGTGCCGAAGCCCGCCACGGTCGCCACCAGCAAGGTCGCCACCCTCCAGGTCTTCGATGCGCCCGGGTCGAGCAAGGTCATGGCGTCGCTCCCCCTCCAGACCGAGTACCGGGCCCCCCGGACGCTGCTCGTCACCGAGAACCAGGGCGAGTGGCTCAAGGCGCTCCTGCCGATGCGGCCGAACCAGAGCGAGGGATGGATCCGGGCCGCCGACGTCACCTTGAGCCAGAACCCGTACAAGATCGAGATCAACCTCGCCCGCAACGAGCTCGTCTTCTCGAAGGACGGCAAGGAGATCCTGCGGACCACCACGGTCGACGGCACCACGAAGACCCCGACCCCGCTGGGCACGTACTACATCACCGACCCGGTCGACCTGCGCAGGCAGCCCAACGGCTCCTACGGGGCCTACGCCCTCGGGATCTCGGGCTACAGCGAGGTGCTGTTCGAGTTCAACGGCGGTCCGGGCCAGGTGGCGATCCACGGCACGAACGAGCCCCAGCTCATGGGCCAGGACGCCTCGAACGGCTGCATCCGGGTGACCAACGACATCATCGTCCAGATCGCGCTCGAGGCCCCGCTCGGGACGCCGGTCATCATCACCTGAGCGACCGCACGCACCCGGGTCGACGTGCCGAGCGCCGCGCCGAACGACACGAGCGGCCGTCGGCGCGGGCGTACCTCGTCGCCTTCGTCGCGGCGGCGGCGTTCGTCGGCGCGGTGGTCGCCCTCGGTGCCCTCCTGCGCTGAGACGACCTCGGCGACGCCCTAGGCTCCGCCGATGACCGCGCCCGTCCCCCTCGTCACCGGGCGTTCCTTCCTCGAAGGGCCCCGCTGGCACGACGGCGCGCTGTACGTCTCCGACATGCACGGCGACGCGGTGCTGCGGGTCGGCCCCGACGGCACGGCCGAGCCCGTCGTCGGGGTCGCGCAGCCGTCCGGCCTCGGCTGGCTCCCGGACGGTGACCTCCTCGTGGTGTCGATGGCCGCCCGCCAGGTGCTGCGCCACGACGGGACGACGACCACCGTGCACGCCGATCTCTCCGCCGCCGCCCCCCACGAGATCAACGACATGGTCGTCGACCACCGCGGACACGCCTTCGTCGGGCAGTTCGGCTACGACCTCCGGGGTGGTGGCACCCCCGTCCCGGCCGCCCTGCTGCGGGTCGACCCCGACGGGTCCGTCCACGAGGCGGCCTCCGACCTCCGGATGGCCAACGGGATGGTGATCACCCCAGACGGCGTCCTGGTGGTCGCCGAGAGCTCGGGCCGGTGCCTCACCGGCTTCGACCTCGCCGACGACGGCACCCTCCACCGCCGGCGGTGCTGGGCCGACCTCCCCGACCACCCCGACGGCATCTGCCTCGACGCCGAGGGCGGCGTGTGGATCGCCGCCCCGGTGACCGACCGGTTCGTCCGGGTCGAGCCGGGCGGCGTCGTGACCGACGTCGTGGAGACCCCGGGGACCCACGCCATCGCCTGCGTCCTCGGGGGCACCGACGGGCGCACCCTGTTCCTGCTCGTGGCCGGCACCCACGGTGCGCGCGCCGAGGCCCAGGCGGCACTGGACGCAGCCGTCCTCACGACGACGGTCCGGGTCCCGGGCGTCTGACCCGGCACCCGGGCGCCGAGGGCAGGGAGCCGGGTCAGAACCCCGGCTCGGCGAAGGGGTCGGCCGCCACCGGCCGCCGCAGCGCCATCTCCTCGATCCCGAGGTCGGCGGCCAGGCCCTCGTAGCCGGTCGCCTCGAGCTGCTGGGCCAGCTCGGGGCCACCGCTGGCGACGATGCGACCGGCCATCAGGACGTGGATCCGGTCGGGCCGCAGCTCGTCGAGCAGGCGGGCGTAGTGGGTGATGGCCAGGACCCCGAGGTCGTGCTCCTCGGTCATCGCCTCGACCCGGCGGGCCACGTCGGAGAGCGCGTCGACGTCGAGCCCCGAGTCGATCTCGTCGAGCACGGCGATCCGGGGCTCGAGCACGGCGAGCTGCAGGGTCTCCATGCGCTTCTGCTCACCGCCGGAGAACTCGTCGTTCACCCCCCGGGCGAGGAACTCGTCGCGAACCTCGAGCCGCGTCGCCTCGGTCCCGATCCGGTCGAGCGTCGCGGCCGGATCCACGCCCCGGGCCCGGGCCGCGGCCGCAACGACCTCACCCACGGGCACGCCCGGCACGGCGACCGGGTACTGCATCGCCAGGAACAGCCCCCGGACGGCCCGCTGCCAGGTGGGCAGGCCGAGGAGCTCCTCACCGTCGAGGCGGACGGAACCCCCGGTCACCGTGTAGTCGCCGCGTCCCATCACCACGTGCGACAGGGTGGACTTGCCCGAGCCGTTCGGGCCCATGACGACGTGGACCTGGCCCGACTCCACCTCCAGGTCGACCCCGCGCAGGATCTCGAACCCGTCGACGGCGGCCCGCAGGCCCGAGATCTCGAGTCGGCTCATGCGTCACCTCCGTCCACGGTCACGAGGACGTCGTCGCCCTCCACCCGGACCCGGTGCACCGGCACGGGCTGGGTCGCGGGCAGGGTCGCCGGGACCCCGGTCGTCAGCGAGAACATCGACCCGTGCTTCGGGCACTCGATCTCGCAGTCGTCGGACCACACCGCACCGTCGGCCAGCGAGAAGTCGTCGTGGGAGCACCGGTCGCCGATGGCGTACCACTCGTCGCCGATGCGCACGACGCAGATCCGGAGGTCACCGACGTCGATCCGTCGTGCGGCGCCGTCGGCGACGTCGGTCGTCGCGCAGACGCGGACCTCAGGCACGGACGCTCCCCCGCTGCTCGATCTTCCGGGTGACCGCAGCCCGGAGGGGGGCCACCAGCGACCGCACCGGCAACCGGGTCAGCACATCATCGAAGAACCCCATCACGATGAGGCGGTCGGCCTCCTCGGGCGGGATGCCCCGGGTCGCGAGGTAGTAGCGCTGGTCGTCGTCGACCGGGCCCACCGTGCTGGCGTGGGAGCAGCGCACGTCGTTGGCCTCGATCTCGAGGTTGGGGATCGACTCGGCGCCGGCGCCGTCGGTGAGGACCAGGTTCCGGTTGGTCTGGTAGGCCTCCGACCGCTGGGCCTCGGGGCGGAGGTGGACGAGCCCCGAGTAGACGGAGTGCGCCTCGTCCTCGACCGCGCCCTTGAACAGGAGGTTGCTCCGGGTGTCCGGGGCGCTGTGGTCCTGGAGCGTCCGGAAGTCGAGCATCTGGTGCCCGTCGCCGAAGTAGACGGCGAGCAGGTCGCTCTCGGCCCCGGGTCCGTCGAGCCGGGTCTCGCTGCGCAGGCGCGCGTAGTCGCCGCCGAGCGCGACCGCCGACGCCCGCAGGCCGGCGTCCCGTCCCAGGTGGGCCCGCTGCAGTGCGACCTGCCAGGTCTCGGGCCCGTGCTCCTGGACCGACAGGTACCGGACGTGGGCGCCGTCGCCCACGAGGAGCTCGACCACCGCATCGACGAGGTGGTCACGGCCCCGCGACGAGTACCGGTCGACCACCGAGACCTCGGAACCCTCCTCGGCGACCACCAGGGTGTGGGGGAACGTGGCCCGGCCGTCACCCTCCGACCAGTGGAGCACCACGATGGGCGCCGACACCACGACGCCGCGCGGCACATGGACGAACGCGCCCCCGGCGAGGAAGGCGTCGTGCAGGACTGTGAACGCGTCGGGCGAGGCATCGCTGCAGCGGCCCAGCCACGGCTCGGCGATCCCGTCGGTGTCGGTGGCCAGGCCCTGGACCCGCACGCCCCGGGCCTCGAGGGCGGGGTCGAGCTCGTGGTGCACGACACGGCCGTTGCGCACCACCACGAGCCCGGAACGCTCGCCCGCCTCGGCGGCGAGGAGCCCGCCGCCCGGGACGTCCTCGGCGCCCGGCAGCCCCAGTTCCCCGGCCGGGACCGGGACGTAGCGGTCCGGATCGAACCGGTCGACGGCCGAGTAGCGCCAGATCTCCTCGGCCGTCGACGGCCAGGTCAGGTCGGCGATCCGCTCGGCGGCCGCCGCCCGGCGGCGGGTCAGCCAGTCGGGCCCGCCCAGGGTCCGCGACGCATCGGCGGAGAAGGCCGTCACGGGATCACCGGTACTTGGAGGGGTCGGGGCATCGGGCGAGCGGGCGGGGTCGGTGGCGTCAGCCCACCGCGCCTTCCATGTTCAGCTCGATCAGGCGCGACAGCTCGACCGCGTACTCCATCGGCAGCGTCTTCGTGATCGGCTCGATGAAGCCGTTGACGATCATCGCCGTGGCCTGCTGCTCGTCGAGGCCGCGGCTCATCAGGTAGAAGAGCTGGTCGTCGCCGACCTTGGACACGGTCGCCTCGTGCCCGACCCGGGCGTCCTGCTCCTCGATCTCCATGTACGGGTAGGTGTCGGAGCGGCTCTCCTCGTCGAGGATGAGCGCGTCGCACCGTACGTGGCTCTTCACGCCGTAGGCGCCGTCCTCGACCCGCACGAGCCCGCGGTAGGTGGTGCGGCCCCCGTCCTTCGAGATCGACTTGGAGTCGATGATGGAGGTCGTCTCGGGGGCGACGTGGGTCATCTTGGCCCCGGCGTCCTGGTGCTGACCCGGGCCGGCGTACGCGACCGACAGGACCTCACCGTGGGCCTTCGGCCCGGTGAGCACGACGGCGGGGTACTTCATGGTCAGCTTCGACCCGAGGTTCCCGTCGATCCACTCGACCGTGGCCTCGGCCTCGGCCCGGGCCCGCTTGGTCACCAGGTTGTAGACGTTGGGGGACCAGTTCTGGATCGTCGTGTAGCGGATCCGGGCACCGGGCTTGGCGATGAGCTCCACCACCGCGCTGTGGAGGGAGTCGGAGCTGTACACGGGGGCCGAGCACCCCTCCACGTAGTGCACCGACGCACCCTCGTCGGCGATGATCAGGGTCCGCTCGAACTGGCCGGCGTTCTCGGCGTTGATGCGGAAGTACGCCTGCAGCGGCATGTCGACGTGCACGCCCGGTGGGACGTAGATGAAGGAGCCACCGCTCCACACCGCCGAGTTGAGGGCGGCGAACTTGTTGTCCCCCGGGGGGATCACGGTCCCGAAGTGCTGCTGCACGATCTCGGGGTAGTCGCGCAGCGCGCTGTCCATGTCGGTGAACAGCACCCCGAGGGCCTCGAGGTCCTCGCGGTTCTTGTGGTACACGACCTCGCTCTCGTACTGCGCGGTGACGCCGGCGAGGAACTTGCGCTCGGCCTCGGGGATCCCGAGCCGCTCGTAGGTGTGCTTCATGTCCTCAGGGAGCATGTCCCAGTCGGAGACCTGCTTGTCGATGGGCTTGATGTAGTAGTAGATGTCGTCGAAGTCGATGTCGGGCATGTTCCGGGCGAACCACTCGAGCATGGGCTTGCGCTCGAAGCGTGCGAGCGCGTTGAGGCGGAACTTCGTCATCCACTCGGGCTCGCTCTTGTGGTGCGAGATGTCCTTGACGACGTCGGTGTTGATGCCCTTCTTGGGCTTGTAGACGTAGTCGGCCTCCGTGTCGGACCAGCCGAGCTTGTACTTGCCGAGGTCGATGTCGCTCGCGGCCATGGGCTCGCTCCGAACGTCGGGGGACGGACGCCCCACCGCCGGGGCCGGGCGGGGGACCCGCTCCCGGTCGGGGGAATTACCACTACGCGCATAGTAACAATTCCCGGCCCCGGCCCGGCATTCCGGGCCGGGCGCGCCGGCGACGGCTCAGGATGCCGCGCGGGTGGTGGAGGTGGTGGTGCTGCTGGGCGCCGCCGTGGACCCGGTGGTGAGCTGCTGCTGGGCCCGGGCGACGAGGTCCTGGGCCTCCCGGACCAGGGCCTGGAACCGACCCAGGTCGCCCGCCCGCAGGGCGTCGTCGGCCCGGGCGAAGCGCTCGCTGGCCTGGCGGAGGAGGGCGTCGACCGACCCGGGCACCACCGGGGTGGCCGGGTCGCCGGGAGTGGTCGGGACGGGCACGCTCGGGGTCGCGCTCCCGGCCGCCGCGGGGAAGAGCAGCCCGATCGCGTCGCGCACGGTCGGGGCCACCACGGGGTCGCGTCCCTGGGCGAACACCGCGACGAACTGGTACACGGGGAAGCTGGCCGTGCCCTCGTTCTCCACGTAGATCGGCTGCACGTAGACGATCGAGTTGCCGACCGGCAGGAGCTGCACCGTGCCCCGGATGAGCCGGGACCCCTGCTGGTCGAGCAGCGTGAACTGCGAGGCGATGCGCTGGTCCTGGTTGATCTCGAGCGCGGCCTGCACCGGGCCGGTGACCTGCTGGCCCTGGGGCATCACGAACGACTCGAGCTGGCCGTAGTTCCGGCGATCGGCCTTGGCCGACAGGAACGACACGAGCCGCAGCTGCTCGTTGTTCTGCGACACCGGCACGAAGGCCTGGAGCATCAGGAAGCTCTCGCGATCGTCGCCGGGGAGCCGGATGTAGAGGTTGTAGGGGTCCTGGCGCTTCGTGGTCGCCCGGATCGACGCCGGACGGCTGCTCGTGGCCCGGGAGTCGGGGGCCGCAGCGGGCGTCTCGACCGCCGTGACGCCGGTGATCGCCTCGTTGGGGTCGGGGGAGACCAGCCAGCGCTCCGACCCCTGGAAGAAGCGGCGCGGCTCCACCACGTGATACGTGGCGTAGACGTCGGCCTGGACCCGGAAGAGGTCCTCGGGGTAGCGGAGGTGGTCCTTCAGCCCGTCGGGCATCGCCGCGAAGTCGGAGAAGAGGGTCGGGAACGCCTGGCGCCACGCCCGCACCATCGGGTCGGTGCGGTCGACGACGTAGAACTGCACGTCGCCGTTGTAGGCGTCGACCGTGACCTTGACCGAGTTGCGGACGTAGTTGAAGCGACCCGAGATGCCGCCCACGCCGTCGACGTACTGGGAGTAGGGGTACTTCGACGACACGGTGTAGGCATCCACCACCCACACGATGCGGCCGTCGACCGCCACGGCGTAGGGGTCGGTGTCGTAGCGCAGGAACGGCGCCAGCTGCTCGATGCGGTCCCGGATCGAGCGGAACATGATGAGCTTCGACCGCTCGGAGCGGATCTGCCCCGAGACGAGCAGGTTGACGTCGTTGAAGCGCAGCGCGAACGCGGCCCGCCGCACGAAGCTGCTGAGCCGGACGCCGTCGTCGCCCCGGTACCGCGTCAGCGAGTCGCGCACCCCCTGACGCGGGTAGTTGAACTCCTTCTGCTTCGCCCCCACGATGACGTAGCCGCCCTGCTGCTCCCCGAAGTAGATCTGGGCGCCGCGGGCGGTGACGCCGATCCCGAGGTCCTGGACCGGGATGTCGCGGGAGAAGAAGGTGGGGCCGCCCTGGCTCTCCTGGTTCATCGGCGAGGCGATCAGCCCGTACCCGTGCGTGTAGACGATCTTCTCGTTGATCCAGGACTGGGTGGGCAGGGCGTCGCCGCTCACCTCACGGACCGAGGTGGCGGTCTGGACGACCTCACCGTCGATGAAGTAGCGGTCGATGTCGACGTCGTCGACGGTGTAGTAGGTCTGGAGCTCCTGGATCTGCGCGTAGACCGCCTCGAGCACGGCGGGGTCCCAGAGCCGGGCGTTGTCGATCGTCGTCGTGTTCGCCTCGACCACCGACGGGGTGAGCTCCTCGGTGTACTCGTACTGGCGCGGCTCGATCTTGGTCAGCCCGAAGGCGTCGCGGGTGGCCGCGATGTTGCGGGCGATGTACGGACGCTCCTGGGCGAACTCGTTGGGGTTGACCCGGAACTGCTGGATGAACGCGGGGTAGATCGTGCCGACCACGATGGAGACGAATCCCCAGAGGCCGACGGCGATGATCGGGAGCACCCAGCCCCGACGCCAGATGTTCCAGATGAACAGGCCGGCCGCGACCACCGAGATGAACACGAGCAGGTTGAGTGCGGGGAGCTCGGCGTTGACCTGGGTGTAGCCGGCCCCGTCGACCGAGCCCCGGGTCGAGAAGTTCAGCTCGAAACGGGCGAAGAAGTACTCGGCCGTCTTGACCAACGCCATCACGGCGAGGATCACCGAGAGATGGGCCTTCACCTGGGGCGTGACGCGCTCGCCGGGGGTCTGGAAGCGGATGCCCCCGTTCAGGTAGTAGGCGACCGCCGTGACGAGGAGGACGATCACCAGCCCGGCGAAGAGCCAGTCGATGATGAAGCGGATGAACGGCAGCTGGAACACGTAGAAGCCGACGTTGCGCCCGAACTGGGGGTCGGAGGCGGCGAAGTCGACCCGGTGGTTGAACAGGACCCAGTCCTGCCACTGGGCCGAGACCCCGATCCCGGCGATCAGGGCGAAGAAGAGGGCGACCCCGGCCCGGATGCGCCCGGTGTACCGGTCGGTCGCCTGCCGGTAGCGGGTGACCATCTCGTCCTCGGGGGTGAGCGGCCCGACCCGCAGCCGCGGGGCGAGCCGGTCGGCGATCACGAGGTTGACCAGCATGATCACGAAGAACGCGACGGTGAACACAAGGGCCGGGACGATGCGGGCCACGAGCAGGCGGCCCCAGGTGTCGCGCTGGCCGACCGACTCGAACCAGAGGAAGTCGGTGTAGAAGCCGGCGAGGCCCCGCAGGCTGAACAGGAGCACGAGCAGGACGACGACCAGGGCGATCATCCAGCCCCGGAGGCGGAAGCGTCGCCGCTCGTACTGGGGTACGCGCATCGACCGGCAGGCTAGTGGGCCGGCGCCGGCGCCCGACCGTCGGCCGTCAGTCCGGGACCGGCACCACGAGACAGCGGCACCCGGCGTGAGCGGGCGGGCACGACTGGCCGGTCGGGAAGGGGCGGCCCCGTCCGGTGGGCTCGAGCGCGTTGTCGTCGGCGTCGGGGCACTGCTGCTCCTCGGCGGGCACCCACCGCAGGCGCATCCCCTCGGGGGTGGCGTCGAAGATCCCGCGGGCGAAGGCCCACGCGGTGACGTCGCCGACCGCGGCGTCGAGCTCCTGGCTGCGCCACTCCCGGTAGCGCGCGCCCACCGCCCCGGCCACGGCCCGCTGCCGCTCGGGCGCACCCGCGAAGGGGCCGTCCCGGGTGACCTCCTGGAGTGCGGCGACGATCCGGTCCCGCAGCGGGACCGCGACCAGTGCCACGAGCTGCGCGGTGAGCCCGGGGGGCGCCGGCCGGGTACGGCCGCCGCCGAGGGCGCGGCCGGCCCCGTAGGCCTCGTCGACCGCCGGCCCGAAGACCGCGGTCCACGCCGCCACGGTCGTCGCCTCTGAGGGAACGACCTCGACCGGGTCGCGCCGCCCCTTCTGGCGCCGGGCGGCGTCGAGCAGCTCGTTCTGCTCGTCCTGGAGGAGCCGCTTCACCCGGGGTGCGAGCGCGGTCACGGCGGTGCCGACGGCGGCGTCGCGGCGGCGGCGCAGCGCTGCGTCATCGAGCGTGGTGGACTCGGCCACCGAGAACACCGGCCAACGGGGCTCGGGCTCGACCGCGACGACCTCCACCAGCTCGGTCGCGGCGATCGGGAACTCCTCGGCGCCGGCCCCCGGGACGGCTGCGCCGACGGGCACGGTCGCGGGCGTCGGGGCCGGTTCCGGTCCCGGGGCGGAGGTCGGGCCGGAAACCGGGACGGACTCCGGCGCGGCATCCGGCGCGACCGGGGTCTCGGCCACCGGGGCCGGGGATCCGGCGGGCGGCACCGCGGCGTCGACCTCGGTGGCGTCGACCTCGGTGCGGATCCGGGCGAAGAGGCTGCCGAGGGGGTCGCCGCCGCGCGTCACGGTGGGATGCTACGACGCGGCCCCGGTCGGCGCCGTCATGGACCCCACGGGCACCCCACTGCGCCGGGTGAGCACGTCGAGGGCGTCGTCGAGCGTGCGCACGCCCACGACCCGCACCCCGCCCGCCCGGGCCCGGGCCTCGGCCACCTCGCCGGCGGGGACGAGCAGCAGGCGCGCCCCGGCCTCCCGGGCCACCACCGCCTTCTGGGCGACGCCCCCGACCGGGCCGACGGCGCCGTCCTCGGCGATGGTCCCGGTCACCGCGACCGCCGCGCCGCCGGTCAGGTCGCCCGGGGTGAGGTCGTCGATGACGGCGAGGGTGAAGGCGAGCCCGGCCGAGGGGCCGCTCACCCGGGCGGTGTCGATGCGGACGTCGACCGGGAGCGAGTGGCGCCGGTCGGTCTGGGTCACGATGCCGGCGTAGGTCTGCCCGTCACGGCGGCCCAGCGGCACCGCCACCGTCTCGCGCCGCCCGTCCCGCTCCACCGTGAACTCGACCGTCTCACCCGGCGTCCGGGCCACGATCAGTGGCCGCACCTCGTCGGCCGCGGTCACGGGCGTGCCGTCGACGGCGACGACCACGTCACCGAGCTCGAGACGTCCGCGCGACGGACCGTCGCACACGACGCCGACCACCAGCACGCGGCTCGGCTCCGCCGGCACCGTGTACCCGACTCGCCGCAGCGCCACCGTCTTCGCGACGTCCTGGGACTGGTCCATCTGCTCCCGCGCGAGGCGGGCGGTCTCGGGGAAGCCCGCGCACCCGATGACGGTCTGGCGCCGCTCGACGGAGGCGTCGCCGTCGAGCCGGGCGAACAGGTAGCGGTAGAGGTTGGGGTCCTGGGTGCTGACCGCCACGGTGAGGAAGAGGAGCTCGCCGTCGTGGGGGTAGGTCGGGGCGCCCTCGACCTGCAGGACCGCGTCGTCGAGCGGCGTGGCCGAGCCCGGCGAGATCACGACGTAGGGCACCCGGACGAACGCAGCCGCCACGAGGGCGCCGATCACGAGGAGCGTGCCGAGCGCGGCGAGCACCGCCACCGTCGCGCTCGCGCGCCCCCGGGTCGACGGAGGCGCCACGGGAGGAGGCGGAGATCCGGCTCCGGCGGTGTGATCCATGTCGCCCCTGCGATCCGGGATCGCCTAGGTTCGGAGCCGAGCCCCAACGCCCGGCCGAGGAAACCCCAGAGTGCCATGACCTGGAACCCCGTCGACCCCCAGCCGACCCGTCCGCAGCCCGCCCGTCCGCAACCCGCCCGTCCGCAGCCCGCCGGTCAGCAGCTCGCTGTGAAGACGGCGCGCAAGGCCGGGGCCCTGGTCCGGTGGGTCCTGGTGGTCGTGATCGCCGGGCTGGTGATCGCCGCCGTCGTCGGGATCGGGATCGGGCTGCTCTTCACCGCGATCGAGAGCGGTCTCTGACCCCGGCCGACGGCGCCGCGTCCCCGACCGAGCGCGCCGCCGACGTCGCGACCCTGGGCCTGGGTGGGCGCCTCGCGGGCGACGACCTCGGACGGGTGGACGCGGCGGTCGCGGACCCGGACCCGAACGTCCGGGCGGTGGCCATCGCCGCGCTCGTGCGGGCGGCCCCGGTCCGGACCGCGGCGCGCCGGTGGCTCGCGGCGACCCGCGATCCGGCGGCGCAGGTGCGGCGCCGGGCGGCCGAGGTCGCGCCCGCGCTGGCGGCCCGACGGCGGACCGTCGATCCCGTCGCCGTCGGCGCGCTGGTCGCGCTGCTCGACGACCCCGAGGTGACGGTGGTGGAGGCGGCGGCGTGGGCGCTCGGCGAAGACGCGGAACGCGCGGGCCCGATGGTGGTCACCGCGTTGGCCCACACCGCGCGGGCCCACCCCGACGCGCTCGCCCGCGAAGCCGCGGTCGCGGCGCTCGGCGCGATCGGCGACCCCGCCGGGCTCGACGCCGTGCTCGCCGCGTGCACCGACAAGCCGGCCGTCCGGCGCCGGGCCGTGCTCGCCCTCGCCCCCTTCGCCGGGCCCGCGGTCGACGCGGCGATCGACGCCGCGCTCGGTGACCGCGACTGGCAGGTGCGTCAGGCGGCCGAGGACCTCCGGGCGGCCGAGGCCGGGACGGGGATCAGCGCGACGCCTTGTCCATGAACATCTCGCGGAGCCGGTCGAAGCTCTCGAGGCAACGGCCCGCGCCGAGGACCACGGTCTCGAGCGGCATGTCGACCGGGCTGACCGGCACCCCGGTCTCACGGGAGATCAGCCGGTCGAGCCCGCGCAGCATGGCCCCACCGCCGACGAGGCGGATCCCCACCTCCAGCAGGTCCTGGGCCAGGTCGGGGGGCGTCTCGGCGAGGGCCTGCTTGACCGCGTTGACCACCATCTGGACGGGCTCGGCGATGGCCTCGCGGACCTCCACCGGATCGAGGACGACGGTCCGGGGCATCCCGCTCATCAGGTCGCGGCCCCGCACCTCGGCCTGGAGCTCGTCGGGCGTCGGGTGGGCCGACCCGATCGCGAGCTTGACCTCCTCGGCGGTGCGCTCCCCGACCGCGACGTTGTGCACCCGCCGGAGATGGGCTTGGATCGCGTGGTCGAGGTCGAATCCCCCCACCCGGACGGCGCGCAACGCGACGATCCCGCCGAGGGAGATCACCGCCACCTCGCTGGTGCCGCCGCCGATGTCGACGACCATGTTCCCGAGCGGCTCGTGGATCGGAAGCCCGGCGCCGATCGCGCCGGCCATCGGCTGCTCGATGAGGAACGTCTGCGACGCGCCCGCCCGCCGGGTGGCCTCGAGGACGGCCCGCTGCTCGACGTGGGTGATCCCCGACGGGACGCACACCAGCACCCGGGCCCGCTGGAGACGGTTCACCCCCGAGCGCTCGAAGATCAGCCGGATGAGGCGCTGGGTGATCTCGAAGTCCGTGATCGCACCGCCGCGGAGGGGGCGCACGGCGACGATGTGCCCCGGGGTGCGCCCGATCATGTGCCAGGCCTGGTTGCCCATCGCCAGCACGTCCTGGGTCCGGCTGTTGAGGGCGATGACGGTGGGCTCGAACAGGATGATGCCGCGCCCGCGGGCGTAGACGAGGGTGTTGGCCGTACCGAGGTCGATGGCGAGGTCGAGGGGCACTGGTCAGCCCGCCCCGGACCGGACCGGTCGGACCGGCGTCGCGTTGGTCGCCCAGTCGACGCCGCCCGCGTGGTGCTCCTGCTTCCAGATCGGCACGGTCTCCTTGAGGGTGTCGATCGCGAACCGGGCAGCGGCGAACGCCTCGTCCCGGTGGGGGGTGGAGACGACCACGAGCACCGACGCCTCGGAGAGGGCCAGCTCGCCGAGCCGGTGCAGGAGGGCGAGGCGCTCGACCGCAGGCCACCGGCGGCGGGTCTCGTCGGCGATCTCCCGGAGCCGGGCCTCCGCCTCCTCCTCGTAGGCCTCGTAGGTCAGGGCGGTGACCCCGTCACGGCCGTCGGCATGGTCGCGGACGACGCCGAGGAAGCCCACCACGGCGCCGGCACGCGCGGTGGGAGCCCACCCGTGTGCCGCCTCCGTGGGGAGGGGTGCACGGGAGAGGCCGAGCCAGTCGTCGCCCGCCGGGGGGTGCCACGCCACGACCGCATCGTAGTGACCGGCCCGCCGACCCCGCCCGGGGCCGCCGCTGCGGGGCGACGGGACGGGCCGGCACCCCGTCGGTAGCATTTCCGGCCATGCCCGCCGACGACGACGACGCGTCCAGCGGGCCCCCACCCCATCCGCTCGACCGGGTCTGGTTCCATCCGTCCGAGCTCGGTCGCACCGGCGGCGCCCTCGCACCCCCGGACCCCCGGCCCCGCCTGTGGCTGGTGGCCGCGCTCGCCCTGCTGGTCGGGGTGGGCGGGACCCTCGGCGTCGTGGCCGCGACCCGGGGCCTGACCGACCCGGCGCCGACCCCGGCACCGTTCGCCGAGCTCGCGACCGGGCCCGGCGCCGACCCCGACGCAGTCGCCGACCTGGTGGCCGGGGTGGGCCGCAGCGTGGTGACCGTCGGCGTGGCCCCGCCCACCGGAGGGGCGGTGCTCGGCTCGGGGGTGGCGATCCGGGCCGGACGCGTCCTCACCGCGGCGCACCTCGTCCCCGTCGACGGCACCCCGCTCACCGTGACCGTGGGCGGTCAGGTGGTGTCTGCCCGGCTGCGGGGCGTCGACCCCGAGACCGACCTCGCGCTCCTCGAGGTGGACGGCGCTCCGCTCCAGCCCGCCCGGCTGGGGACCGGCGACGGCCTGCGGGTGGGTCAGCAGGTCGCGGCCGTGTCGGCGGGGACGCCCACCGACCGCTGGGTCACCGTGGGGGTGCTCTCGGGCCGGGACCGGCTCGGTGCGCTCCCGAGCGGCGTCCGCGGGTCCGGGCTGCTCGAGACCGACGCCCGCTTCGACCGCTCGGCCGCCGGCGGTGCGCTCCTCGACGCCACCGGCGCCGTGATCGGGATCCTGGCCGGGCCCGACCGCCACGCCGTGCCCATCGACGTCGCCCGGTCCGTCGCCGCCCAGCTCGACCTCAACGGCCGGGCCGCTCACGGCTGGCTCGGTCTGCTCGGCACCGACGTGCTCGACCGCGACGGCGGCGGGGTGCGGGTCGACATGCTGATCGAGGCGGGACCGGCCCAGCTGGCCGGGCTGCGCCCCGACGACGTGGTGATCCGGGTCGGCAGCGTCGGCGTGGGCTCCGTGGCGGAGCTGGTCGCGACGGCGCGGCGGCTGCGGCCGGGGGACCCGGCGGCGGTGACCGTGGTGCGATCGGGCGAGCGGGTCGTCGTGACCGTCCCCCTGGGCGAGAGCATCCCGGCACCGGCCGACTGGCTGGTCGTGGCCTGATCCCCACGCCCTACGCTGGGGCCATGACCGACGTCCTCAGCGGAGCGCCCGACACCGACCTCGACGAGCTCGACCGGGCCCTCCTCAACGCCCTGCAGTGGGACTTCCCGGTCGACCCGACGCCCTACGCCACCCTCGCCGACCGCCTCGGCACCGGTGAGGCCGACGTCCTCGCCCGCATCGGCCGGGTGAAGGAGCTCGGCGTGCTCCGCCAGCTCTCCGCGATCTTCGACACCCGGGCCCTCGGGTACGGGTCGTCGCTCGTCGCCGCCAAGGTGGACCCCGACCACATCGACACCGCGGCCGAGGCGATCAACCTGCACCCGGGCGTGAGCCACAACTACAAGCGCAACCACCCGTACAACCTCTGGTACACGCTCGCCGTGCCGCCGGGCGCGTCGCTCGACGAGCACCTCGACGTCCTGCACCGCGAGTCGGGCGCGCTCGTCACGCGCAAGCTGCCGACGTTGCAGCTCTACAAGATCGGCGTGAAGCTCGACATGACCGGCACCACCGCCGCCGACGCGAAGACCGAGGTGCTGGCCCACGAGCGGCCCGAGCGGCGGCCCGACATGGAGGCGCCGGTCCTCACCGACACCGAGGTCGCGGTCATCCGGACCGTGCAGGAGGACCTGCCCCTCCTCGACCGGCCGTTCGCGGCCCAGGCCGAGACGGTCGGGATCACCGAGGCCGACCTGCTCGCCACGCTCACGTCCTTCACCGAGCGCAAGCTGATGCGCCGCTTCGCCGCGGTGATGAACCACCGCTCCGCCGGCTTCAAGGCCAACGCGATGGGCGTATGGGCCGTCCCCGACGACCGCCTGGCCGAGATCGGCCCGCAGATGGCCGGCTTCGCGCTGGTGAGCCACTGCTACCGGCGACCGACCTACGACGACTGGCCGTACTCGGTGTTCACGATGGTCCACGGCAAGAACGCGCGCGAGTGCGAGCAGACCATCGCCGCGATCCGCGACGAGACCGGGGTCGACGAGTTCGCGCTCCTGTGGTCGGTGAAGGAGTACAAGAAGACCCGGGTGAAGTACTTCACGCCCGACTGGGACGGGTGGGCCACCGCCCACGGGTGCGCGTGAGCGCGACCGGCGAGGACTGAGCGCGATGGTGCACCCGTCGCACGGGTCCGATCCCGACGACGACGACCGCGCCGCGCGACCACCGGGTCCTCCGGGCTTCCCCGGCTTCCCGGGCTTCCCCGGGTTCCCGGGCTTCCCCGGCGACTTCGACCTGAGCCGCCTGATGGCGATGCTCGCCTCCCCCGGCCCGGTCAACTGGGAGATCGCCCGCCAGGTGGCGCGCGCCGTGGTGGCCGAGCCCGGACCCGACGGGGCCCCCGAGCGCCCGGTCGACCCGGCGGCCCCGTCCGAGTTCGCCGAGCTGGCCCGGGCGGCCCAGGCGCACGTCGCCGAGGTCACGAGCCTGGCCGCGACGCTCGTCGCCCCGGTCCGGGTGATCGGCGCAGCGGAATGGGCCGACCTGCACCTCGACGCCCTCGGTCCCGTGCTCGAGGACCTGGCCCGGACCCTCGGGACCACGTTCGCCGACGACCTCGCCGACCCGACCGGCGACGGGACCGGGGCGTCCGACCCGATGGCGGCCATGGTCCCGATGCTCGCCCCGGTGCTCCTCGGCCTCCAGGCCGGCGCGATGGTCGGACACCTCGCCCGCCACGCGCTCGGCCGGTACGACCTTCCCCTTCCCACGGCCGACGCCCCGAGCCTCTGCTTCGTCGCCACCCACATCGACGACTTCGAGACCGCGTGGTCGTTGCGCCGGGCCGACCTCCGGTTCACCCTGGCCGTCCACGAGGTGGCCCACGCGACCCTGCGGTCGGTGCCGTGGGTCGCGGCCCGGCTCCAGCGGCTCGCGCGCGAGTACGTCCGGTCGTACCGCCTCGATCTCGGGGCGCTCGCCGATCGGCTCGGCGGGCTCGACCCGTCGGACCCGGCGTCGCTCGAGGCCTTCACCGTGCACCCCCGTGACATCCTCGGGGCCATGACCCACCCCGACCAGGCCGACGTGCAGCAGCGCCTGCGGATCTTCGCCACCGTGCTCGAGGGCTACGTCGACACCGTCGTCGCCCAGGTCGCCGAGCGCCTCGTCCCCTCCGGAACCCAGATCCACGAGGCGTTCGCCCGGCACCGGGTCGACCGGGGCGAGGCGGGCCAGTTCATCGACGCGCTCCTCGGCATCGACCTCGGGCGTGACGACTACGACCGGGGTCGGCGGTTCTGCGCCGGCGTGGTCGAGCGGGCCGGGATGACCGGACTCGACCGGCTCTGGGCCGACGAGGCCATGGTGCCCACCCCCGCCGAGCTCGACGCCCCCGGCCTCTGGCTGGCCCGCATCGACCTGCCCGGCGCCGGCGCCGGCGAGCCGGACGCGCGGTGACGGCCCCCACCCCCGGACCGGCACCGCGCGTCGGCGTGCTCGGTGCCGGCGTCATGGGCAGCGGCATCGCGCAGGTGACCGCGCTGGCGGGCTGCCCGACGACCTGCGTCGACCCCGACCCCGACGCCCGGGCACGCGGGGCCGAGCTCGTGGTCTCCGGCCGGTTCGGGCTCGACCGCGCCGTCGAACGGGGCCGGATCACCCGGACCGACGCCGACGCCGCCGTGGCCCGGCTCGCCTTCGCCGACGACCTCGCCGCGGCGGCCGCCGCCGACATCGTCATCGAGGCGGTGCCCGAGCGGCTCGACCTCAAGATCCGGGTCTTCCGCGACCTCGACCACCTCGCGCCGGCGGCGACGATCCTCGCGTCGAACACGTCGGGCTTCCCGATCCAGGCCATCGCCGCGGCGACCGATCGACCCGAGCTCGTGATCGGATGGCACTGGGCGTCACCCGCACCGGTGATGCGGATGGCCGAGATCGTCCGGACCCCGGTCACCGCCGACGCGACCGTCGAGGCCGTCACCGCACTGGCCCGACGCTGCGACAAGAACCCGATCGTGGTCAACGACACCGACACCAGCTGGGGCTTCGTCGCCAACCGCGTCTACTTCGCCATGATCCGCGAGGCGCAGCGGGTGGTCGCGGAGGGCGTCGCCTCCCGCGAGGACGTCGACCAGCTGATGGTCGACTGCTTCCGGTGGCCGGCCGGGCCGTTCGGCATGGTCCGGGGCGCCGGCTCCGGCTGGTCGTAGTCCGGGGCGCCGGCTCCGGCTGGTCGCCGCCCGGTCAGCCGCCCGGTCAGCCGCCCGGTCAGCCGCCCGGTCAGCCGCCCGGCTCGTCGTCCCATCCGGGCGGCACCGCCCGCTCGTCGGAGGGCGGCCGACGTCGGCGCCGGCCCCGGCCGCGCTGGGCCCGCACCCGCCGGCGGACGCTGCCCGCCGCCCGGCCCACGGCCCGGTCCACCGCCTGCGGTCGCAGCGTGGTGCGCATCGGGCGGCTCCCCGCCGCCCGCCGGGCCCCCACGTACGACGCGCCACCGAGCACCAGCACGACCGCGAGGACCCCGAGGCCGATCCGCACGTTCTGGGGGATGATGCCGATGAGCGCACCCAGGACCCACGTCACCTGGAACCGGGTCTCGAAGCGCGCGAACGCGCGTCCGTGCGCCGCGTCGGGTCCGTCCCGCTGCAGGAGGCTGTCGAAGGCGAGGCGGCCGACGGCCGCACCGACCGCGACCGCCAGGCTCGCCAACGCGAACGCGAGCACGGTGCCGAGCAGCACGCTGACCAGCACCATGGTGCCGGTGGCGAGCAGGGCCACCGCCAGCATCTGCTCCTCGCGCAGACGCCGCCGGACGTGCGGACCGATCACGTTGCCGACGAAGCCACCCGTCACCGCCATGGTCGCCGCGACCCCGAGACCGAACAGGTTGTCCTTCAACGAGAACGCCGCGAAGAAGGCGAGGAACCCGACCGCGCCGCGGACGAGTGCCATGGCGCTCCCGGCGAGGAGGATGCTGGGCTGCTGCATCTCCCCGTACTCGAGCGCCTCCTCGCGTGCGGTCCGGAGGAGCCGCACCGACGGGATGCGCAGGGCGAGCAGGGTCCCCACGGTGAACAGCACGAACGCGAAGCGCAGCGACCACTCGGCGCCGAACAGCTCCTGGATCGCGAACGCCGGCACGCCCCCGACGGTCGTCGCGATCGCGCTGACCAACGCGAGCCGCGAGTTGGCCCGGACCAGCTCGTCCTCACGGCCGATCACCGCGGGGACGAGGGCGCTCTTGGCCACCGAGTAGCCCTTGGCCAGCACGAGGATGCCGAAGGCGAGGGGGTAGACGAGCAGCCCCTCGGGCGCGGGCTCGGCGACCCACCGGGCCATCAGGAGCGCGAGGACGCCCCGGCCGAGCATCGACACCGCGATGAGGACGCGCCGCCCGCTCCGGCGGTAGTCGAGCGCCGGGCCCAGGACCGGGGCGACGACGGCGAACGGCAGCATCGTCACCAGCAGGTAGAGGAGGATCTTCTCGCGCGACGACGACGCCGGGCTCGAGAAGAACAGCGACCCCGCGAGCGACGCCGCGATGGCGGCGTCACCGCACATGCTCACCGCATGGGCCGTGACCAGCCGCGAGAACGGCGAGGGCGGCAGGAACCGGGGATCGGTGGCCATTTTCGGCGCCACGGTACCCCCGGGGGGCGGGCCCGGGCCGGTGTTCACCGGGGGTTCACCGGTCGGCCCGATGCCCGGTTCGCGCCGTCCCCTACGATGGACCGGTGCGCGACCGCCACTGGCAGGAGGACGCGGCGGCGGCTTCCGGGATCCGGTCCGACCCCGCCCGGTACCTCAACCGCGAGCTGTCGTGGCTCGACTTCAACCGTCGCGTGCTCGCGCTCGCCGAGGACCCGGCCGCGCCCCTGCTCGAGCGGGCCAAGTTCCTGGCCATCTTCGCCCAGAACCTCGACGAGTTCCTCCAGGTGCGGGTGTCGGGCCTCCAGGAGCAGGTGGACGCCGGCCTGCGCACCCGGACCCCGGACGGCCTCGACCCGGTCGAGCAGCTCCGAGCGGTCCGAGCCCGGGCCCGCGACCTGGTCGCCCGCCACACCGAGATCTTCGTCCACGACGTGAAGCCCGCCCTCGAGGCGGTCGGGATCCGCTTCACCGGGTGGGACGAGCTCACCGGCGCTGACCGGGCCGAGCTCGCGTCGGTGTTCGAGCAGCGCATCTTCCCGGTCCTCACCCCGCTCGCGGTCGACCCCGCTCACCCCTTCCCCTACATCTCCAACCTCTCGCTCAACCTGGCCGTCCTCGTCCGCGACGACCGGACGATGGAGGACCGCTTCGCCCGGGTCAAGGTGCCCGCCGTCCTCCCCCGGTTCGTCGCCCTCGCCGACGCGCACCGCTTCGTCCCGGTGGAGCAGGTCATCGCCGCCCACCTCGACCGGCTCTTCCCCGGCATGGAGATCGTGACGCACCACCCGTTCCGGGTCACCCGCAACACCGACTTCGAGCTCGACGACGAGGACGAGGACCTCCTCGAGGCGATCGAGGAGGTCCTGCACCGCCGCACGAAGTTCGGCAAGGTGGTCCGCCTCGAGATCGACGCCCTGATGCCCGACGAGGTGCGCGACGTCCTGCAGCGCGAGCTCGAGATCGACGACGACGCGGTGACGGTCGTCGACGGGCCCCTCGACCTCAGCGGACTCTGGGCCCTCCTCTCCCTCGACCGGCCCGAGCTCAAGGACGCGCCGTGGCCGGCCCAGACCCCCGCGACGCTGGTCCCGACCGAGCTCCGGCCCGACATCTTCGCGATGCTCCGCCACGGCGACGTCCTCGTGCACCACCCCTACGACTCGTTCGCCACCTCGGTCGAGGCGTTCATCACCCAGGCGGCCCAGGACCCCGACGTCCTCGCGATCAAGCAGACCATCTACCGCACGGCCGGGACCGAGAGCGCGATCGTCTCGGCCCTGGCCGACGCGGCGCGCGAGGGCAAGCAGGTCGTGGCGCTGATCGAGCTCAAGGCGCGCTTCGACGAGCAGGCCAACATCGAACGGGCCCGGGTCCTGGAAGAGGCGGGCGTCCACGTCGTCTACGGACTGGTCGGTCTCAAGACCCACGCCAAGATCATCCTCGTCGTGCGCCAGGAGGCCGACGGCATCCGCCGCTACTGCCACGTGGGCACCGGCAACTACAACCCGAAGACCGCGTCGCTCTACGAGGACCTCGGCCTGCTCACCGCCGATCCCCAGTTCGGCGCCGAGCTCACCGAGCTGTTCAACCACCTGACCGGGTACAGCCGCCCGGTCGGCTACCAGGACCTCCTGGTCGCGCCCGAGGCGCTGCGGGCCGGCCTGGCCGAGCGGATCCGGGCCCAGGCAACCGCCGGACCGGCCGGGCGCATCGTCATGAAGATGAACAGCCTGGTCGACCCGACGCTCATCGACGAGCTGTACCAGGCCTCCGCCGCAGGCACCCCCGTCGATCTCGTCGTGCGCGGGATCTGCTGCCTGCGCCCCGGCGTGCCCGGACTCTCCGAGACCATCCGGGTGCGGTCGATCGTCGGCCGGTACCTCGAGCACTCCCGCATCTTCCGGTTCGGCCCCGATCCGCTCACGGCCGAGTGGTACATCGGATCCGCCGACCTCATGCCCCGCAACCTGGACCGCCGGGTCGAGGCCCTCGCGCCGGTGCGCGACCCCGCGTTGCGGGGCCGGCTCGAGGAGATCGTCACCACCGTCCTCGCCGACACCGACCTCGCGTGGGAGCTCGACGCCGACGGCACGTGGTCCCGGGTGCCCCCGCCCGCCGACGACCGCCGCGTCAACGCCCAGCGCGAGCTCCACCGGCGCGCGACGGAACGCGCGCACCGGGCCTGACCGCCCGGTCCCGCCATGCCCACCGAGCGCGAGTACAAGTTCGCCGTCCCGCCCGACCGGGAGGTGCCCAGGCTCGACGACCTCGTGGCGGTGGGCGATCCGGTGGTGGTCGAGCAGACCGCCGTCTACTACGACACCGTCGACCTGCGCCTCACCCGCGCCGGCGCATCGCTGCGCCACCGGAGCGACGACGGCTGGACGGTCAAGCTCCCGGTCGAAGGCGGGATCGGGGTCGGGGCGGACGCTGCGCTCGTCCGGGCCGAGCACCCCGTCGCCGGACCACCCGGCGACCCTCCGGTCGCGGCGCGCGACCTCGTGGCCGCGCGCGTGCGCACCGCCCGGCTCACCCCGGTCACCCGGCTCCACACGACCCGTGCGCGGCGCTCGCTGCGGACCCTGGGTCCGGCCGACACGGGCGCGACCGACGGAGCCGACGTCGGGGTCCTGACCGACGACCGCTGCCGGGTGGCCGGGGCGCCTGCGGACCGGGAGTTCCGTGAGATCGAGCTCGAGGTCGCCCCGGACGCACCGGCGGCGGTGGTCGCCGCGGTCGTGGCCCGGCTCCGGTCCGTGAGCGCGGACCCCGACGAGGGGTCGACCCCCCTCCCGAAGGTCACCCGGGCGCTCGGGCCGCTCGCCCGGGCCGCGCCCGACGTCGTCGTCCCTCCGGTCGGGACGCCGGCAACGATCACCGGGGTGCTGCGGCACGCGCTGGCCGAGTCGGTCCAGCGCCTCGTCGTCCACGACCCGGTGGCCCGGATCGGCGAGGACCCCGAGGGGGTGCACCAGGCCCGGGTCGCCACCCGGCGGCTCCGGTCGCACCTCCGGACCTTCCGGTCCCACCTCCACCCCGTCCCGATCCGGGTGCTGCGGGCCGAGCTCGGATGGCTCGCGGGCGAGCTCGGCGCCGTCCGCGACGCCGACGTCCTGCGCGACCGCCTGCGCACCCGGCTCGAGGGACTCGACCCCGACGACGCCGCCGCCGCGCAGCCGATCCTCGACCGCATCGACACCGACCGGGCCGCCGCCCGCGCCCGGCTGCTCGCCGGCCTCCGGAGCCCCCGGTACCTGGCCCTGCTCGACCGACTCGTGGCCGTGGCCGCGCGCCCGCCGGTCGTCCCCGGTCCCGACCCCGACGACCTCGACGCGCTGCGCCGGCTGGTCCGCACGCCGTGGCGGCGCCTGCGCCGCGCGGTGGCCGGACTGCCCGACCCGGCCCCCGACGCAGCGCTGCACGCGATCCGGATCCACGCGAAGCGGGCGCGCTACGCCGCCGAGGTGATGGTCCCGGTGTTCGGAGCCCCGGCCCGGGACCTCGCCCGGGCCGTCACCCGGGTCCAGGACGTGCTCGGAGAGCATCAGGACGCCGTGGTCGCGGGCGCGTGGCTGCGGACGACCGGGCGGGCGCTGCCGGACGCCCGCGCCGCCTTCGCCGCCGGCGAGCTCGCCGCGCTCGAGCGCGTCGCGGCCGGAGCCGCTCGGGACGCGTGGCCCGAGGCCTGGGCCGG
>CAIUKV010000049.1 GCA_903899845.1 uncultured Actinomycetes bacterium
CGGACCGCGGGCCGGGCGCTGCGCGCCCCCGGGGCGGCGCGCGCCGAGGTGCGCCGCACCGTCCGGGCACTGCGGACCGTGACCGGGTCGCTGGTCGGGACCGACGATCCGCTGGGGCTGGTCCGACCCGCCGGCGCCCGCCGGCGGATGCTCGCGACGACCCTCGCGCTCGACGACCTGCGCACGGTGCGGCGTGCGTTCGGCGGGACGGTGAACGACGCGCTCGTGGCGGCGGCGGTGGGGGGAATCCGGCGCACCCTGGTCGCGCGCGGGACCCCGACGGCGGACGCCTCCCTGGTCGTCGGCTGTCCGGTCTCGACCCGTGACGCCGACGACGCCGGGTTCGGCAACCGGTTCTCGGCCATGCCGGTCCGGGTCCCGCTCGGCCTGGAGGATCCGGTCGAGCGGCTGGCCGCGGTGGTGGGCGCGACGGCGGGGGCCAAGGACGACCGGATCGCGCGCGCCCTGCAGCGGGTGACCGACCTCGGCGAGGTCGCGCCGCCGGCGCTGCTGCGGCGCTCGGCCCGGCGCCTCACCCGTGCCGGCTCGCATCTCGCCGTGTCCAACCTGGTCGGGCCCCCGGTGCCGGTCTGGCTCCTGGGCGCCCGGGTCCGGTCGCTGCACCCGTTCGCCCCACTGCCCGCGTTCGGCGGCGTCAACGTGGTCGCGGTGAGCTACGCGGGTGACGTCGGCATCGGGGTCACCGTCGATCCCGACACGGTCCCCGACAGCGATGCGGTGGTCGCCGGCCTGCACGCCGAGCTGGCCGACCTCGTCCGGGCCGCCGGGGCGTCCCCCCGGTAGTGTCCCGCCCGTGACCGCCCCGGTGCCGCGTCCCCCGAAGCAGGAGCAGGAGCCGGCGTCCGAGGAGGTCACCGAGATCGCTCCCGGCGTGATCCGGATGCAGCTGCCGATCTGGATGCCGGGCCTGGGTCACGTCAACATGTACGGCCTGCTCGACGACCGCGGCCTCGCGGTGGTCGACCCGGGCCTCCCGGGACCGTCGTCGTGGAAGGCGCTCAAGGCCCGGCTGAAGTCGGCCGGGTTCCGGGTCCGTGACATCCACACCGTCATCGTCACCCATTCGCACCCCGACCACTTCGGGGGTGCGGGCCGCATCCGCAAGGAGGCCGGGGCCGAGCTGATCGCGCACCGGGCCTTCACGACGTGGTCGCTCGAGGAGTCACGACGGCGCAACGAGCTGCCGAGCGAGCAGGAGGCGCTCGAGGCCGAGCGCATCGCGGCCGCCGCGGCGCAGGCCCTCGACGCGTGGGACGACGTCGGGATCCCGACCGTGGGCGACCACACCGACGACGTCACCGGTGACCCGTTGCGGGAGGATCCCACCCCGGAGCTCACCGCGCGGTCGGTGCCGTGGGGCGGCGAGACCCCCTGGGGCGGGTCGCGCCACCCGATGCCCAAGCTGTCGCGTCGCATGGTGATCCGGGCGATGAAGCTGCTGTTCGCGCCACCCGACCCGACCCGACGGGTCCGGCACGCCGAGCGGGTCACCCTGGCCGGGCGCGAGTGGGTGAGCGTCCACACCCCGGGCCACACCGTCGACCATCTGTGCCTCTACGACCCCGAGCACGGGCTGCTCATCTCGGGCGACCACGTCCTGCCGTCGATCACGCCCCACATCTCGGGGGTGGGCAACGGCGCCGACGCGCTGCACAGCTACATCCAGACCCTCGACCTCGTCGCCGCGCTCGACGGCGTGCGCCTCGGGCTGCCCGCCCACGGCCACCCCTTCGCCGACGTCCCCGGGCGGGTGGCGGCGATCAAGGAGCACCACGAGGAGCGCATGGAGCAGCTCGCCGCGGCATCGGTGGCGGTCGGGCCGGCGACGGTGCAGGCCCTCTCCCACGAGATCTTCCCCCGCAAGCACTGGGGGGTGATGGCCGAGAGCGAGACCTTCGCCCACCTCGAGCACCTCGTCCGCGAGGGGAGGGCCGAGCGCTGGACCGATGGCGGCGCCCTCGTCTACCGGGTCGCCGCGGCCTGACCCCGCGGCCTGACCCCGCCGGGACCCGCCGGGACCCGCCGGGGGCGGCCGTGGCCTAGCCTGCGGTGATGACCCGAGTCGAGGATCCCGAGGCGACCGATCTCCTCCAGCAGCTGATCCGCAACGCCTGCGTCAACGACGGCACGCCGGCCTCCGGTCAGGAGCTGCGCAGCGTCGATCTGCTCCAGCAGTATCTGGGCACCACCGGGCTCGACGTCCAGCGCTTCGAGCCCCAGCCCGGGCGGGCCAGCCTCCTGGCCCGGATCGAGGGGAGCGACCCCACGGCGCCGACCCTCATGCTCATGGGCCACAC
>CAIUKV010000050.1 GCA_903899845.1 uncultured Actinomycetes bacterium
GAGCGCTCGTGCATGATGCGCACGGGGTTCTTCCACTGCTCCCAGTAGTAGCGCATGCTGGTGCCGATCGAGCCGCCGAACCAGTACAGGGAGAGCCCGGCGAGCAGGTCGTCACGCGAGATCGCGTCGAACACGTCACCGTCGTGGTCGCTCCAGAGCCGGCGCCGCTCGAGGATCCACGCCGCGAGCCCGGCGGGCGAGTCGTTCAGCCCGTACGCCAGGGTCTGGGGATCGGCCGTGTGCACCGCGACGTGCGCGTTCGCCGTGGCCATCCGCCGCTGCATCTTCTCGTACCACCCCTGCTCGTCGGGGCCGTACATCTCCGGACCGAGGCCCGAGTAGTAGGAGACCGAGAGCAGGACGGGCAGGCTGAGGTGCGCGCCGACCAGCCGGTCGGCGTACTCGTGGGCCATCTGCGCGGTCACCGACGCCCCCCAGTCACCCCCGTGCACGCCGAAGCGGCCGTACCCGAGGACGTCCTGGACCAGGGTCACCCACCGTGCCCCGGTGGCCCGGACGTTGATGCCCGAGGTGGTGAGCGGACCCGAGAACGGATACCCAGGCAGCGCGGGCACGATCAGGTCGAAGGCGTCGGCCGGGTCGCCGCCGTGGGCGGCGGGATCCGTGAGCGGGTCGAGCACGTGCTGGAAGTCCCAGAACGTCCAGGGCCAACCGTGGGTCAGCACCAGCGGCATCGGCGCCGGCCCCGTGCCCCGGACGTGGAGGTAGTGGATCGGCACGTCGTCGATCACGACCCGGTAGTGCTCGTAGCGGTTGACCGCGGCCTCGAGCCCGGCGAAGTCGAAGCCGTCGCGCCAATAGTCGAGGGTCGCGCGCATCCAGGCCTCGTTGGCGCCGTACCGCCAGTCGTCGTTGCCGAAGTCGCCGGGCCACCGGGTCCGGGCCAGTCGGTCGCGCAGGTCGGCGACGGCGTCGGCGCCGAACTCGATCCGGATGCGCTCGGGCGTCGGAGTGGGCATGGGACCTCCGGTCGGGGCGGACGGGTCGCCCGTAGTCAAGCCGACGCGATCAGCCAGGTGTTCATCGCGAAGAAGCAGGCCCCGGCGGTGACCGTCGCGACGTGCCACCACTCGTGGTACCCGAACCAGCGGGCCGAGCGACCCGGCCACCGGCAGGCGAAGCCCACCGCCCCGATCGTGTACACGAGGCCACCGGCCACCGCGAGGCCGAGGAGGTCGGGCCGGGCGAGCAGCTGCGGGGCGGCGACGACGGCGAGCCAGCCGAGCACCAGGTAGAGGGGCGCCGAGAGCCGACGGAAGCGCTCCAGCCCGGCGACCTTGAGGGCGACGCCCACCGCGGCACCGACCCACACGGCGACGAGGAGGCTCCAGCCCCAGGTGCCGGTGAGGCCGAGGAGGCACACCGGCGTGTAGGTCCCGGCGATGAGCACGAAGATCATCGCGTGGTCGAGCCGCTGCATGACCCGGCGCATCCGGTCGCCGCGGGCGAACACGTGGTACGTCGAGCTCACCGAGTAGCAGGCCACGGCTGCGGTGCCGTAGACCGCGGCGGCCATCAGCTCGCGGGCCCCGTCGGCCAGGGCGACCAGCCACACGAGCCCGCCGACCGCGACCACGACGGCGCCGAGGTGGATCCGGCCCCGCAGGCGGGGGACGAGGAGTGCGCCGTCGCCCACCCCGACCAGGCTAGGGGCCGGTCGCGCCGCCCGGAAGGTCGACCATGAGCTTCATGCGCTCGCCCCGGCGCAGGGGGGCGAAGCCCTCGTCGATCAGGCCCGACCACGGGATGTGCTCGACCCAGCCGTCGGTCGGGTAGGCCCCCCGGGCCATGAGGTCGATCACCGCCTCGTAGCAGCCGTCCTCGTAGCCGAGCACGCTGCGGATGTCGACCTCACCGAGCATCAGCATCGCCGGGTTGAACGCGACCGGCTGCTCGTAGACCGCGACCACCACGACCCGGGCCCGGGCGCCGGCCACCGCGATCGCCTGCAGGAAGCTGGCCGACACGCCCGCGCACTCGAACACGACGTCGGCCATTCGGCCCGCGGTCCGGGCCCACACCACCCCGGCGACGTCGTCGGTGTCGGGGTCGAGCACGTCGGGGGCGCCGAGGCGGGTGATGGCGGCCCGGCGCGCCGCCGAGGGCTCGACCACGACGACGTCGTGCACCCCGAGCGCCCGGAGGCCGAGGAACACCCCGATGCCGATGGGCCCGGCCCCGAGGACCACCGCGTGCATCCCCGGCTCGACGTCGCCGCGCCGGATGCCGTGGTACGACACCGCCATCGGCTCGACCAGGGCGCCGAGCTCGAGCGAGACCGCGGGCGGCAGCGCGAACACCTGGTCGAGCCGGGCGATGCAGTACTCGGCGAGCCCGCCGCCCTCGGACGCCCCGCACCCGAGCGCCCGGGTCGGCGTGTGCAGGTGCGCGAGGCCGCGTCGGCACCGGTCGCACTCGTCGCACCGGAAGAACGGCCGCACCGCGACCGGGGTCCCGGGGACGACGGACGTCACCCCGGGACCCACCACGTCGACCACGCCGGAGAACTCGTGGCCCATGGGCACGGGCTCCGGCCGGGCGAGCTGCCCCGAGTAGTACATGTGCAGGTCGCTGCCGCAGATCCCGTTGTGCGCGACGCGCAGCCGCACCTCCCCCGGCCCCGGTTCGGGGTCGGGGACGTCGTCGAGGCGGATGTCCTCGATGCCGTGGAGACGGCTGGCCAGCACGGGTCGCGTTCCGATCGGGACGGGGGTCGGTCCGGGACCTCGGTCCTCGTCCCGGGACCTCAGTCCTTGTCGCGGGCGAAGTAGTCGTCGGCTCGCGAGTTGAAGAGGAGGTACAGCAAGACGATGCCGATCACGAGCGACAGCAGCCCGAGCGACGGGCGGGTGGCGTCGTGGACCCGCACCGCCAACAGCCCACCGACGACCTGGAAGACGATCAGGACGGCGAACAGGATC
>CAIUKV010000051.1 GCA_903899845.1 uncultured Actinomycetes bacterium
CGTCGACGGCTGGCAGCACCTACGCACCTACCGCATCCCCCACGCCCACCCCGACCAGGGTCCGGGGTTCTCCCCCCGCCGGTCGGTGCGCCTCGGCGACGGCGTGTACGTCTGCGGCGACCACCGCGACACCGCCTCGACCCAGGGTGCGCTCTACTCGGGCCGGCGCACGGCCTCCGCGGTGTGGGCCGATCTGGTCCGGGCCCCCGCCTGAGCGAGCGGGCGGGCGGGACTCCGGGTCACCCCGACCCGGTGGCCCGGAGGTCGATCGCCGCCGGGACCGGACGCAGCAGGCCGAGCCGGCGGCCGGCCACCACCGTCGCCGCAACGAGCGCGACGAGCGCGGTCGCCACGAACGCGGTGCGCAGGCCCGGGGCGGCGGCACCGGTGAGCGCCGCGATCGTCGTGACGTTGACGAGGGCGTGGACGGCCACGGCCGGCAGCAGCGCCCCGGTCCGCAGCACCGCGTAGCCGAGGACCACGCCGAGGCTCGCGAACGGCACGACGGTGGTCACACCCTGCACCTGGGCCAGATGCCCGGGGAGCAGGGTGAACACCAGGCCCCCGGCGAGCAGCGCCGCGACGCCGGCGACCGGACCCCAGTCCTCGGCGTTGCGCCAGTTCCGCCCCGTGCACCACGCGACCACCGCCCCGACCAGGACCAGCACCGCGAGGCGGTAGACGAGCTCCTCGCCCAGTGCGGCGATCACGAGCCCGGCCGCCTCGGCCGGTCCCCCGATCCGCACGGCGTACTGGGCCAGGGCGCCGACGAGCACCACGGAGCCGACCGCGAGGAACTCCCGCCAGGCGCGCCGGTTGGCCCGGTCCCAGCCGAGGCGGCGCAGGCCGACGCCCAGTGCGAGCGCGAGCCCGAGGGGCAGGGCAGGCGACACCGGCACCCGGCCGAGGTGCCCGGCGGCCACGTCCGCCCACGCGGTGACGACGTCGACCGCGACGGTGAGCGCGGCCAGCGCCACGAGCGGTCCCGTCAGCGGCCAGCGGGTCCAGCCCCGCCAGCCGGCGGGCGCGACCGCGCCGGACCGGAGGGCGCCGGGGCCACGTCGGTCGCCCGGTCCCCGGTGCTCGGCCCGGTCGTCCCGGTCGTCCCGGTCGGCGTGGTCGGCGTGGTCGGCGCGTTCCACTCCGGCGCTCCGATGCTCCGGCGTCACGCGAGGTGCGCGTCGAACCAGGCGAGGGTGCGGGCCCAGGCGTCGGCGGCGGCGTCGGGCCGGTGGTCGGCCCGGGCGTCGCAGTGGAACCCGTGGGGGGCGTCGGGGTAGCGCACGACGTCGGTGGCCACCGGGGCGGCCGCGAGCGCGGCCCGGAGCCGCTCGACGTCGTCGATCGGGATCGACGCGTCGGCGTCGCCGAAGATGCCGAGCCACGGCGTCCGCAGGGTCGCGGCCTCGTCGACGAGCGCCGGGAACGGCAGCACCCCCTTGCTCGCGATCCCACCGCCGTAGAAGCCCACCGCGGCGCCGAGCCCACGGCGGGCGGCGACGAGGAACGCGGCGCGCCCACCGAAGCAGAAGCCCACCACGCCGATGCGGTCGTCGGTGATGCCCGCCGCCCGGAGGTGGGTGATCGCAGCGTCGGTGTCGACGAGGATGCCGTCGTCGGTCAGGCCCTCGAACAACGGGAAGATCGACGCGACGTCGGTGTAGTCCTCGACCGCGCCGCCCCCGGCCCGGTGGAAGTACGCGGGCGCCACCGCGAGGTACCCGGCGGCCGCCGCGCGGGCGGTCACGTCACGGATGTGGGCGTTCACCCCGAACGCCTCCTGGACGACGATCACCCCACCGCGTGGGGTGCCGGCGGGAGCGGCCTCGAACAGGCCCATCGGGCCGTCGGGCGTGTCGAGGACGAGGTCACGGGTCATCGGGCTCCGGTCGTCGGGGAGTCGGTCGTCGGGGAGTCGGTCGTCGGGGAGTCGGACGGCGGCACCGCGTTCGGGGCGAAGGCGACCTTGAGCGCACCGGTGTCGCCCTGGTCGGCCAGGGTCCGGAACGCGTCGCGCCAGCGGTCGTCGAGCGGGAAGACGTGGGTGACCATGGCCGCGAGGTCGATCCGGCCGGCGGCGGCGAGGTCGAGGTAGTGCGCGATCCCGTGCCGGGTCACGCCCTCCACCGTCTCGAGGCCGAAGGCGTTGGACCCGACGAAGGCGATCTCCTTGAAGTACAGCGGCGAGTCCTCCCAGTAGGTCGGGCCGTGGACCCCGGCCTTCACCAGCGTGCCGCGTGCCGCGAGCACCCGGGCCCCGACCTCGAACGTCTCGCGCTTGCCGACGGTGTCGTAGACGACGTCGATCGCCCCCGGGTAGGCCATGGGCAACCCGTCGCTCGGCTGGAGGACGCCACCCGACCACGCCGCCGCCGCCTCGATCACCGCGAGCGCGGGCTCGTGGCCGATCACGGTGGCACCGAGCCGGGCCGCGAACTCGGCCTGGGCGGCGAAGCGGGCGACGACGAGCACCTCGACGTCGGGGTGCAGCGCGCGCAGGATCGCGACCGCGCAGAGCCCGAGGGCCCCGGCGCCGTAGACCAGGGCCCGCCCGTCCGTGGGTGGCGGGTGCCGGGTGACCGCGTGGAGCATCACCGCGAACGGATCGGCGAGGACGGCCGCCTCGTCCGAGAGCCCGTCGGGCACCCGGAACAGCATCGAGTCGTGCGCAGGCATGAGCTCGGCCCAGCCGCCGGTGGCGTCACGCGAGGTGCCGATGTGGATGCCGGGGGAGATCGGTCCGACCGCGAAGCTCGCGCACAGGCTGAAGTCGCCCCGCGCGCACGCGCCGCACTCGGGGTGCACGCCACGCGGGCCGCAGGAGAGCCACGGGTTCAGCACCACGCGGTCGCCGACCGCGAGGCCCCGGGCCGCCGACCCCAGCTCGACCACGTCGGCCACGACCTCGTGGCCGAGCACGTGGGGCATCGAGAAGAACGCCTTCATCGGGTTGTCGGCGCTCTGCACCTCACCGAAGTCGCCGAAGACCTGCTTGGCGTCGGAGCCGCAGATCCCGGTGAGGCGGGGCCGGGTCACCACCCAGTCGTCGCGCAGCGGCCGGGCCGGGTCGAGGTCGACCAGGGCCATCGGGACCCGGGCCAGGCCCTGGCGCAGCGGGTTGGCCGACGTCCGGTCGGACTCGGTCTCGGGGTCCGGCTCGGCCGGGACCCCGTACTGCAGCGCGCGCACGTCGGCAGCGTACCCAGGTCGGGTCGGGTCAGGTGAGCCCGTCGACGATCAACCAGGCGCCGAACGCGAAGAAGATCACGGCGGCGCCGATCTTCACGGCTCGCTCGGGGAGGCGGCTCCCGAGGACCTGGCCCACCCCGATCGCGATCGCGTCGGCCGCGACCATGCCCAGGGTCGAGCCGATCCAGGTGCCGACCAC
>CAIUKV010000052.1 GCA_903899845.1 uncultured Actinomycetes bacterium
CCGAACAGGTCGAGGGCGTCGACGGGATCGTCGGTCCCGAGTCGGTCGACGGTGCGCTCGAGCAGCACCGACGACACCACGTGCACCTGGACGGCGCGCCGCGCGCGCTCGGCGTCGGCCCGGTCGAGGCCGAGCGCGTCGAGCTCCCGGGCGATGGCGGCCTGGACCGGCTGGAACATCCGGGTCGTCTGGGCCCGCTCGTGGGCGAGGGCGATGAGCTGGGGCCGGGCGAGGAGCATCCGGCGCAGGCCGTGGGCGAGGGTGGCGATGCGCTCGTGCGATCCCCGACCGCGGGCCCGGACCGTCCCCATCTCGTCGATCAGGTGGTCGATGACGGCGTCGAGGAGCTCCTCCCGGTTGCCGACGTGCCAGTAGATGCTGGTCACGGCGACGCCGAGCTCGTCGGCGAGGCGGCGCATGGTGAGCGCGTCGGCACCGTGCGCATCGACGATGCGCACGGCCTCCGCGACGACGTCGTCGGCGGTGAGGGGACGAGCCCCGGCGGTGGTCACCCGGAGGGAGCGGCTCAGAAGTCGGGGAGGAGCGGGAAGTCGTGACCCGTGAGCCAGTGCCGCCCGACCGCCTTCACCCCGGCCCACCTGGCCGTGAGATCGGCCGCGGTCCGCCCGTCGCCGAGCTGCCCGAGGTCCTCGGGCGTGGGCCCGATCTTGTCGGCCAGGGACCGCAGGCTCCCGAGGTCGAAGCCGAAGATCTCGGCCGCGTTGAGGCCGAGCATGCGCCGGGTCTCGTCGACGGGGATGTCGAAGAACGTCTTCACCAGCCAGTCCCGGGTGTTGGGCCAGGTGCCCTCCGGGTGGGGGAAGTCGGTGCCCCAGCACATGTTCGAGATCCCGATCTCGTAGCGCATGCCGAGCTCCCGACGCTTCACGTTGGCGAGGCCGGTGAAGACGTTGCGGTCGACGTACTCGCTCGGGAGCATGGTGACGTTGCCCTTGAACGCGTCGCGCCCGAGCTTCTCGGCTCCCTTCTGGCCCATGAACAGCCGGTCCCACGACCACAGCAGGCCGGGGAGCCACCAGCACCCGCCATCGGTCACCCCGAAGCGCAGGCCGGGGAACCGCTCGAACACCCCGGACCAGAGCAGGAACCACAGGGGCCGGGCCGGCCACCAGGTGACCTCGGTGACGTAGATGCCGAGGTGGTCGCCGTACTCGTCGCGGGCGGCCGATCCGGAGTGCGTGACCACCGGCATCTGCAGCTCCTCGCAGAGCGCCCACACCGGGTCGTAACGACGGTCGTGGTACGGCGCCTGGTTCACCCACATGGCCGGGATCATCACCGCGCCGAGACCGGACTCCTTGGCCCGGCGGATCTCGCCGAGCACGTCGTCGAGCTCGGCGGTGATCGGCACCAGGGCGACACCGCACCGGCGCTCCGGGCTCACCGCGCACAGCTCGGCGAGCCACCGGTTGTGCGCCTGCGCGCCGGCCATGCCCAGCTCGGGGTCGAGGTCGCCCCGCAGGCCGAGCCCGGCCCCGAAGGGCACGCAGGTGCGGCTCTCGACCGCGTCGGCGTCGGGGTAGACGACCTCGGCCGCCACCCCGTCGGCGTCGAGGGCCTGGTCCCGCTTGATCGCGTCCCAGCCGCCGGCCAGCCCCTCGTCGTTGTCCTCGAACCACTTCTTGGCGTAGGCCTCGTCGCGGATCCCCATGCGGGTCACCTCGTCGAGCAGCGCGGCCCGCTCGCCGAGGAAGTCGTCGAAGGCGTCGTGGTACTTCGACGCCAGGAACTCGCGGTACTGCTCGGTCGGGAGGCCGGCGTGGCTGTCGGCGGCGACGATGAAGTAGGGGTCGTTGTCGGCGAAGACGGTCGGATCGGTCATCGGATGCTCCTCGTTCGGGTCGTCGTCGGGGCGGCAGGTCGGGTCGTCGTCGGGGCGGCAGGTCGGGTCGGGTCAGGTCGGGGCTGCAGGTCGGGTCGGGTCGGGTCAGGTCGGCGCTCAGGCCGAGGCGTACTCCGGCGTGAACGCCGGGCACTTGTAGGCCTCGATCGGGAGGCTGGCCCGGTCGAGCGGCTCCGCGACGTCGTCGACGCGGGGGCCGACCCGGGCCGCGACCGGCGCCAGCACGTCGAGGTCGAAGCCGTAGAGCCGGGCGGCGTTGCCGCCGAGCATCATGGCCACCTCGTCGCGGGGCACGCCCGAGAAGGCGGCCTTGATCGCCTCGAGCGAGTACGGGTGGCTCGCCTCCTTGTGCGGGTAGTCGCTGCCCCACATGATGCGGTCGACGCCCACCTGGTGGCGCAGACCGACCTCGACCGGCCGGATGAAGCTGGCGCCCACCTGGCACTGCCGGGCCCAGTACTCGCTCGGGAGCAGCGACAGGGAGTCCGCGATCGCCTTGCCCCACACCTGCTCCTGGGAGCCCCCCGCGCCGCGCATCCGGCTGATGAAGACGTCGAGGCGGGCGAGCTCCTCGGGGACCCACGCCGTGCCCTGCTCGGTGAACACCATCTGCAGGTCGGGGTAGCGCTCGAACACCCCGGCGATCATGAGATGGGTCAGGGCCCGGTGCGCCCACCAGGTGACCTCGAGCATGAACACCACCGCGTCGCGGTCGGTGTCACCCATCGGCGGGGCGGCGCTGCCCGCGTGGTGGTTGATCGGGACGCCGAGCTCGGCACACGTGCGGAACAGCGGCTCGTAGTGCGCGTCGTAGAGCTGGGGGAGGCCGATCCCCGGCGGGGTGCCGGGGAGGAGCACGCCACCGCGCAGTCCGGCCTCGTGGGCCCAGCGGATCTCGGCGACCGACGCGTCGACGTCGTGGAGGGTGATCTGGGCGATGCCGGCCCGTCGGCCGGGCAGCGCGTCGCAGAAGTCGGCCAGCCACCGGTTGTGGGCCTGGAGCCCGGCCCAGCGCTGCTCCATGTCGGCGGCGGTGACGGCGGGGGGCTGGGCGGCGAGCGAGACCTTCGGGAAGAACGGCGGCACGGTGTTGGGGAACAGCACCTCGGCGACCTGGCCGTCGGCCTCGAGGTCGCGCCGGCGGCGCTCGGAGTCCCAGTTGCGGGTGCCGAGGTCGCCGAGCAGGTCCTCGTAGGGCATCTCGTACGACGCCGCCCAGGCATCGAAGTCGTCGTGCCACCTGGACGCGAGGTACGGCCGGTAGTCGGGGATGGCGCCACCGGCGTGGCCGTCGGCCGAGATCACGATGTAGCGCTCGGCGCCGTCGTCGCCGACGACGACCGCACCGTCGCGCGCCGGGGTCCGTCCCTCGCTCGTGCCTGCCTCGCTCATGGCCACCTCCAGGAATCGCCGTCTGCTGGAACCGTCCGGGTGCGTCCGGGTGCGTCCGGGTCCGACCGGGTCCGACGTGGTCCGACCGGGTCCGATCCGTGGCGAGGGCCAGGCCCGCCCCCGGGCCCCGTCGCCAATAATGTAACGGCGGTACAGACCCGTCGCGACCGGCGCGGGCCGTCGGGGAGGGCGCCGTGGGGATCCGGGTGGGCACGTTCAACGCCACCGCCCTGGGCTCGGTGGAGCAGGCCCGG
>CAIUKV010000053.1 GCA_903899845.1 uncultured Actinomycetes bacterium
AGGTCCTCGCCGCGGATCACGTGGGTGATCCGCATGGCGATGTCGTCGACCGCGTTGGCGAGGAAGAAGATCGGGTTGCCGTCGGACCGGACGATCACGAAGTCGGGGACCAGGGCCCACTCCACCCGCACGTCGCCCCGCACGGCGTCGACGAAGTGGCTGACGCCGTCGTCGGGCGTGCGGAAGCGCAGCGACCGCGGTCGCCCTTCGGCCGCGAGGCTCGCCCGCCGCGCCGCCGACAGGTCGCGGCAGTGACCGTCGTAGCCCGGCGGCCGGCCGGCGGCCCGGGCGGCGGCGGCCCGCGCCTCGAGCTCGTCGCCGGTGCAGAAGCACTCGTACGCCCGCCCGGCGGCGAGCAGGTCGTCGGCCGCGGCCAGGTACTCCTGGGTGCGGGCGCTCTGGAGCACGGGGCCCTCGTCCCACTCGAGCCCGAGCCAGCGCAGGGTGTCCTGGATGCCGACGGTCCACTCGGTGCTCGACCGGGCCCGGTCGGTGTCCTCGATCCGCAGGCAGAACGTGCCCCCGTGGTGACGGGCGAACAGCCAGTTGAACAGCGCGGTTCGGGCCGACCCGACGTGGAGGGAGCCGGTGGGGGCGGGCGAGAAGCGGACGCGGGGGGCCTCGGTCATGGGCTGCGCAGTCTACGAATCCCGCCCGCGCCCGATCGGGGACCGCGTCGTGGGCTCAGGCTCAGACCGGGGGGCCGACCTCGTCGAGCAGACGCCGCCCGATCACCATCCGCTGGATCTGGTTGGTGCCCTCGTAGATCTGGGTGACCTTGGCGTCGCGCATCATGCGCTCGACCGGGAAGTCGGTGGTGTAGCCGGCCCCGCCGAAGAGCTGGACGGCGTCGGTGGTGACCGCCATCGCGGTGTCGGCCGCGAACAGCTTCGCCATCGCCGACGCCTTCGACGTGCCGGGCAGGCCGGCGTCCAGCCGGGCGCAGGCGCTGTAGACGAGCAGCCGGGCCGCCTCGACCCGGGTCGCCATGTCGGCGAGCATGAACTGCACGCCCTGGAACTCCGACACCCGCTGGCCGAACTGCTCGCGCTCGGTGACGTAGCGGGTGGCGGCGTCGAGCGCACCCTGGGCGATGCCGACGGCCTGGGCGCCCACGAGCGGGCGCGAGCCGTCGAGGGCGGCCATGGCGTACTGGAAGCCGCGGTGCTCGTCGCCGATGAGGTTCTCGGCGGGGATCCGGACGTCGTCGAAGCGGATCTCACCGGTGGGCGAGCCCCGCATGCCCATCTTCGACTCGAGCTTGGCCACCGAGAAGCCGGGCCGGTCGGCCTCGACCACGAAGGCGCTGATCCCGCGCGACCCGGCGTCGGGGTCGGTCTTGGCGAACACGGTGTAGAAGTCCGAGACGCCGGCGTTGGTGATCCAGGCCTTCGACCCGTTGAGCACGTAGTCGTCGCCGTCGCGCACGGCCCGCGTGCGCATCGACGCCACGTCGCTCCCGGCGTGGGATTCCGACAGGCAGTAGCTCCCCTGCCACTCCCCCGTGGCGAGGCGCGGCACGATCCGGGCCTTCATCTCGTCGCTGCCGAACATGAGGATCGCCTCGATGGCGAGGCGCGGAATCATCACGAACAGCGACGACGAGGCGCAGACCCGGGCCACCTCCTCCACCAGCATGGCGTAGGCCACGAGGTCGCCGCCGTCGCCGCCGTACTCCTCGGGGTAGGGCAGGCGGATGAAGCCGGAGTCCCGGTAGGCCGCGAACGACTTCCACGGGTACTCGGCCGTGGCGTCGGCCTCGGCGGCGTTGGGGGCGATGCCCTCCTCGGCGAAGCGCCGGAGGGCGACGCGGAGTTCCTCGTGCTCGGGGGACAGGACGAAGGGTGTCATCGCTCCGGATCGTAGTGCCGGATCCTGACGTCGCCGTCAGCCGCGCGGGCGGGCGGAGGTCCGGCTCAGGTCCGGCTCAGGGGCGCCGCAGCGTCTCGAGGTCGACCTGGTCGGCGACGTGACGGCACCGGCCGTAGTCGTGGTGGGCGCCCGCCACCGCGTCGGCCCGGCGCGCCGCGGTGGCGTCGTCGGCCCCGCCGCGGTACCCGAGCAGCGCCGCGGCCCGCTCGACGTCGGCCGCCACCGGTCCACGCCCGAACGAGGCCGCCCGCTTCATCGCCAGCGCGGCCACCACGGCCTCGGCGTCCTCCCGGTGCTCGCCCGGGGCCAGCCGGAAGGTGGCCGAGGCCCGGTGCACGAGCCCCAGCGCGTACCCCACGTTCGGTCCCGGCGACCCGAACAGGTCCCCCCGAGGCTGGACCCCGGCCGCGAGGTCCCCGGGCCGGTCGGTCCGCCACGACCGCGACGGCGGGAGCGTGACACCGGGGGCGAGGGTCGGCTCGTTGCGCGGGGCGGCCTGCGGGTCGGACGAGACGAAGGGGTCGGTGGGCACGGCGGCTCCTCGGTTCGGCGACCGGTCGGTCAGCGCGGCGGGTCGGGCTCGGCGGCGAGCAGCAGACCGAAGACGACCGAGTCGTACATCGCCTGCCACGACGCCTCGATGATGTTCTCGCTCACCCCGATGGTGGTCCAGGTCCGGTCGCCGTTGGTGGAGTCGATCAGGACCCGCGTGACCGCTCCGGTGCCCTTGGCGGTGTCGAGGACGCGCACCTTGTAGTCGATGAGGTGCAGACGGTCGAGGCCGGGGAACCGCGACCCGAGGGCCCGGCGCAGCGCGCCGTCGAGCGCGTTGACCGGACCGTTGCCCTCGGCGGTGGCCACGACCCGCTCACCGCCCACGTGCACCTTGATGGTGGCCTCGGTCGAGACCCCCGACGGCTGACTCGGCTCGGCGGCCTGGAGGTCATCGGTGATGACCCGGAACGACTCGACCTCGAACCACGGCTGGCGCCAGCCGGTGGCCCGGCGCATGAGGAGCTCGAGCGAGGCGTCGGCCACCTCGAAGTGGTAGCCCTCGTGCTCCATCCGCTTGAGCTGATCGACGACCTCGTTGACCTGGGGTCCGTCGAGGGCGACGCCGAGCTCCTTCGCCTTGAGCGCCACGGTCGACTTCCCGGCGAGCTCGGAGACGAGGAACCGGGTGCCGTTGCCCACCGAGTCCGGGCTGACGTGCTCGTACGCGTCGGGCCGCTTCGCGATGGCGCTGACGTGGAGACCGGCCTTGTGCGCGAACGCGGAGTCGCCCACGTAGGGCGCCTGCGGGTTCAGGGCCATGTTCACCAGCTCGGCCACGTGGTGGGCGACCGGCGTGAGGCGCTCGAGCCGGTCGGCCGGGATGGTCTCGAACCCGAGCTTGAGGGTCAGGTTGGGGATGATCGTCGTGAGGTTGCAGTTCCCCGTGCGCTCGCCGTAGCCGTTGATCGTCCCCTGGACCTGCACCGCCCCGCCGAGCACCCCGGCGATGGCGTTGGCGACCCCGGTGCCGGCGTCGTCGTGGAGGTGGACGGCCACCCCCACGTCGCCGCCGAAGTACCCCACCACCTCGCGCACGATGCGCTCGACCTCGTGGGGCAGCGAGCCGCCGTTCGTGTCGCACAGCACCAGCCGGGTCGCGCCCTGCTGGGCGGCCGCCTCGAGCACCCGCAGGCTGAACTCCGGACTGCGCTTGTAGCCGTCGAAGAAGTGCTCGGCGTCGAAGAACACCTCGCGGCCGGCGGCGGCCAGGAACGCCACGGAGTCGGCGACCATGGCCACGCCCTCGTCCAGCGTGGTCTGCAGCGCCTCGGTCACGTGGTAGTCCCAGCACTTGCCGACGATGCAGACCACCGGGGTGCCGGCGTCGAGCAGGTTGCGGAGGGTCTCGTCATGGTCGACCTTGCCCGCCACGCGGCGGGTCGAGCCGAAGGCCACGAGCGTGCTCGTGCCGAGGGTCAGCTCCCGGGCCGCCCGCCGGAACATCTCGTCGTCCTTGGGGTTGGCCCCGGGCCAGCCCGCCTCGACGTAGTCGACCCCGAGCCAGTCGAGCTGCTCGGCGATGCGCAGCTTGTCGTCGACGGTGAGCGAGATGCCCTCGAGCTGCGAGCCGTCGCGCAGCGTCGTGTCGTAGATCTCGACCTTGCGGGGCGCGGGGCTAGACACGGTCCACCCAGTGGTCGTACTTGGCGTTGCGACCGCGCACGACGTCGGCGTAGGCCGCCTGGATCTGGCGGGTGACCGGGCCGGGCTCACCGATGACCCGGTCGTCGACCGAGCGGATCGGGGTCACCTCCGCCGCAGTGCCCGTGCAGAACGCCTCGTCGCAGGTGTACACGCACGACCGCAGGAGGTTCTCCACCCGGACCGGGATCCCGAGGTCCTCGGCCAGGGTGAGCACGGTGTCCTGGGTGACGCCCTGGAGGGCGCCCGACGCGGTCGGCGGGGTCCGGATCACGCCGTCCTGGACGACGAAGAGGTTCTCGCCGGTGCACTCGCTCAGGTAGCCCTGGGGCGAGAGCATGATCGCCTCGTCGTACCCGGCGAGGAGCGCCTCGACCTTGGCCAGCTGCGAGTTGATGTACATGCCGGTGCCCTTCGCCGCGGGCGGCATCGTGTTGGGGTTGTGCCGGACCCACGAGGAGATCTTCGTGCGGACCCCGTGGTTCACGCCCTCCTCGCCGAGGTACGCGCCCCACGGCCACACCGCGACCGCCACCTTGACCGGGCACGGGAGCGGGTTCAGGCCCATCTCCCCGTAGCCGAGGTACACGATGGGTCGGATGTAACAGGCGGGCAGGCCGTTGACGCGGACGGTGTCCCGGATCGCGTCGCGGATCTCGGCCTCGGTGAACGGGATCTGGATGTGGAAGATCTTCGCCGAGTCGAACAGCCGGTGGACGTGCTCGGCGAGCCGGAAGATCCCGGGGCCGGTGTCGGTCTCGTAGGCCCGGATCCCCTCGAACACGCCGGCCCCGTAGTGGAGGGTGTGGGTGAGCACGTGGATCTGCGCCGCGTCCCAGTCGACGAGCTCGCCGTCCATCCAGATCTTGTCGGTGGGGGTGATGGGCATCGGGAGCGCCTTTCGCGGGGTCGGATGCGGGGGGACGGTGGGGTGCGGGGGATCGTGGGGGACGGGAGATCGTGGGGGACGGGAGATCGTGGGGGACGGGAGATCGTGGGGGACGGTGGGACGGGTCAGAGGGCGGCGGCGATCGCGTCACCGATCTCGGGCGTCGAGCCGACGACGGCGTCGGTGGCCGCGAGCGCCGCACGGATGCGATCGGCCGCGGTCGCCTCGCCGAGGAACTCGAGCATCATCACCGCCGAGAGCACCGCGGCGCGCGGATCGGCGGTGGCGGTCCCGGCGATGTCGGGGGCCGACCCGTGGACGGGCTCGAACAGCGACGGGCCGGTCCGGGCGGGGTTGAGGTTGCCCGACGCGGCCCGGCCGATGCCGCCGGAGACGGCACCACCCAGGTCGGTGAGGATGTCGCCGAAGAGGTTGTCGGTCACCAGCACGTCGTAGCGCCCCGGGTCCTGCACGAGGTAGATGCAGGCGGCGTCGACGTGGTGGTAGGCGGTGGTGACGTCGGGGTACTCGGCCGCGACCTCGGCGAAGGTCCGCTCCCAGAGGTCCCCGGCGAAGGTCAGCACGTTGGTCTTGTGCACGAGGGTCAGGTGCCGGCGGGTCCGCCCGCGCGCGAGGTCGAAGGCGTGGCGCACGACCCGCTCGACCCCCATCCGGGTGTTGACCGATCCCTGGGTCGCCACCTCGTGGGGCGTGCCCTTGCGCAGGAACCCGCCCTCGCCCGCGTAGGTGCCCTCGGTGTTCTCGCGGATGACGATCATGTCGACGCCGTCGTTGAGGGCGCTCGGCCCCGCCGTGAACGGACGCTGGTTGACGTAGAGGTCGAGGTCGAAGCGCAGGCGGAGCAGCAGGCCCCGCTCGATCACCCCCGGGGGCACGTCGGGGGTCCCGACCGCGCCGAGCAGCACGGCGTCCAGGCCCCGGATCGCCTCGACGTCCTCGTCGCGCAGGACCACGCCGTCGCGCAGGTAGCGGGCGCCCCCCAGGTCGAAGGGCACCGCCTCGTAGGCGACCCCGGCTGCGTCGATCACCTTCCGGGCCTCGGCCACCACTTCGGGACCGATGCCGTCGCCGCCGATGATGCCGATGCGGTGCGCCACGGAGGTTCCTCTCGCCGGACAAGAAAAACCGCCCACCGAGGTGGACGGTCACACGAACGCCGGGGGTCGGCGTTCGTCAGGGGACGATGATGACGGGGCTGGTGGTGCGGGGGGTGCGGTGCCGGTCCATCGGGGACATTCTCGCAGGTCAGCGGGCCCCGCGGCAACCGGGATCCCCCCGGTCGGCGCCGCGCCGATGCCGCTAGCCTCGCCCGCGATGGACGGTACGCACCTCTCGACCCAGACCCACGCCCGCCTCCAGGCGGAGCTGGCCGATCGCACCGGGCCCAAGCGCCAGCAGATCTCGCTGTGGATCGAGCGGGCCCGCGAGCACGGCGACATCCGGGAGAACGCCGACTACGACGCGGCCAAGAACGAGCAGGGCCACAACGAGGCCCGGATCCGCCACCTCGAGGCCCTGCTGCGCACCGCCGTGATCGTGGAGGGGGCCGCCGACGACGTCGTGGCCCCCGGGGTGGTGGTCAGCCTCCTCCTGGGGGGCGACGACGAGCCGGTCGAGTACCTCGTGGGCTCGATCGAGGAGCGCCACGACACCTTCGACGTGCTCTCGGTGTCGTCGCCGCTCGGCCAGGCGATCCTGGGCACGGCGGTCGGCGCCGAGGTCACCTACGAGATCGCGACCCGCTCGGGGACCCGCACCATGACCGCCGAGGTCGTGGAGATCCGGGCGCTCTGATCGCCGGGCTGAGCCCGGGCCGGGCCCGGCTCCCGCTCGGCCCGGTTCCGCCGGGCACCGGAGCGGGCCCGGCTGTCAGAATCGGGGCATGCCGCAGACGCTCTCCGAGAAGGTCTGGGACCGCCACGTGGTCCACCGCGAGGCGGGCCAGCCCGACCTCCTCTACATCGACCTCCACCTCGTGCACGAGGTCACGTCGCCCCAGGCCTTCGACGGGCTCCGCCTGCACGGCCGGACCGTCCGTCGGCCCGACCTCACCGTGGCCACCATGGACCACAACGTGCCCACGACCGACATCGACCAGCCGATCGCCGACCCGATCTCGCGCACCCAGGTCGAGGTGCTCGCCCGCAACTGCGCCGAGTTCGGGATCCGGCTCTACCCGATGGGCGACCCGGGCAGCGGCATCGTGCACGTGATCGGTCCGGAGCAGGGCCTCACCCTCCCGGGCATGACCGTCGTGTGCGGTGACAGCCACACCTCCACGCACGGGGCCTTCGGGGCGCTCGCGTTCGGGATCGGCACGAGCGAGGTCGAGCACGTGCTCGCGACCCAGACCCTCCCCCAGGCCCGGCCCCGGTCGCTCGCCATCACCGTCGACGGCGACCTGCCCGCCGGGGTGACGGCCAAGGACGTGGTCCTGACCATCATCGCCCGCATTGGCACCGGCGGCGGCGTGGGCTCGATCATCGAGTACCGGGGCTCGGCCATCCGCGCGCTGTCGATGGAAGGCCGGATGACCGTGTGCAACATGTCGATCGAGGCCGGGGCCCGCGCCGGGATGATCGCCCCCGACGACACCACGTTCGCGTACCTCGAGGGCCGTCGCTTCGCGCCGACCGGGCCCGCGTGGGAAGCCGCGCTCGACGACTGGCGCAGCCTGGTCACCGACGCGGGAGCGGTGTTCGACGAGGAGATCCTGATCGACGCCGCCACGCTGCGGCCGTCGGTGAGCTGGGGCACGAACCCGGCCCAGGTCGTCACCATCGACGACGCCGTCCCCGACCCGCAGGCGTTCCCCGAGCCCGGTCAGCGCGACGCCGCGGTGCACGCCCTGCGCTACATGGGCCTCACGCCC
>CAIUKV010000054.1 GCA_903899845.1 uncultured Actinomycetes bacterium
CGGTTCGGGACGTACCCGAGCGCCCGGGCCGCGGCCTGCACCCGCTCGCGGGTCTCGGGCCGGACCAGCTCGGGCCGGTGCAGCGCGCGCGACGCGGTCGAGACGGTGACGCCGGCGGCCTCGGCCACCTCGCGGAGTCGGACCGGGCTCCGGGGCACCCCCGGATGCTAGAACGCGGGGATGGAACCCTGGCCCCTGCGCGACCGCACCAGCATCGTCGGGATCGGCGAGACGCAGTACTGGAAGGCGGGTGGCGCCGACCGCACCGAGTTCGAGCTGGCCTGCGAGGCGGTCCAGCGGGCGGTCGCCGACGCCGGGCTCACCCTCGCCGACGTCGACGGGATCTGCGTGTACTCGGGCGAGCGCAGCAGTCCGTCCGAGGTCGCCCAGGCCCTCGGCCTCGGGGCGCTGCGCTTCGTGTCGCTCTACCCGGGCGGGGGCAACTCGGCCTGTGCCGTCGTGCACCACGCGGCGTTGGCGGTGGCCTCGGGCTCGGCCGACGTCGTCGTGTGCTACCGGTCGATCTGCCAGGGCCAGTTCGGGCGCTTCGGCCGGGCCCGGGTCGGCTCGGGGACGGCGCGGGCCGAGGTGGGGGAGTCGGTGGGCGGGCGTGAGGCGTTCACGATGCCGAGCGGGCTGATGTCGGCGGCGCAGAGCTACGCGCTCGAGGCCCGACGCCACATGCACGAGTACGGCACCACCAGCGACCACTTCGGGATGATCTCGGTGGCGTGCTACGCGCACGCGCAGCGCAACCCCCGCGCGGTGATGCACGGCCGACCCCTGACCCTCGAGGACCACCAGCGGTCGCGCATGATCGCCGACCCCTACCGGCTCTTCGACTGCTGCCAGGAGAGCGACGGCGCGTGCGCGGTGGTGGTCACCCGCACCGACCGGGCCCGGGACCTGCGACGGTCACCGGTGCTGATCGCGGGGGCGGCCGAGGGCCTCGCCCCCGGCGACGGGGGCGACCGCATGCGCCGGCCCCGCGAGCTGTGGACCTCGGCGGGCCTGGCCGGCACCGCCCGCGACCTCTACGCCCGGGCCGGGGTGGGCCCCGCCGACATCGACGTCGCCCAGCTCTACGAGAACTTCACCGGTCAGGTGCTCATGACCATCGAGGACTTCGGGTTCTGCGGCCGGGGCGAGGGGGGCGGGTTCGTGGAGGGCGGCACCCTCGAGTGGCCGCACGGCGCGCTGCCGATCAACACCGCGGGTGGCAACCTCGCCGAGGCCTACATCCACGGTCTCAGCCTCGTGAACGAGGGGGTGCGCCAGATGCGCGGCGAGTCCACGACGCAGGTGGAGGGGGCCGAGCACTGTCTCGTGGTCGCGGGTCCCTCGGCACCGCCGTCGAGCGCGCTGATCCTGCGGCGGGCGTCGTGAGCGCGCCCACGTCGCCGGGCTTCGGCGCCACCATGCCGGTGCCGAAGGTGGAGCCGCTCACCGAGCCGTTCTGGGCCGCGGCCCGTGAGGGCCGGCTGGTGATCCAGCGCTGTGCCGACTGCGGCACCTTCCGCCACCTCCCGCACGCGCTCTGCGCGCGGTGCCAGTCGGCGGCCCACGACTGGGTCGAGTCGTCGGGCCGGGGCCGGGTCTTCACCTACACGGTGGTGACGCACCCGGTGCACGCGGCCGCGGTCGACGCGGTACCCTACACCGTGGTGGTGGTGGAGCTCGACGACTGCGGTGGGGTGATGGTCCCGGGGAACCTCGTGGGTGACCCGGCGGTGGCGGCGCGCGTCGACCTGCCGGTGGAGGTCGTCTTCGATCCGGTGACCGACGAGGTGTGGGTGCCCCGGTTCCGCGCCGCCGGCTGATCCGGCGCGGCTCAGCCGAGCAGCATCACGACGCTGCCGACCACGCTCAGCGCCGCGAGCACGATCGACGCGACGATCACCCCCCGGTGGGTCTGGCCGTCGGCGTCCTGGGGCAGGCGGGCCCGGACCCGATCGAGCATCCGGGCGGCCCACGGGAAGTCCCGGCTGAGGAGCAGCAGGCCGGCGGCCACGGTGAGCAGCCCCGGTCCGGGGAGCACGGTCATGGCGATGCCGAGGAGCACGAGCGCCGCGCCCGCGCCCATGCGCCCGATCCGGATCAGGACGTGGCGGCGCGCCTCCTCGGTGGTCTCCTCCCGCTTCCCGGTCTCGAGCTCGGCCGCGATCGCCGCCCCGACCAGGCGCTCGCGCACCGATCCGTCCTCCACCGGGGCGGCGGGGTCCGCCGGGCCGGCGACCGGGGCGGTGGGCTCGGCCGGGGGGGCGACGGGGTCGGACTGCTCCACGGTGCGCTCCCTGCGCTCGGGGACGGGTCCCGGCAGACGGGCGGCCCGGTGACACCAGAAGACGGTGACACGAATAGGTTAACGCCCGACGGGTCCCGACCGTTCCCGGGTCGCTCCCGGTGCGGTCCCCGGGTGCCCCCGGGGCGGGAGGGCCGGGGTGGCCTAGGGTGATCCCGTGCTACGGCCCGCCGCCGACGCCGGTCACGAGGACCGCATCCGGGCCTGGGTGGCCGACCGGCTCGGGGCCGAGGTC
>CAIUKV010000055.1 GCA_903899845.1 uncultured Actinomycetes bacterium
CCCGGCTCATGTCGCAGGCACTGCGCAAGCTCACCAGCAACATCAGCAAAACCAAGACGTGCGTGATCTTCATCAACCAGCTGCGGGAGAAGATCGGCGTGATGTTCGGCTCGCCCGAGACCACGCCGGGCGGTCGGGCGCTGAAGTTCTACTCGTCGGTCCGCCTCGACATCCGCCGCATCGAGTCGATCAAGGACGGCGCCGAGATCACCGGCAACCGGACCCGGGTCAAGGTGGTCAAGAACAAGGTCAGCGCCCCGTTCAAGCAGGCCGAGTTCGACATCATGTACGGCAAGGGCATCAGCCGCGAGGGCTCGTTGCTCGACGTCGCCGTCGACCTCGGCATCGTCAAGAAGTCCGGGGCCTGGTTCACCTACGAGGGTGAGCAGCTCGGGCAGGGCCGGGAGAAGGTCAAGGACTTCCTCTCCGAGAACCTCGACCTCATGGTCGAGATCATGGAGAAGGTCAAGATCGAGGCTGGCATCGCCGACGACCCGGACGCGGCGGAGCGCACCGACGCCGGCGACGGCATGACCGAAGCCGACGACGAGCCGATCTCGCTCGACTGACCCGACCGGTCGCCGCCGGGCGGCCCCGAACCGATCTCCACCCCTCCCGTCCCCTCCTGGTCGGGCGGCCGTCCCCTGGCGCGGCCGGTTCCCGCCCGACCGGGGGAGGGGTGGTCGATCTCAGAGCACGCCGCGCAGGATCGCGATGCTGCCGGCGACGCCCGAGAGGGCGAGGACCGACGGCCGGAGCCAGCCGGCGTCGACGAAGCGGTGGAAGTAGCGGCTCAGCCACGCACCACCGAGCATCGCCGGGATCAGCGTCAGGGCGAGCAGGACCCGGGCGAACGTGATCTCGCCCGTCGCGGCGTACCCGATCACCGACAGGGTCGCACTGACCACGAAGTACACGCCGAGGGTCGAGCGGATCACGGGGCCGCGGTGGTGCTGGAACAGCAGGGCCACCGGGGGGCCGCCGACCGACGCCGCCGTCCCGGTGATGTTGCCGATCAGGCCGGCCCCGCACGCGGTGGTGCGGTTGACCGGGATCGGCGGGCTCACCAGGGTCGCCAGCACCCCGGCGAGGGTCGACGCGCCGACGATGACCCCCAGGGTCGGGGCCGAGGCGAGGTGGATGATCCAGAGGCCGATCAGGGTCCCCGGGACCGCCCCGACCAGCATCCAGGTCAGGGCGAACCGCTCGAGCGACCGGAACTCCCGGGCCGCGGTGACCCCGCCGATCGGCCAGGCCACGAGCACCAGGACCACGGGGATCGCCTCGGGGATGGCCACGGCCACCAGCGGCGCGGCCAGGAGCCCGAGGCCGAAGCCGATGGTCCCCTGCACGATCGCACCGAAGACGATGACCGCGGCGACGGCCACGAACCCGACGACGGTCACCTCCACGGGCGCACGGTACGTCACCGGGCCCGCCCGTAGACTCATCGGCCGTGACCGGGCCCCGCCGCTTCTTCGTGCGCACCTTCGGGTGCCAGATGAACGAGCACGACTCGGAGCGCATCGCCGGCCTGCTCGCCGCCGAGGGGATGGTCCCGACGACCGACCCCGACACCGCCGACGTGGTGGTGCTCAACACCTGCTGCATCCGGGAGAACGCCGACGACAAGCTCTACGGGCACCTCGGGCACCTCAAGTCGCTCAAGGCCCGCCGTCCCGACCTCCAGATCGCGGTCGGGGGCTGTCTGGCCCAGAAGGACCGTGAGCTCATCCAGGCCCGGGCCCCCCACGTCGACGTCGTCTTCGGGACCCACAACCTCGCCGCCGCCCCCGGCCTGCTCGACCGGGCCCGCCGGGAGGGTCCGGTGGTCGAGATCGTCGAGGAGCACGAGGCCTACCCCTCGGCGCTGCCCGCCCGTCGGGAGGTCGACCATTCGGCCTGGGTCACCATCCAGATCGGCTGCGACAACTCGTGCACGTTCTGCATCGTTCCCGCCGTGCGCGGTGCCGAGGTGAGCCGCCGCACGGGCGACATCGTCCACGAGGTGGAGGCGCTCGCCGCCGACGGCGTCACCGAGGTGACCCTGCTCGGCCAGAACGTGAACTCGTACGGTCGGGACCTCGGCGCCGGGCAGTACCGCCCGCAGTTCGCGGACCTCCTACGCGCCGTGGACGCGGTGGAGGGCATCCGGCGCGTGCGCTACACGTCGCCGCACCCGAAGGACCTGCGCCCCGAGACCATCGCCGCGATGGCCGAGTGCGCGTCGGTGTGCGAGCACCTGCACCTCCCGCTGCAGGCCGGGAGCGACCGGGTCCTGGCGGCCATGCACCGGGGCTACACGGCCGAGCGCTACCTGGCCCGGCTGGCCGACGCCCGAGCGGGCATCCCCGACCTCGCGGTGACCACCGACATCATCGTCGCCTTCCCCGGCGAGACCGAGGCCGCGTTCGCCGAGACCCTGGCGGTGGCCGACGCCGCCGCCTACGACTCCGCCTACACGTTCGTCTTCTCGCCCCGCCCGGGGACGCCGGCCGCCGAGATGACCGACGTGTTCGTGGCCCCCGACGTCGCCGCCGACCGGATGCGGCGCCTGACCGAGGTGGTCGAGCGGTCGGCCCTCGCTCGGCACCAGGACCGGATCGGGCGCCTCGAGGAGGTCCTGGTCGAGGGCCCGTCCAAGAAGGACCCCACTCGGGTCAGCGGGCGGACGCGCCAGAACAAGCTGGTCCACTTCGCGGCCTCGGGTGCCGCCGCCCGGCCCGGCAGCTACGTCACGGTCGAGATCACCGGGGCCGCGCCCCACTGGCTGCGGGGTGCGCTGGTCGACGTCGTGGCCGCGGCACCGCGACGGATCCCCGTGACCGCCGGCTGATCGCGGAGACGGCGACACGCCTCCGGCACCCCGAACCCACCTCGCCCTGGTCGGGCCGACCGCGGTCGGGAAGTCGGCCGTGGCCCTCGAGCTGGCGGAGGCCCTCGGCGACGTCGAGCTCGTCTCGGTCGACTCCATGCAGGTCTACCGGGGGATGGACGTCGGGACGGCCAAGGCGAGCGCGGCCGAACGCGCGCGCGTGCCCCACCACATGCTCGACCTCGCCGATCCCGCCGAGGAGTGGTCGGTGGCCCGGTTCCAGCGGGAGGCCCGGGCCGCGATCGCCGACATCGAGACCCGGGGGCGGCGGGCGCTGCTGGTGGGGGGCACCGGGCTCTACGTCCGGGCGGTGGTCGACGATCTCCGCTTCCCGGGCGAGGACCCCGCACGACGGGCCGCCCTGACCGCCGAGGCGGCCGAGCCCGGGGGACCGGCCCGTCTCCACGCCCGGCTCGCCGAGGTGGACCCGGTCGCCGCCAGCCGGATCGAGCCGGGCAACCTCCGCCGGACCGTGCGGGCGCTCGAGGTCGTCGGGCTCACCGGCGCCCCGTTCTCCGCCGCCGGGGCCGGCCTGCGCACCTTCGCCCCGCCGATCGTGCCGGTGCGGATGTTCGGGCTCTGGCTGCCCCCGGCGGTGCTCGACGCCCGGATCGGGGCCCGGGTCGACGCGATGTACGCCGAGGGCCTGCTGGCCGAGGCCGCCGCGCTGGTCCGGCCGGGCCGACCGCCGCTCTCGGCCACCGCGGCGCAGGCCATCGGATACCGGGAGGCCCTGGCCGTGCTCGACGGCACCGCACCCGACGTCGATGCGGCCCGGGCCGCCACCGTGCGCCGCACCCGCCGCTTCGCCCGCCGTCAGATCCGGTGGTTCCGCCGCGACCCCCGGGTCACCTGGTGGGGGAGCCCGGCGAATCCGCGCGCCTGCACCCCGGCGCTCCTGGAATGCTGTCGGTGATGGGTCCGATCGATCTCACCAAGCTCCACGCCACCGGCAACGACTTCCTGGTCTGGACCGACCTCGACGGCCGCCCCGGGCCCTCGGCCGCGGCGGCGCGGGCCCTCTGCGACCGCCACACCGGGATCGGCGCCGATGGGCTGATCGTCTGTCGGCCGGGCACCGACGGGGCCGACGCCACGATGGTCCTCCACAACGCCGACGGCGGGATCGCCGAGATGAGCGGCAACGGCATCCGGGCCCTGGCCTGGGCCGCCGCCGCGGCCGGGCTCGGTGGCGACACGATGCTCGTCGACACCGGGGCCGGGCGGCGGACGGTGGTCGTCGGTCGTGACGCCGGCGGTGCCGTCACCCACGCCACCGTCGACATGGGGCCGGTCACCTTCGCGCCCGACGCCATCCCGATCACGGCGTCGAGCCCGTTCGATCTCACGGCGACGGTCGGCGACGCCACCTACCGCGGCGACGCCGCCGGGATGGGCAACCCCCACTTCGTGTGCCTCGTCGACGACGTCGACGGCGTCCCCGTCGCGACCCACGGCCCCCGGCTCGAGACCGATCCCCGCTTCCCGCGCCGGACCAACGTCGAGTTCGTGGCCGTCGCCGGTGCCGACCGACTGCGGATGCGGGTGTGGGAGCGGGGCGTCGGTGAGACCCGGTCGTGCGGGACCGGTGCCTGTGCCGCGGCGGCGGTGGCCCACCGACGGGGCCTGGTCGGCCCCGTCGTCACGGTGGCTGTGCCCGGCGGCACCCTGCAGGTGGAGCTGGGCGACACGATCCGACTCGGTGGTCCGGTGGTCCCGGTGTTCGACGTCCGCGTCGACCCCGACCACCTCGGGTCGGAGGCCGGGTGACGGGACCCGTGCCCCCCGACGACGACGTCGGCCCCGACGTCGACGATCGGGACGCGGACGACCGCGACGCCGCCGACCGTGACGACGTCGACCGGGACGACGTCGACCGGGACGATCGCGGCCGGCCCCAGGGCCCGGCCGACGCCCATGTCGGTCGGGGGCGGCCGCGGCTCACCGCCACCGAGGTCGATCTGGAGGTGGTGCGCCAGCGGGCGCTCCTCGTGGGCACCGGGTACGGCATGCGCACGGTCGACGAGGCCGAGCGCTCCCTCGACGAGCTCGCGCTCCTCGTCGACACCGCCGGGGCCGAGCCGGTGCACCGCGAGCTGCAACGCCGGGACCACCCCGACCCCGCCACCTACATCGGCAAGGGGAAGGCCGCCGAGCTGCGGGAGATCGCCGACGCGCTCGACATCGACGTCGTGGTGTTCGACGACGAGCTGTCACCGGCGCAGCAGCGCAACCTGGAGCTGCACTTCGCCCGCGACGTCGTCGACCGGGTCGCGCTGATCCTCGACATCTTCGCCCAACACGCCACCAGCCAGGAGGGCATGGTCCAGGTCGAGCTCGCCCAGCTCCGCTACCGGCTGCCCCGGTTGCGGGGTCGGGGTCGCATGCTCAGCCAGCAGGGCGCGGGCATCGGGACCCGCGGACCGGGGGAGACCCAGCTCGAGGTCGACCGGCGCCGGATCCTGCGCCGGGTCAGCCGGCTCGAGCACGAGCTCGAGCACCTGGCCCGGACCCGGGCGCAGCAGCGCAAGGCCCGGCGGCGTCGGGCGATCCCGACCGTGGCGCTCGTCGGCTACACCAACGCCGGCAAGTCCACCCTGGTCAACCGCTGCACCGACGCGCAGGTCCTGGTCGAGGACCGCCTCTTCTCCACCCTCGGCACCACGACCCGGCGGCTCCGGCTGCCCGGCGGGGAGACCGTGCTGTGCACCGACACCGTCGGGTTCGTCCGCCGCCTGCCGCACGAGCTGGTCGAGTCGTTCCGGTCGACCCTCGCCGAGGTGGCCGACGCCGATCTCGTGCTCCACGTCGTCGACGGCGCGGCGGCCGACCCCGAAGGGCAGATCGCCGCGGTGCACGCGGTGATGGCGGAGATCGACGCCGACGCGCTCCCCGAGATGATCGTGGTCAACAAGGTCGACACCGCCGACCCCGACGTGGTCGCCGACCTCGTGGCCCGCCATCCCGGCGCGGTGGCCGTGTCGGGTCGGCGGGGTGACGGGATCGACGCGCTCCTCGCCGCCATCGGGGCCCGCCTGCGAGCCATGGTCCCGGTCTACGAGCTGCTCATCCCCTACGACCGGGGCGAGCTCATGGCTGCGCTGCACCGGGAGGGCGAGGTCCTGGTCGAGGTCCACGGCGAGGCGGGCACGCGGGTCCGGGCCCGCCTCCCCGACGCCCTCGCGTCGCGGGTCGGCGACTACGTGGTCGCCTGAGCCCCGGACGCTCCGGGCCGATACGCTCCCCGCCGTGGCGACCCCGACCGGCTTCGTCCCCCCGCCCTACCCCCAGGACCGGCTGGCCGATCTGCGGGCCACCGCCGACGCCCTCCCCGGTGGGGTGGTCGACGCCTCGGTGGGCACCCCGGTCGACCCGATGCCCGAGGTGGCGGCCGAGGCGCTCGCCGCCGCCACGCGCGCCGCCACCGGGTACCCCCCGACGATCGGCACCGTGGCCCTGCGGGAAGCGGCCGCCGCCTGGATCGACCGGCGCTTCGGCGTGGTCGTCGGACCCGCCGACGTGGTCGCCTGCATCGGGACCAAGGAGCTCGTCGCCTCGCTGCCCCACCATCTCGCGCTGCGCGACCCGTCGCGCGACACCGTCCTCTACCCGGCGGTGGCCTATCCGACCTACGCGATGGGGGCCACCCTTGCCGGCCTGCGGGCGGTGCCCGTGCCCGTCGACGACCGCTGGCACCTCGACCTCGCCGCGGTCGACCCCGCCGACGCCGAGCGGGCGTTGCTGCTCTGGCTCAACGACCCGGCCAATCCGACCGGTGCGTGCGCGACCCCGGCCGAGATGGCCGCCAACGTCGGGTGGGCCCGGGACCAGGGCATCGTGGTGGCCAGCGACGAGTGCTACGCGGAGTTCACCTACGACGCCGCCGGCGATCCCACCGATCCGGTGACCGCGCTGCACGCCGGGGCCGACGGCGTGCTCGTCGTCCACTCCCTCTCGAAGCGCTCAAATCTCGCCGGGCTCCGGGCCGGGTTCGTCGCCGGTGACCCCGGGCTCGTGCGATACCTCGGGGAGGTCCGCAAGCACGCCGGGCTCATGGTCCCGAGCCCGGTCCAGGCCGCCGCCGCGGCCGCGCTCGGCGATGACGCGCACGTCGTGGAGCAACGGGCCCGGTACGCGGCCCGCCGGGCCCGGCTCGCACCCGTGCTGGCGGCGCACGGGCTGCGCTCCGACGGTGGGCCGTCCACCTTCTACCTGTGGCTGGGCTCCGACCGGGGCGAGGACGGCTGGGCCGTCGCCGCCCGTCTGGCCGGGACGGCCGGGCTGCTCGCCGCCCCGGGCGACCTCTACGGCCCGGCCGGCACCCACCACGCCCGGATCGCGCTGTCGGTGCGCGACGCCGACCTCGACCTCGTCATCGACCGTCTCGCCGCTGCGGCGGCCTGAGCCCACCGGGAGCCCCCGTGTCCGACCTCGCCCGCCAGATCACCGCCCTGTGGGAGGCCCGCGACGACCTCGCGTCGGTCATGCCCGAGGCCGAGGCCCGCGCCACCGTGCACGCGGCGATCGCCCTGCTCGACTCCGGCGAGGGGCGGGTGGCCGAGGTGGTCGACGGCGAGGTCGTCGTCCACGAGTGGCTGAAGTACGCCGTGCTGCTGCTGTTCCGGCTCTCGGCCATGGAGACCACCGAGCTCGGCCCGTTCGAGTACGTCGACAAGATCCCGCTCAAGCACGACTACGCCGGGGCTCGGGTCCGGGTCGTGCCGGGGGCGTCGGCCCGCTGGGGCTCGTACCTCGCGCCGGGGGTGGTGATGATGCCGAGCTACGTGAACATCGGCGCCCGGGTCGGCGCCGACACCATGGTCGACACCTGGGCCACCGTCGGCTCGTGCGCCCAGATCGGCGAGCGGGTCCACCTCTCCGGTGGGGTGGGGATCGGGGGCGTGCTCGAGCCGCCCCAGGCCGCCCCGGTCGTCGTCGGCGACGACGCACTGATCGGCTCCCGCTGCATCGTGGCCGAGGGTGCCCGGGTCGGGACCGGCGCAGTGCTCGGCGCCGGGTGCATCCTGACCGCCTCGATCCCGGTGATCGACGCCCAGACCGGTGAGGAGCTCAGCCGGGGGATCGTGCCCGACTGGTGCGTGGCGGTGTCGGCCACCCGGCCCCGGGCCTTCCCGGGCGGCGAGTTCGGCCTGCCCTGCGTGCTCGTGGTCAAGCGCCTCACCGAGGGGGAGCGCCACGAGAAGTCGGCCCTCAACGCCGTGCTGCGCGACCACGGCGTGGCGACCTGAGCGGCCCCGTCCCCCGGCGGGGCAGACGGGGGAGCGTGGGGCGAGCGGCTCAGAACCGGCGCAGCAGCGAGACGACTCGGCCGTAGATCTGGACCTCGCCGGGATCGAACACCATCTCGGGGAGGGCCGCGTTCTCGGGCCGCAGCACGACCTTGCCCCGCCGTTCGAGGTACGTCTTGACCGTCGCCTCCTCGCCGGGGATCCCGGCCACGACGGTGTCGCCGGGCTCGGCGACGGTCTGCTGGCGCACGACCACGTAGTCCCCGTCGAGGATGCCCGCCTCGATCATGGAGTCCCCGCGGACCCGCAGCATGAACAGGTTGCCGTCGCCGGTGAAGTCCTCCGGGAGCGGGAGGGTCTCCTCGATGTGCTCGGCGGCGAGCACGCCCGTGCCGGCGGCGACGTCGCCCACGAGGGGCACGAACCGGGCCGGCCGGCGCTCGACCACCGACCCCGACCCGGCCTCGAAGCAGACCTCGATCGCCCGGGGCTTGGTGGGGTCCCGTCGGAGGAAGCCCTTCTCCTGGAGGGCGGCCAGGTGGGCGTGGACGGTGCTCGACGACGACAGCCCCACGGCCTCGCCGATCTCGCGGACGCTGGGCGGGTAGCCCCGCTCCCGAACCTGGGCGTCGATGAACTCCAGGACCTGGCGCTGGCGGGGGGTGAGCTCGGGCGTGAGGTCGGTCATGAGGCGACCGTAGCACGAATGTGCGTTCGGGGCAAACATCTGTTCGAAATTGCCTTGACGGCGAACGTCCGTTCGTGTTGAATGGTCGAACAGGCGTTCGGAGCACCCGCCCGGTGTCACCCGCCCGGCTTCACCGTCACACCCCGGTGGTTCGATCACATCGGCGCCCCGGACGGGGGGCCACCGCACCGACATCGACACCCACACCGAGACCGAGACCGAGACCGAGACCGAGAGACAGGAGAGATCCGGTGGCCGCAGTCACGACCTTCATCGGCGATGGAGTCCCGGGGGCACCCACCCCCCTCCGGGTCGCCCCCCGTGCCGCCATCACGCGGGACCGCCGACCGACCCCCCGGGTGGCCCGGCGCCGGCGTCTCACCGTCGTCGTCCTCGCCCTGGGGATCGTCGTCGTGGCCGCGCAGGCGGGTGACGCGCTCGGGGGTGACTCCCTCGCCGCCCCCGAGCGCCGCCCCGCCGCCACCCGGACCTGGCTCGAGGTCACGGTCCGTCCCGGCGACTCGCCGTGGTCGATCGTCGCCCGGGCGTTCCCCGGTGACGACCCCCGGCCCCGGGTCGACCAGCTCGTCGCCGCCCGTCGGGGCGCGCCGCTCATCCCCGGGGAGGTGATCCAGGTCCCTCGGTGAGGGCCGACCCGGACCGTCGAACCCGATCATCGGGACCATCGACCGGTCGTCGGGAGCGATCGACCCAGCGTCGGCGGTGGGCGGGGAACCGCTGACTACCGTGACGGCGTGCGTTGCCCCTACTGCGCCGACGACCACGACCGGGTCGTCGACTCCCGTCCGGCCGACGAGGGCGCAGCGGTCCGCCGGCGGCGGGAGTGCCTGGGGTGCGGACGGCGCTTCACCACCTACGAGCGTCACGAGGTCGTCCCCGTGATGGTGCGCAAGCGGTCCGGGTTCGTGGAGCCCTACGACCCGGCGAAGCTCCTCGCCGGGATCGAGCGGGCCATCGCCGGGCGGTCCGTGGCCGACGGGGCGGCGACGGCCATCGTCGAGGACATCGACGAGCGGGTCCGGGCCCAGGGCCGGGAGGTCACCACCGAGTTCCTCGGTCGGGCGGTCCTCGAGCACCTGCGAACGCTCGACCCGGTCTCGTACGTGCGCTTCGCCTCGGTCTACAAGGGCTTCGAGGACGTGGGGGACTTCGAGCGTGAGGTCGAGGAGCTGCACAAGACCACGGCCCCCAAGCGCCGGACCTGAGCGGTTCCGGGTCGTCGGGCCGGGTCCGGGCCGGGTCCGGCTCGGGTCCGGCTCGGGTCCGGCTCGGGTCCGGCTCGGAGGGAAATCCGAGAAATTTCGTCCCAGACGTTGACACGGGTGGAATTCCAGTGATGTAATCTGCCCCTTGATCTCGCGTCACTCGTGATGCGAACCGCTACATCTTGTGGTTTGAGACCACTCAGGCGGTTCAAGTCGCTGGTGGGGCGGGAGTGGGGGGCAAGACCCGGCCCGAGGGGCCGACGGCTGCGGTGACCCGCAGCGAGCAGCACGGGCACCACGAGCACCACGACGAGCAGACCGAACGGGCTGGGCCGCACGGAGCGGTCCGTCCGAGCGACTTCCGGCCCGGGCCGGGGAAGGGAACGACGCACGATGGCGATGGCGCCGGAGCAGATCGGGATCGGCATCCGCCGGTTCTTCACGAAGCCGGGTGTGCACCCGTACGACTCGGTCGAGTGGGAGCGGCGCGAGGCGCGCATCACCAACTGGAAGGACGGCACCGACGCCTTCTTCCAGCCCGACGTCGAGTTCCCGGTGGGCTGGTCCCAGAACGCCACCAACATCGTCGCCCAGAAGTACTTCCGGGGGACCCTCGGCACCCCCGAGCGCGAGACCTCGCTCAAGCAGGTCATCGATCGTGTCGCCGACACGGTCACCGCGTGGGGCGTCCGTGACGGCTACTTCGTCGACGACGAGGAGGCGGCCGCCTTCCGCAACGAGCTGAAGTTCATCCTCGTGCACCAGCGGGCCGCCTTCAACTCGCCGGTCTGGTTCAACATCGGCGTGCACGGCGTGCCCCAGCAGGCCAGCGCCTGCTTCATCCTCTCGGTCGAGGACACCATGGACGGGATCCTCAACTGGTACCGGGAGGAGGGGGTCATCTTCAAGGGCGGCTCCGGGGCGGGCACGAACCTGTCCAACATCCGCTCGTCGTACGAGCACCTCGCCGGCGGCGGCACCGCCAGCGGCCCGGTGTCGTTCATGCGCGGCGCCGACTCGTCGGCCGGCACCATCAAGTCGGGGGGCAAGACCCGGCGCGCGGCCAAGATGGTGATCCTCAACGTCGACCACCCCGACGTCGAGGAGTTCCTGTGGTGCAAGGCCCGGGAGGAGCGCAAGGCCCGAGTCCTGCGCGACGCCGGCTTCGACATGGACCTCGACGGCGCCGACAGCCACTCGATCCAGTACCAGAACGCCAACAACTCGGTGCGGGTCACCGACGAGTTCATGCAGGCGGTCGTCGACGACGCCGACTGGGCCCTGCGCTCGGTGACCACCCGCGAGCCGATCAAGACCGTGCGGGCCCGCGACCTCATGCGTGACATCGCCCAGGCCGCCTGGGAGTGCGCCGACCCGGGCATGCAGTACGACACCACCATCAACCGGTGGCACACCGCCCCGAACACGGGTCGGATCAACGGGTCCAACCCGTGCTCCGAGTACATGCACCTCGACAACTCGGCCTGCAACCTCGCCAGCATCAACCTGCTGCACTACCTGCGGGCCGACGGCACCTTCGACGTCGAGGCCTTCCGCCACACGGTCGAGGTCGTGTTCACGGCCCAGGAGATCCTGGTCGGCAACGCCGACTACCCGACCGCGCCCATCGGCGAGACCAGCCGGGCGTTCCGCCAGCTCGGCCTGGGCTACGCCAACCTCGGCGCCCTCCTGATGGCCCAGGGCCTGCCCTACGACAGCGACGGCGGGCGGGCGTGGGCGGGGGCGATCACCTCGCTGATGACCGGCCACGCCTACGCCACGAGCGCCCGGACCGCCGGCCGCATGGGGCCGTTCGCGGGCTACGCCGACAACGCCGACGCCATGCTCGGCGTGCTGCGGATGCACCGGGCGGCCGCGGCCGACATCGACGAGGACCTCGTGCCCCACGACCTCCTCGGTGCCGCCCAGCGGTCCTGGGACGAGGCGGTCGAGCTCGGTGAGGTCCACGGCGTGCGCAACTCGCAGGCCAGCGTCCTCGCCCCGACGGGCACGATCGGCCTGATGATGGACTGCGACACCACCGGCATCGAGCCGGACCTCGCCCTCACGAAGGCGAAGAAGCTCGTCGGTGGTGGCACGATGCTCATCGTCAACCAGACGATCCCGCGTGCCCTCGCCAACCTCGGCTACACGCCCGACCAGGTCGACGCCATCGTCGACCACATCAACGAGCACAAGACGATCCTCGGCGCGCCGGCCTTCAACCCGGAGCACCTCCCGGTGTTCGCCTGCTCCATGGGTGACAACACGATCCACTACATGGGGCACGTGAAGATGATGGCGGCGGTGCAGCCGTTCATCTCGGGGGCGATCTCGAAGACCGTCAACATGCCCGAGGAGGTGTCGGTCGAGGACGTCGAGAACCTCTACATCGAGTCCTGGCGGCTCGGCCTCAAGGCGGTCGCGCTGTACCGCGACAACTGCAAGGTCGCCCAGCCCCTCGCCACCCAGAAGAAGGCCGACGCCCCTGCCGACGCCGCCGACGCGGTCAGCGCCGGGGTGGAGCGCATCGTCGAGACCGTCATCGTCCAGCAGCCGATCCGTCAGAAGCTGCCCCGGACCCGCCGGTCGAAGACCTTCTCGTTCCGGGTCGCCGACTGCCACGGGTACGCCACGGTGGGCGAGTTCGAGGACGGCCGTCCCGGCGAGGTGTTCCTGAAGGTCGCGAAGCAGGGCTCGACCCTGGCCGGGATCATGGACGCCTTCGCCATCTCGGTGAGCCACGGCCTGCAGTACGGCGTGCCCCTCAAGGCCTTCGTCGACATGTTCACCAACATGCGCTTCGAGCCCGCGGGCATGACCGACGACCCCGACATCCGGTTCGCGACGAGCCTGGTCGACTACATCTTCCGCCGCATGGCGGTGGAGTACCTCACCTTCGAGGAGCGCCAGGAGCTCGGCATCCTCACGGTGGGGGAGCGGTCGCAGCCGACGCTGCCGGGGGTGGAGGAGGCGGCCACCGCGTCCACGCCGGCCATCGACCTCCTGCCGCTCGACGACCGTCCGCCGTCGGCGGCGATCACCGCCGGCCCGCCGGCGGTGGCCGAGCCCCGGACCGAGGGCGAGATCATGCTCTGCTACGTCTGCGGCGACATCATGCAGCGGGCGGGCTCGTGCCACGCCTGCCCGTCCTGCGGCGCCACCAGCGGGTGCTCCTGAGTCCCGCCCGTCGCCACAACCCGTGACGCGCTCCGGCCGGTGCCTCCGGGTGCCGGCCGGTCCGCGTCCCGGGCCCGTCGCCGGATCCGCGACCGGACGCGGGACCGGATCCGTCGTCCCGCGTTGCGCGGGTGCCCGAGCGAGGTGATCATGGACGAAGCGGTGGTGGTCGAGGAGCGGCACGGGTCGGTGCTGGTGCTCCGGCTCAACCGACCCGAGGCCCGCAACGCCCTGAACCAGGCGATGATCCGGGCCGTCGGCGCGGCGATCACCGCCGCCGAGGCCGATCCCGAGGTCCGGGTCCTGGTGGTGACCGGGACCGGCGACCGGGCGTTCTGCGCCGGGATGGACCTGCGGGACTTCGCGGCCGGCGGGGGGCCCGAGCCGGATGACGAGGCCGCGAGCGGCGCGTTCATGCGCCTGATGCGGGGTGCCGTGACCCTCCCGGTGATCGCAGCCGTGAACGCGCCCGCGGTGGCCGGAGGCTTCGAGATCGTCCTCGGCTGCGACCTGGTGGTGGCGTCGACCACGGCCCGCTTCGGCCTCCCCGAGGTCAAGCGCGCCCTGTTCGCCGGGGGCGACGGGATCCTGCTCGGCACCCGGATCCCGCTCCCGGTCGCACTCGAGATCACGCTGACCGGCGACCTCTTCGACGCCGAGCGGGCCCTCGCCCTCGGCCTGGTGAACCGGGTCGTGGCCCCCGACGAGGTGCTCCCCACCGCCCTGGCCCTGGCCGAGCGGATCGCCGCCAACGGCCCACTCGGGATCGCGGCCACCAAGGAGCTGGTCCGCCTGGCCGTGGCCGACGTCGAGGCGGCGCACGCCCGCCAGCGCGAGTGGTACCCGGTGGTGTTCCAGAGCGAGGACGCTCGCGAGGGCGCGACCGCGTTCGTGGAGAAGCGCGACCCCGTGTGGCGGGGCCGCTGATCGCGACGGGATCGCCGGCGTCGCCGGCGTCGCCTACTTGATCAGCGGGTCGCGGGGGAGGCCGAGGATCCGCTCGCCGATCTGGTTGCGCTTGATCTCCGAGGTGCCCCCGGCGATCGACATCGCCCGGTGCATGAGCACGATCGAGCCGCTGACCATGCCGGGCCCGTCCATGAAGGCGCTCTCGGTGCCGCTCAGCGCCGAGGTGATCGCCGCGGCCTCATGACCCAGCTCGGCCATCATCAGCTTGGTGATGTTGCCTTCGGGGCCAGGGCCGCCGCCGGCGACGGCGCGGTTGGCGCTGCGGAGGTTGAGCAGGCCCATGGCCTGCTGCTGGGCGATGTAGTGCCCCACCCGGGCCTCGCCGCCGGGCAGGCGCGCGCCCCGCTGGTCGAGCACCGGGACGATCATCGCTCCGGGCATCCCCATGCCGCCCTCGCCACCACCGATGCTCACGCTCTCGTTGCCGAGCGTGGCCCGGGCCACGGTCCACCCGCCGTTGATCGGGCCGACCACGTCGTCGTCGGGCACGAACACGTCGGTGAAGAAGACCTCGTTGAACTCCGAAGCGCCGCTGGTCATGCGCAGCGGCCGGATCTCGATGCCCTCGGCGTGCATGTCGACCACCATCGTGGTGATGCCCTCGTGCTTGGGGACGTCGGGGTCGGTGCGCACGGTGATGAAGCCCATGCCCGCGATGTGCGCGCCCGACGTCCACACCTTCTGGCCGTTGATCAGCCAGCCGCCGTCGACCCGGGTGGCCTTGGTCTTGATGCCGGCGGCGTCGGAGCCGGCGTCGGGCTCCGAGAACAGCTGGCACCAGACGACCTCCTGGGACAGGGCGCTGGGCACCCAGCGCTGGACCTGGTCCTCGGTGGCGTACTGGATCAGGGTCAAGATGACCCAGCCGGTGATGCCGTAGCCCGGGCGCTTGATCCCGGCGGCCTCGAACTCCTGCTCGATCACGAGCTGCTCGACCGCGCCGGCGCCGCGGCCCCACGGGGTCGGCCAGTGCGGCATCACGTAGCCGGTCTCGATCAGCCGCTCGATCTGCTGCGGCCGCTCGAGCCCGGCGATCGACTGCGCGAACTCCCGGATCTCGGTGCGCAACACCTCGGCCTCGGGCGGGAGCTCGATCGTCTTGGCCCGCACCACCCCGTCCCGGGTGCAGCCGGTGACGCCCTCGGCGGCGGCGTCGGGGTCGAGGAGGCCCTCGAGCACGGTGGCCCGGCGCAGGTACATGTGGGCGTCGTGCTCCCACGTGAACCCGATGCCGCCGTGCACCTGGATGTTCAGGTTGGCGGCGAGCACCGCGGCCGGACCGGCGAGGGTCGCAGCGATCGCGGCGGTGAAGGTGCGCTGCTCGCCTCCGGTCGCAGCGGCGCGGGCGGCGTCCCACACGGCTGCCGTGGCGAGCTCGGTGGCCACGAGCATGTTGGCGCAGTGGTGCTTGACCGCCTGGTACATCGCGATCGGGCGACCGAACTGGATGCGGACCTTGGCGTACTCGGCGGCCTGCTCGGTGGTCTCGCGGGCGATGCCCACCGCCTCGGCGGCGAGGACCAGACGGGCGAGGTCGGTGAAGGTGGGAGCGGCGCCGGCGAGCACGGTGGCCGGCGCGCCGTCGAGGGTCACCCGGCCCGAGCGGCGGGTGGGGTCGAAGTTGGGCGGCGCGGCGACGGTCACGCCCGGGCCGGTCAGATCGACCACGACCACGTCGTCGCCTGCGGTCGTCACGAGCAGTCCGGCGAGCCCGGCGCCGAGCACGGTGCCCGCGGAGCCCGAGACGGCGCCGTCGCGCACCGTGAGGTCGCCCCCGAACCCGACCGCCGCGGCCACCGAGCCGTCGGTCAGCCCGGGCACGAGTCGGGCGGCGGTGGCGTCGTCGGCCGCGGCCACGAGCACCGCGCTCGCGAGCACGGTGGGCACGAACGGTCCGGGCACGAGGGCCCGGCCCAGCTCCTCGAGCACGACCACGAGCTCCTCGAGGCCGAACCCGGACCCTCCGAGGGCTTCGGGCACGTGCAGTCCGAGCCAGCCGAGCTCGGCCAGGTCGGACCACACCTCGGGCATGGGCTCGTCGGGCGCCTCGAGCAGGGCCCGGGCGGCACCCCGGGTGTCCCGCTTGCGCAGGAGGTCGGCGGCCGTGTCGGCGAGGGTGCGGTGGTCTTCGGTGATGGCGATCGACATAGGTGGAGACGGTAGCGTCACGCGGAGGGGCGGGCGAACGGCGCCCGGGGAGGGGGACCGGTGCAGGTCGCAGGGAGTCACGCCGTCGTCGTCGGGGGCGCCTCGGGCATGGCCCGGGCCACCGCCGAGCTGCTCGCCGCCCGGGGCGCCCGGGTCGCCGTCCTGGACCGGCCCGGCACCGCCGGCGCCGAGGTCGCCGCCGCCCTCGGGGGGACGTTCCACCCCCTCGACGTGCTCGACGCCGACGCCACCGAGGCCGCGATCGAGGCTGCGGCCGAGGCGCTCGGGGGCATCCACATCGCAGTGAACACCCCCGGGGGCGGCGTGGCCCGCCGCACCGTGGGCAAGGACGGTCCCCACCCGCTCGACGAGTTCCGGGGAGTGATCGAGCTCAACCTGATCGCGACCTTCAACCTGAACCGGCTGCAGGCCTGGGTGATGTCGCGCAACGAGCCCGACGAGGACGGCGAGCGGGGCGTGATCGTCAACACCGCGTCGATCGCGGCGTTCGAGGGCCAGATCGGCCAGGTCGCCTACACGGCGGCGAAGGCGGGCATCGCCGGCATGGCGCTCGTGATGGCCCGTGACCTCGGCAGCCTGGGCATCCGAGTGAACGCGATCGCCCCGAGCCTCTTCGCCACCGGCCTGGTCCAGGGGATCCCGCCCGAGATGGAGGCGCAGCTCACCAAGGACGCGGCGTTCCCCCGACGGATGGGCCGGCCCGACGAGTACGCGAAGCTCGCCGTCGCCATCGTCGAGAACCCGATGCTCAACGGGGGCACGATCCGCCTCGACGCGGGGACCCGCTTCTCGGCGAAGTAGCGCCCGCCTTCGCTGTCATACCCGCGGTCCACGATGGGACCATGACCGAACGCCCGATCGACCACGGTGTCGACCACGGTGTCGACCATGGTTCTGACCACGGTTCTGACCACGGTGCCGACCACGGGTCTCCGGGAGCGCCGGCGGACTTCGGCGCGTTGTGCGACGAGTTCCGCGGTCGGACGACGGACTGGGTCCAGGCGGAGCGTGATCGGGTGGTCCGCGTCCAGCGGGCCATGCGGGTGCGGGAGCTGGCGTTGATCCGGGTGCTCGACGAGCGCGGTCGGATCGACGACTCGCTCGCAGCGGTCGACGGTGTGTCGATCCGTGAAGTCCGTCAGACCGTGGCGACGGCGCGCGCACTCGAGGACCTGCCGAGCATCGCGGCGGTGGCGGCGGCGGGCCGGTTGTCCGATGCGCAGCTGGCCCAGGTGGTGCGGGTCGCCGACGCCTCCGACGAGCACCTGTGGGCCCAGCGGGCACCGGACTGGTCGCCGGCCGACCTGGCGCAGAGGGCCCGGGAGCTCCGGACTCCGACGATCGAGGACGCGCAGACCCGCCGCGCCGCGCGAGAGCTTCGGACCTGGTGGGATCCGGATCAGGGGATGCTGCGTCTCCGCGGGGCGTTGCCCGACGTCGACGGCGCGACGTTCGAGATGGTGGTGAAGCAGATCGCGGAGGGCATGAGGCCTGCCCCCGGCCACCCCTGGGAGACGTTCGAACGCCGGAGCGCCGACGCGCTGATGAGGATGGTGGAGGCCTACCGGGAACGGCGCACCGATGTGACGACCACGGTGCCGGGTGCGCACCTCGTCGTGCAGGTCCCGGTCTCGGGGCCGGCGACCGTGGTGGGGATCCCGCTACCCGACCAGATGGTCGAGACGCTGCGCGCGTCGGCACGGATCGAGCCGCACCTGGTCGACGAGCACGGTGATCTGGTTGCGATCGGCCGGACCGAGGCGGTCGTGTCGGCCAAGGTCAAGCGGGCGGTGCTGCTGCGCGACGGCAAGTGTCGGATCCGCGGCTGCGCCGTTCGCGGGCCGCTCGACGTGCACCACCTGATCCCGCGGTCCTGGGGCGGCACCGACACGATGGTCAACCTCGCTGCGGTCTGCGCCGGTGGCAGCGGCCACCACGGTGCGCTCGTCCCCCAGGGGCCGTACATCCTGCTGGGCAATCCCAACCAGCCCGACGGGCTGGTGCTCCTCCGCGTCGACGACCTCCCCGCGCTCGCCCAGCTCGCCACCGAGCACGCGCCTCGATCGGCCCGTGCCGGACCCGATGCGGCGTGACCGCGTGGGCCGGGGCTGATCGTCACGCGCGGGCTGAGGCTCGACCATGGACGCCACCGACGAACCGCGCGTCGTCCGCCCGCCGGTGGACGGTGCCGGTTGCGCGGCTCACCGCTCCTTGGCGAACAGGGAGTCGGGGCTGGCCCCGTCGGTGGACACCCGCCGGCGGGCGAAGCGCCACCGTCCGCCGACCACCCGGTAGTCGTCGAGGTAGCGGCCCCAGTGGTCGAGGCCCACGTCGGTGAGCACGAAGAAGTAGCAACGGCCCCGGGCCGTGGTCTCGTCGATCACGTCGATCTGGTGCGTCCCGGTGACGTGGCGCAGGTACACGGGCCGGTCGCCCCAGTCGACCCCGGTGGCGGTGCCGGTGAAGACGGTCCGGATCTCGTCGGTGCCGGTCCGGGGGGCCTCGCCCTCGATCTCCATCACCGCGTCGGGGGCGAACAGCTCCATCACCTGGTCGAAGCGTCCGGAGTCGCCGTTGGCGTTGTAGCGGGCGACGAGGTCCCGGATCGCCTCCCGAGCCGTCAGCTCCCAGATCTCCATCCCCGACCCTCCCGCGGCAGTCCCGGCCGGGACCCGGCCGGACCGAGTCTGGCCCACCCCGGCCCCCGGATGGGTGCACTAGCCTCCGGACGTCCGTCCACCGGAGCCCTGGAGGAACCATGGAGAACGCCTTCTCCTACGCCGTTACCCGCGCCCTCGTCGTGGGGTGCTACTCGGGAATGGGGGCGGCCACCGCCGAGATCGTGCAGCTGCTGGGCGGTGAGGTCCATGGCGTCGACTACAAGGAGCCCGACGCGGCCCTCGCCTCCTTCACCGCCTGCGACCTCCGGGACGAGGCCCAGATCGACGCGATGGTCGCGGCGGTGGGCACCGACTTCGACTCCGTCTTCTACTGCGCCGGGCTGCCGCAGACCCATCCGCCGCTCGACGTGATGCGGGTGAACTTCATGGCCATGCGCAAGGTCGTCGACGCGATGACCGCCGGCATGAAGCCCGGAAGCGCGGTGGCGATCATCTCCTCGAACGCGGGCCTGCAGTTCATGAGCCACATGGCCGAGATCACCGAGCTGATCGAGACCCCCGACTTCGACGCCGGGATGGCGTGGTGCGAGGCCCACATGGACCTCGTGAACGAGGGCTACACGCTGTCGAAGGAAGCCATCATCATCTTCACGATGCGGCGGGCGATGGAGGTGGTGGGCAAGGGCATCCGGGTCAACTGCATCAGCCCCGGGCCGACCTCCACCCCGATGATGCCCGACTTCGAGAAGGCCGCAGGGAAGAAGGTCATCGACGCCTTCGTCGGCCCGATGGAGCGCCGGGCCGAGGCGGCCGAGATGGGCTGGCCGCTCGCGTTCCTCAACAGTCGGGGTGCCTCGTTCATCACGGGACTCAACCTGCTCGTCGACGCCGGCTTCGTGGCCGGCACGATGACCGGGCTCATCGACCTCGAGGCCCTGTTCAACCGGGCGTTCGCCGACGTCGCCGAGCACGGCGGCGGGGACGGGGAGTAGTCGGATGGGTGTGGCCACCGGCGACCGGGCCCCCGAGTTCGAGGCGCCCGACCAGACCGGCACGCCGCGGAGCCTCGCCGGGCTCCTGGCCGACGGGCCCATCGTGCTGTTCTTCTACCCGGCGGCCATGACCTACGGCTGCACCAAGGAGAGCTGCCACTTCCGGGACCTCGGCGCCGAGTTCGCCGCGGTCGGGGCGCAGCGGGTGGGGATCAGCGCCGACGCCGTGGACACCCAGGCCCAGTTCGCCGACCGCCACGCGTTCGACTTCCCGCTGCTCTCGGACCCCGACCGGACGATCGCCGAGCAGTTCGGGGTCAAGCGCGGCTTCGGGCCGCTCAAGGTGAAGCGCTCCACCTTCGTGATCGACACCGACCGCACCGTGCTCGCCGCGATCCACAGCGAGGTCAGCATGAACGCCCACGCCGACCGGGCGCTGCGGGTGCTGCAGGAGCGCGCCGGGCGTTGACCCGGCGGGCCCGAGCGTCGGGTCGGTGCTGCGCTACCGGCGCAGGAGCGAGAGCAGGCGGAGAAGCTCGAGGTACAGCCAGACCAGGGTCACCATGATCCCGAAGGCGCCGTACCACTCCATGTACTTCGGCGCGCCCTGGATCGACGCCTGGCGGATGAACTCGTAGTCGAGGAACAGGTTGAGCGCGGCCACCACGCAGATCACCACGCTGACGATGATCCCGAGCGGGGTCGGCTCGTTCCAGAAGACCATGTCGACACCGAACAGCGAGAGCACCAGGCCGAGCAGGTACATCACCGCGATCCCGAGGGTCGCGCCGATGACGACGGCGGCGAACTTGCGGGTGACCTTCACCACCCCGAAGACGTAGAGCGCCAGGGTGGCGAAGAACACGCCGACGGTGGCGAGCACGGCCTGGAACACGATGCCGTCCCACTGCAGCTCGAACGCCTTGGAGATCGCCCCGAGGAACACGCCCTCGGCGACCGCGTAGAGCGGGGCCAGCACCGGCGACAGCCGGGGCTTGAAGATGCACACGAGCGCCAGGGCGAACCCGGCGAGCACGCTGAGGAGGACCCAGCCGGGGATGTCGATCCGTCCGGTGGGGGAGGCCTGGGTCTGCTGCCAGCCGAACGACCCGGCGGCGAGGACGATCAGGAACAGCACGAAGGTCTTGGCGAACGTGCCGTTGGCGGTCATCGCGCCCGTGCGGGTGGCGGGTGCTCCGGGGTCGCGTCGGTCGGTCCCGGCGGTGCCGGCGGGCGCGGCGTAGCCGGGCTCCCACTCGTCGCGCTCGCGCTCGAAGTGCTTCTCGGTCAGTGCGGGGTTGGCCATGTCGACCTCACGGGTTCGGGTCCGGCTCGGGGGGTATGCCCAGGTTACGTGCCGGGGTGCCCGGTCAGTCCGCGACCTGGCGGGCGACCCACTCCTCGACGTCACGGACCCACTGCCGGGCCGCGGCGGCGTCGGGCACGATGTGGGCGCCGTGCGGGGCTCCGGGGTACACGTGGAGCTCGGTGGGCACCCCGGCCTGCATGAGCCGGGTCGCGTAGGCGATGTCCTCGTCGCGGAACCCGTCGGCGCCGCCCACGCACACGATGGCGGGGGGCAGGCCGGCGAGGTCGGTGGCCCGGGCCGGTGCCGCGGTGGCGGGCACGTCGTCGGTGCCGTACCGGGACCCGAGGTAGGCCGACCAGCCGTAGACGTTGGACTCGCGGCTCCACACCTGCAGCCGCTCGAGGTTGCTCGACGGGGTGTGCAGGCGATCGTCGAGCATCGGGCACTCGAGCACCTGGAAGGCGATCGGGACCTCGCCCCGGTCGCGGGCGAGGAGGGCCAGCGCCGCGGCGAGGCCGCCCCCGGCGCTCGTGCCCTGGATGCCGATGCGGTCGGGGTCGACCCCGAGGGTCGCCGCGTTGGCGTGCACCCAGGCCAGGCCGGCGTAGCAGTCGTCGAGCGGCGCGGGGTACGGGTGCTCGGGGGCGAGGCGGTACTCCACCGACACCCCGACGATCCCGAGCTCGGCGCACCAGCCGTCGAGCAGGCGGTCGAGCATCTCGTAGCCGCCCATCACGAACCCGCCGCCGTGGATCGCGTAGACGCAGGGCCGGGCCCCGGTCACCCCGTCGGGGGTGTAGACGCGCACCACGACCTCGTGCCCGTCGGGCCCGGTCACGGTGTGGTCGGCGTGGCGGACCCGGCCCGAGGGGGTGAACGGCGGGCCCATCGCACCGATGTGCTGGCGCATGACGCCGACGGTCGCGTCGCTGAGGTCGAAGGCGGGCAGCTCGCCGAGCACGGTGGCGTAGGCCGGGTCGAGCAGGGTGACGCCGTCGTGGGGAGCACGGGACACGAGGCCTCCTCGGGGTGAACGGGGGCGGACGGGGTGGACGGTGCGAGCCGGGTGGGCCGGCCGGGTGGCCCGGGTGGCCCGCACCCGGACGCTCATCATCCCCGACCCGCGGCACCGGTGTCGAACGCCCACCCTCCGGCGAGGGCGGGCCGGTCGGTGCGAGAATCGGGCCATGGCCCGCCACCCCAACATCGTCATGCTCGTCACCGACAACCAGTCGGCCGACTCGCTCGGCTGCTACGGCAACACCGAGCACGAGACCCCCCGGATCGACCGGCTCG
>CAIUKV010000056.1 GCA_903899845.1 uncultured Actinomycetes bacterium
ACGATGTGGAAGCTCAGGATCCGCTTCATGTCGACCTGGGCGATGGCGCCGAGCCCGCCGATCACCATCGTGAGACCGGCGATCACGAGCAGGAGGGTCCGCTGCCCGCCCGGGAACAGCTGGGTCTCGGTCCGGATCAGGGCGTACACCCCGATCTTGGTGAGCAGCCCGGCGAAGACGGCGGTCACCGGGCTCAGCGCAGTGGGGTAGCTGTCGGGGAGCCACGAGAACAGCGGGAAGATCGCCGCCTTGAGGCCGAACGCGATCAGCAGCAGGACGTTGAGCCCGACCGCGATCCCCACCGGCAGATCGGCGAGCCGACCCGGGAGCTCCGCCATCGACAGCGTCCCGGTCGCAGCGAAGACCAGACCGACGGCGAGGAACAGCAGGATCGACTCGATCACGTTGATGACGATGTAGGTGGTGCCCGCCCGGATCTGGTCGTCGTCACCTTCCAGGGTGATGAGCACGTAGCTCGCCGCGAGGAGGATCTCGAACGCCACGAACAGGTTGAACAGGTCGCCGGCGAGGAACGCCGCCGAGATCCCGGCCGCGAGCACCAGGTAGGCGGGGACGTACCACGGGGAGCGCGCCCCCTCCCCGGACTGCCCGAGCGCGTAGACGAGCACGACGAGCAGCATCACCGCGCCGAGCACCAGCATCACCGTCGCCAGCCGGTCGGCGACCATGGTGATGGCGATCCGGCCGGGCCACCCCCCGAGGTTCATGCGCAGGGGACCGTCGCGGTCGACCGAAACGAGCACGATCAGCGCGAGCACGACCGTCGCACCGATCGTGATCACCGCCACGGTGCGCTGCACCTTCGGCGCCCGGGCGAGCGCCACCGAGACCGCGGCGGCCACGAGCGGCAGCACCACCAAGAAGGGCAGGAGGCTGCTCATCGGTCGGCGGCCGGTCGGGCCGGTGGGCCCGGGTCGGGGGCGTCGGCATCACCCTGGCCGGCCGCACGCGCGCGGCGCGCCGCCGCGAGGCGACGGTCCTCGATGTCGTCCTCGACCTGGTCGTTGCCGCTGATGGTCCAGGCCCGGTACGCCACCGCCAGGAGGAACGACACCAGCGCGAACCCGATCACGATCGCCGTGAGGATCAGCGCCTGGGGCACCGGGTCACCGAGGCGCCCGTCGTTGCCCACGATCGGGGCCTCGGCGGGACGGGCCGAGGCGGCCAGCACCAGGAGGTTGGCGGCGTTGGCGAGGAGACCCACACCGAGGACGATCCGGGTCAGGCTCCGCTGCAGCAGGAGTGCCGTCCCCGTGGCCGCGAGCACGCCGATGAGGAGCGCGAGGACGACGCTCACCGGACCTCCCCCACCGCGCCGGCTGCATCGCCCGCGTCGCCGGTGCGCTCGGCGTCCGGGTCGGGATCGGCGCCGCCGGCCCCGACGAACGCGGCCATCGCCGAGAGGACCGCCCCGGCGACGAGGATCATCACCCCGACGTCGAACAGCGCCGAGCTGACCAGCTTCACCGGGCCCACCGCCGGCACGTCGACGGTCACGATCGCCGACTCCAACAGCGCCCCACCGAAGGCCAGCGGCGTCACCGCCACCGCGACCGCGAGCGCGAGCCCGATCCCCACGGCCAGGAGCGGCTGACTCGGGCGGAGCCGGAAGGCCCGCCGTCCGTCGGCGAGGTACCCGAGCGCGATCGCCGTGGCCAGGATCAGGCCGCCGGCGAACCCGCCGCCGGGCGCGTTGTGACCCCGGGCCGCGACGAAGAGCGCCACGGCCCCGAGCGCCGGCGCGATGCCCCGCACCGTCGTCGAGAGGATCACCGACCGGAACCGCGACCCGACGTCATGGTCCACCACCGTCGGCCGGCCGGGCCCCCGGTCGTCGGTCCGGTCGTCGGTCCGGTCGTCGGTCCCGTCGGCGAGGCGCTTGCGGCGCTGCTCACGGCGGGCGTGGCCGACGAGGTTCACCACGCCGATGGCCGCCACCGCGAGGACCGTGATCTCGCCGAGCGTGTCGAAGCCCCGGAAGTCGACCAGGGTCACGTTCACGACGTTGCGCCCGCCCCCCTCGTCGACCGACCGGGCGATGTAGTCCCGGCCCACCGACGGCTCGGTCCGCGACGACGAGACC
>CAIUKV010000057.1 GCA_903899845.1 uncultured Actinomycetes bacterium
TCGCTGTTCCGCCACGCCACCGTGGTCGACGCCGCCCCCGACTGCACCCTGCAGGTCGTGGCCACGCCGATCGACCTGCCCGCGACCGAGCCCGACGTGGAGACCGCCGAGCTCGCGCAGTGGCGCACCGCGGCGGACGACGTGGTGTGGCTCCGGGCGGTGGGCGACCTGCGGGCCCGGGGGACCCCGACGGAGCTCGTGGTCGGCGGACCCGGTGAGTTCCCGACCCGGATCTACCGGTTCGTGGTCCTGGTCGGCCTGGCCCGGCTGCTGGCCGACCACGGGCGCCATCTGCTCCACGGTGCCGCGTTCCTCGTCGACGGCCGGGCGGTGGTCGTGCTCGGCGGCACCGGCATGGGCAAGTCGACCCTGGCCTACGCCGCGCACCGGGCCGGGCTCGGCGTGATCGCCGACGACGCGGTGATCGTGCACCTCGACGACGGCACCGTTCGGATCGCCGGGCTCGCGCGGCCGATCTCGGTGTCCGCCGAGGTGGACCCGGACCTCGTGGGCGGTCGTCCCGTCCCCGACGACCTCCGGTCCCGCATCGAGCTCCCGCCGGACACGCTGACCGGGGGCAGCCACCGCGCCGGGGCGCTGGTCGTGCTCGACGGCCCCGGGCCGGCCGGGGCGGCACTGGCCCCGATCGCGCGGGTCGAGGCGCTGCACGCGGTGCTCCGGGTCGACCCGACCCTCGCCGACGCGCAGCACCGCCCCCGGCTGTTCGCCATCGCCGGCGCCCTCGGCCGTCTCCCCACGTGGCGGGCCCACCGGGACACCGACCCCGCCCGCGCGCTCGACGACGCGCGGGCCCTGGTCAACCTGATCGCTGCGGCCGTGCGGGCCGCCGCGCCGCCCAACGGCGATGGGCCTGCGCCACCCGGGCCGACACCTGCGGCGCCGCGGCCCGGACCCCGACCTTGATCCGGGCCCGCCGGATCCGCCGCTCGAGCGCACCGACCCACGGCTCGCCGACGCCCCGGGCCCGGGCCTGGCGGGCGAGCACCGCGCCCTCCTGCAGGTAGTACTCGCCCCGGGGCAGGGTCCGCACCCACCGGTCGATCTCGGCGGCGTCGGGACGGTGGGCGAACCCCGGTGCGTCGACGCCCAGCACGTGCAGCGCCGTGAGCGTCATCATGCACTTGTTGCACACCCCGCAGTTGTCGTCGTGGCCGTCGTGGCGCAGGCACACGCGCATCGACGCCAGCGCCTCGGGCCACGCCGCCAGCGCTGCGACCTTGGTGAACCGGTCGGCCGACGCGCCGTCGTGCACGATCATGAAGTCGGAGCCACCGAGCAGGCCGTCGCTCACCGGCGACGAGTTCATCGGGACGACGAGGTCGCGGTAGGCGGCGGTCGACGGCACCAGGCCCGCGCCGGCGCCGCCGGCGAGCAGGTGCAGCCCGGCGGCCACCCCCATGCCGGTGAAGTGCCGGATCACCACGGGGAGCAGCCACGCGTTGGTGACCACCGGGACCAGCGGGATGCCCAGGTCGTCGGTCATGCGCCGGGCCCGGGCCGCCGCCCGCGCGAAGCCGTCGGGATCGGTCAAGGGGACGTCCATCCCGTGCAGCATCATGGCCACGTCCACCCGGCGGGCCGTGGCGTCGCCCTTGGTGTGGCTCCACGCGCTGAACGCGGCGTCCACCCCGCCCGAGAACGCGACCACCGTTCCCGGGCGCGGCGCGACTGCCGGGCGGGTCTCGGCGGTGATGCCCACCTCGGGGTAGCCGAACCACGCCGCCCAGATGCGCACGAACTCGGCGAGATGCTCGAGGAGGAGGGGATCGACGGTCGCCCCGTCGAGCACGAGGTCGTGACCACCGGCGAGCGCGAGCATCAACGGCGCGAAGACGAAGGGGTCGCCGTGGGGGGTCACCCGGTCGGCCTCGGCGGCATCGACCTCGAACCAGAGCTCCCGCACCCGGCCCCCGGGCACCAGGACGTCGGCCGTGCGCCGGAACCGGGACCCGATCGTGCGGGCGTCCCGGACCCGGACCTCGACCGTCGCGCCGTCGGTCCCCCGA
>CAIUKV010000058.1 GCA_903899845.1 uncultured Actinomycetes bacterium
AGGTCCTGACCGGCACCACGGTGAGCGGGTTGGTGCTCGGCGGCGACAACTACTTCCACTGGATGACCCAGGGCCTCCCCCGCCTGGCGATGACGCTCGCCGCCGTCGATCCCGCCGGCATCGACCGGGTCCTGGTCCCGGCCGGGCCGGGGTTCGTCGCCGAGACCGTCGCCCGGATCGGGGTTCCCGACGCCAAGGTCGTGCGGGTGGGCGACGACGCCGGCGCCTTCCGGGCCGAGCGGCTGGTGGCCGGGTCCACCCCGTGGTCCTGGAACCCCACCCCGGGTTGGGCCGTCGAGACCGTCCGGGCCGCGTTCGCAGCCGAGCGGGCCGCGGCAGGCTCGGGCGACCGCCTCTACCTCCGGCGTCTCGGGGCCGGCCAGGCCCGCCGCCGCGTCGTCAACGACGACGCGGTGGAGGCAGTGCTCACCGGGTTCGGCTTCCGGACGGTCGCGACCGAGGGCCTCACCGTGGCCGAGCAGGCGGCGCTGTTCGCCGGGGCCGAGATCGTGGTCGGACTGCACGGGGCCGGCCTGGCCAACCTGATGTTCTGCCGACCCGGCACGCAGGTGGTCGAGCTCCTGCCCGCCAACGCAGCGGTGGCCACCTACCACCTGCTCGCCCGTCAGGCCGGGCTGCACCACCATCCACTGGTGGGGACCGAAGCCCGACCGCCCCGCCGGTGGCGCATGTACTGCACCGACGCCGACACCGTGGCCGACGCCGCGGCGCTCCACCGCCTCGTCGGCCGTCTGGTCGCCGACGTGCCGCCCCCGCGCTGACCGGCGGATCGAGACCCGGGCCGAGCGCTGCTCCGGTCGGCACGCGCCGCAAGGCCCGCGGGGTCGGATGCTCAGCCGGTGAAGCGCGGCTCGGGGACCGGGGCGAAGGTGCTGGTCACCGTCACCGTCGCGATCTGCTCCAGTTCGTTGATGCTCACGGTGATGGGGGTCGCCGACGGCCCCACCGATCCGCAGATCGGCGGCGCGGGCGCGGCCACCTTCGGTCCGAACGAGGTCGTCGCCCCGGCGATCTCCCGGTACGCGCCCTCGCACGTGTAGGCCACCGACTCGGCGCCCCCGTCGACCGTCTCGGTCCCGGTGCAGGAGTTCTCCTCGCGGAAGCTGACCGTGTACCCGGCGGCGGGCTGCGCGACCCCGTTCTCGTCCACGGTGAACACGAAGTCCCGGGTCGTCCCCGTGGCCGACGATCCGATGGGAACGACCAGGGTGTCGGTCGTGCACGAGAGGCGCTCGACGAACGTGGTGCCCGGCACCGCCGGGCCGTCCACGACCTTCTTCACCGTGAGCGGCGCGAACAGGCAGTCCAGCTCGAAGTCGTAGATGAACGTCACGCTCCCCGCGCCGTCGTTGTAGCCGGTGTCGACTCCGGCCACGAGGATCGCACTCTCGACCGCCGGGTTGACGGCGCTGCCACCGCCACCACCCCCGGCGCCCGGCGTCGTGGCGCCGCTCCCGCCGCCGCCACCGCCGAAGAAGCCACCGCCACCACCACCACCGCCGCGGGCACCGCCGCCGCCGGTTCC
>CAIUKV010000059.1 GCA_903899845.1 uncultured Actinomycetes bacterium
GAGGCCGGGTTCGGCGGGATCGGGCTGCTCGCGGCCGACCACGCCCGGGCCGGGGCCGCCGGGCTGACCGACCGGGCCATGGCCGAGATCCTGGCCGACCACGGCGTGGTGGTCGCCGAGGTCGAGTTCCTCGCCGGTTGGGCCACCGGACCCGACGACCCGGACGCGGCCGAGGCGGCCCGGGCGGCCGAGGCGCAGATCTGGGCCACGGTGGACGCCTTCGGGCCCCGGGTGGTCTCCGTCGGGGAGCTGGGCGGTCCTGAGGCGATGCCCCCGGCCGACGTGGTCGCCGAACGGTTCGCAGCGCTCTGCGACCGGGCCGCCGAGCACGGGACGCGGGTCGCGATCGAGTTCGTGCCCTGGACCGGCATCCCGGACATCGCCGCGGCGGCGTCGATCGTGCGGGCCGCGGGTCGCCGGAACGGCGGGATCGCGCTCGACACATGGCACTGGTTCCGGGGGAACCCGTCGGCCGAGACGCTCCGTTCGGTCGCCGATCGGGTCTTCATGCTCCAGCTGAACGACGCCGATCGTGAGGTCGTGGGGACCCTGGCCGAGGACACCGTGCGCAACCGCCGCTGCCCGGGGGAGGGCAGCTTCGACCTCATCGGTTTCCTGCTCCTCGCCCGCGACGCGGGGGTCTCCGCCCCGGTCTCGGTGGAGGTCATGGCGACCGACCACTTCGCCCTCCCGGTGGGGGAGGCGGCCCGGCGGGCCTACGGCTCGACCCGTCGCCTCATCGAGCGCGCCTGGCACTGAGCGCGGCCAGGCGGTCCTTGTAGTCGGCGATGGCGGCGCGGTGGTCGACGACGGGCTCCGGGTAGTCGAGTCCGGCCCGGATCTCGGCGGGCAGCTTCCACGGCTCGTGGACCGCACCCCCTGCGACCGAGGCCAGCTCCGGCACGTAGCGCCGGACGTAGTCGCCCTGGGGGTCGAAGCGCTGCCCCTGGACCGTGGGGTTGAAGATGCGGTGCGGGTTGGTGTCGGTGCCCGTACCCGCCGTCCACTGCCAGTTCAGGTTGTTGTTGGCGATCTCGCCGTCGACCAGCCAGTCGAGGAAGTGCTGCGCGCCCCGGCGCCAGTCGATGTAGAGATCCTTCGTGAGGAACGACGCCACGATCATGCGGGCCCGGTTGTGCATGAAGCCCTCCCGGCGCAGCTGGCGCATCCCGGCGTCGACCACGGGATAGCCGGTCCGGCCCTCGCACCAGGCCGTGAAGTGCGCGTCGGCGGTGTTCCACTCGTCGCCGCGTGCGCGGTAGTCGCCCCACGCCGCGTCGGGTCGGGCCGCGAGGACCTGGGCGTAGAAGTCCCGCCAGCACAGCTGGCGCACGAAGGGCTCCGCCCCCGGCCGGTTCCGCAGCTTGTGCTCCACCTCCGCCGGCGACACGCAGCCGAAGCGCAGCGCGGCGCTCACCCGGGAGGTGGCGTCTCCGGGCAGGTCGTCGTGGCGGGCGCCGTACTCGGCGAGGTGCGCCTTCACCCACCGGTTCAGCGCAACGCGGGCCACCTCCTCGCCGCCGGGCGCGAGGTCGGGCGACGGGTCCCCGGCGACCAGGTCGGCCAGGGCCGGGGCCGCATCGCCGGCGACGTCGGGGACGGTGATGGACCGGGGGGGCGCCAGGACCGGCCGGCGGGGGA
>CAIUKV010000060.1 GCA_903899845.1 uncultured Actinomycetes bacterium
CGCCCACGACGACGCCGCCCACGACGACGCCACCGGTGAACGACCCGCCGACGACGACGCCGCCCACGACGACGCCACCGGTGAACGACCCGCCGACGACGACGCCGCCCACGACGACGCCGCCCACGACGACGCCACCGGTGAACGACCCGCCGACCGCCACGTTCCTGGGCGACCTGCCGTGGGTCTCGGCGCAGAACGGCTTCGGCCCGGTGGAGCGGAACCGGAGCAACGGTGCCGGTGGGGCCGGTGACGGGGCGCCGATCACGCTGAACGGGGTCGTCCACGCCAAGGGGCTCGGAACCCACGCGGGGTCCACCGTGGCCTTCGCCCTGCGGCCGGGTGACACCACCTTCGTCGCCGACGTCGGGATCGACGACACGTGCGGGAGCGCCGGGTCGGCGGTGTTCCAGGTGCTCGTCGACGGCGTCGTCCGCTACGCGAGCCCGGTGATGCGGGGCTCGAGCGAGACGCAGCGGGTGACGGTCGGCGTGACCGGCGGCCGGCAGCTGACGCTGCGGGTGACCAATGCCGGCGACGGCAGCGCGTGCGACCACGCCGACTGGGGGAGCGCGCGCCTGCTCTGACCCGGTCCGGGGCGGTCCCGGTACGCTGGTCCCGATGGCGGGTCGCTTCCACCTGGTGACGCTGGGCTGCCCGAAGAACGCCGTCGACTCCGACAAGATCGCCGCGGCGCTCGGCGCCGACGGCCTGGTCGCCACCGACGATCCCGGGTCCGCCGATCTGGTGGTGGTCAACACGTGTGCCTTCATCGAGGAGGCCCGCCAGGAGTCGGTCGACACCGTGCTGGCCCTGGCCGACCTGGTGGAGGGCGACGCGCGCCTCGTCGTCACGGGGTGCATGGCCGAGCGCTACGGCGCCGAGCTGGCCGCCGCCCTGCCCGAGGTGCACGCCGTGGTCGGGTTCGCCGGCGCCGGCGCCATCGCCGAGGCGGTGCCGGTCGCGCTGCGGGCGCGGCCGGACCGACCGACCCCGAGCGGCGTGCGCGACCTCCTCGAGCTCCCCCGGGCGGCGCCGAGCGCCCCGTGGGCCTACCTCAAGGTGGCCGAGGGCTGCGACCGGGCCTGCGCCTTCTGCGCGATCCCGTCGTTCCGCGGGACGCAGCGGTCGCGGCCGCCCGACGCGGTCGTCGCCGAGGCCCGCGCGCTGGTGGCCGGGGGCGTCCGTGAGCTCGTCCTCGTCGCCCAGGACCTCGCGTGGTACGGACGCGACATCGGTGCTCCCGGGTCGCTCGCGCTGCTGCTCCACCGGCTCGACCGCGAGCTCGCACCCGAGGGGCTCCTGCGGATCCGCCTCCTGTACCTCTACCCGTCCGAGGTCAAGGATCCGCTCGTGTCGACGATGCTGGAGCTCGGGACGGTCGTGCCGTACTTCGACCTGTCGCTGCAGCACGCCGCGCGCGGGCTGCTCGCCCGGATGGCCCGGTGGGGGAGCGGCGACCGCTTCCTCGACGCGATCGCCACCATCCGTGCGCACGAGCCGACCGCGGCCTTCCGCTCGTCGTTCATCGTCGGCTTCCCGGGCGAGACCGAGGCCGACCACGACGCGCTCCTCACCTTCCTCGACGCGGCCCAGCTCGACTGGGCCGGGTTCTTCCCCTACTCGCGCGAGGTGGGGACCGCGGCGGCGGACCTTCCCGACGTGGTCCCCGGGCCCCTCGCCGCCGAGCGCATCCGGGAGTGCGAGACCGTCCAGACCGCGATCACCCAGGCCGCCCGCGACGCGCTGTGCGCCGACGGCGCGCACCTGGAGGTCCTGGTCGACACGACCGACGACGGTCGTGCGGTCGGGCGCACCCATCGGGAGGCGCCCGAGATCGACGGCGTCGTGCTGCTCGAGCCCGGGGCCGGGTCGGGCGCCTGGGTCCCGGGGTCGCTGGTCGACGCAGTGGCGGTCGCCGCGGTCGGACCCGACCTGGTCGCCCGGGCCCAGGGCACGGTCCGGTGACCGCCGGTCCCGCGCCGCGCGTCCCCCGGTTCGGCCCCGACGCGATCCGCACCCCGGCCAACGTCGTGACGGTCTGCCGGGTGCTGTTCACCATCCCGGTCCTCATGGTGGTCCTCGACGGCGAGCCGGGGACCCGGTCGTGGGCGGCCTTCACCGGCTGGTTCGTCCTGTGGGTCACCGACTGGCTCGACGGCTGGCTGGCCCGGCGCGACGGCACCACCCGCTCGGGCGCGTTCCTCGACCCGCTCGCCGACAAGGTCCTGGTCATGGGCGGCCTGATCACCCTCGCGGTCCGGGGCGACTTCGCGTGGCTGCCGGTCGTGATCATCGGCGTGCGTGAGGTCGTGGTCTCGGTGTACCGGTCGGCGGCGGCCCGGCGCGGGGTCTCCATGCCCGCCCGCCCCCTCGGCAAGTGGAAGGCCACGATCCAGTACCTCGCGGTGGCGATCGCGCTCTTCCCGCCGACGGCCGGGACCCCGGGGGTGGCCGACGCCGCGCTCTGGGTCGCGGTGGCCCTGACGGTGGTGTCGGGCGTCGACCTCGTGGTGCACTCCCGGCGCCCTCCGACGACGGGTGGGGTCCCGACCTCCTAGCATCCGGGCCATGCGCTGCGACGTCCTCGCGATCGGCACCGAGCTGCTCCTCGGCCAGATCGTCGACACCAACAGTTCCTGGCTCGGCGAGCAGCTCGCCGAGGCCGGGATCGACACCTACGACCACCGCAAGGTCGGCGACAACCTCGGACGCATGGTGCGCGCCCTGCGCGACCTGCTCGAGGAGGCCGACGCGGTGATCGTGTGCGGTGGGCTCGGGCCGACCCCCGACGACGTCACCCGCGAGGCCATCGCCGAGGTGATGGGCGTCGGGCTCGAGCGCCGTGAGGACCTCATCGCCACGATCCGCGAGATGTTCGGGTCGAGGGGCCGAGAGATGCCGGAGAACAACCTCCGCCAGGCCGACATCCCGGTGGGGGCCGAGCCCATCCCGAACCCGATCGGGACGGCGCCGGGGATCCTTGCGGCCTTCCCGCTCGACGGTCGGGACCGGGTGGTCTACGCCGTGCCGGGCGTCCCCTACGAGATGCACCGGATGGTGCGTGAGCACGTGCTGCCCGACC
>CAIUKV010000061.1 GCA_903899845.1 uncultured Actinomycetes bacterium
GCCCCCGCCGCCGCGGCGCCCTCCGCCCCGCCCTCCGCCCCGCCGACGGCCGCCCCGACCCCACCGCCGCCCGCCGCCCTCCGGGGCCCGTCGGGCAAGCCCATCCCGCCCCCGCCCGCCCCGTTGCGGGGCCCGTCGGGCAAGCCGATCCCGCCGCCGCCCGGCGCCCGGCGTCCCGGAGGTCCCCGCGTCTTCACCCCCGACGCCGGCGGTGCCCGGCCCGGCGGCGGTGCCGGGGGCTTCCCCGCGCGTCGCAGCGGCCCGCCCCCGGCCCGCACCGGCGGTCCCGGTGGTCCTGGTGGTCCCGGTGGTCCCGGGGGTGGTCCCGGTGGCGGCCGGGGTGGTCCCGGTGGTCCCGGCGGCCGGGGCCGGCCCGGACCCCAGGGGCAGCGGCCCCGGCGCAAGAAGCGGCGGCAGCGCAACTTCGAGGATCTCGGCCCGGCGTCGCCGACCGCGTTCACCCCGGCCGACGCGCCCGTCCCCGAGGGCGAGATCGTGGTGCCTCGCGGCATCACGCTCCAGGAGTACGCGCCGAAGCTCAACCGCACCACCGCGGACCTCGTTCGCCTGCTCTTCGACGCCGGCGAGATGGTCACCGGCACCCAGACGCTGGCCGACGAGATGGTGGAGCTCATCGCCGAGGCGCTCGGTGCCGAGATCCTGATCGTCGAGCCGGGCCAGGAGGCCGAGCTCGAGCTCCAGGCGATGTTCGGCGAGGAGGACGACGACGAGCACCTGCTCGTGCCCCGCCCGCCGGTGGTCACCGTCATGGGTCACGTCGACCACGGCAAGACCACGCTGCTCGACTTCATCCGCAGCGCGAACGTGGTGGCGGGTGAGGCGGGGGGCATCACCCAGCACATCGGTGCCTACCAGGTCGTCAAGAACGACCGGCTCATCACCTTCATCGACACCCCCGGCCACGAGGCCTTCACGCAGATGCGGGCCCGCGGTGCCGCCGCCACCGACATCGCGGTGCTGGTGGTCGCCGCCGACGACGGCGTGATGCCCCAGACCGTGGAGGCCATCAGCCACGCGCGCGCGGCCGAGGTCCCGATCGTCGTGGCGATCACCAAGTGCGACCGTGAGGACGCCAACCCCGACCGCGTGCGCCAGCAGCTGGTCGAGCAGGAGCTGGTTCCCGAGGAGTGGGGGGGCGACACCATCGTCAACGAGGTGGCCGCACCCACCGGCGCCGGCGTCGACACGCTGCTCGACTCCATCCTCCTCGTCGCCGACGTGGAGGAGTACGCCGCCAACCCCCAGGCGCCGGCCCGGGCCTTCGTGCTCGAGTCCAACCTCGACCCCGGCCGTGGGCCGGTGGTCACGGCACTGGTGGAGCGGGGCACGCTGCGGGTCGGCGAGGCGATCGTCGCCGGCGGGGGCTGGGGTCGGGTCCGCGCCATGTTCGACGACCACGGCCAGCCGGTCCAGGAGGCCGGACCGTCGATGCCGATCGAGGTGCTCGGGCTCGACGACGTCCCCCTCGCGGGCGACGAGCTGCGCGTGGCGCCCGACGAGAAGGTCGCCCGGACCGTGGCCGAGGCCCGGTCGTGGCGGCGGCGCAAGGCCAACCTGGCCCACCCGATGGCCCTGGCCGGGGGCGCCCGGCTCGAGGACATCTTCGCGATGGTCCAGCGAGGCGAGGTCGCCACGCTGAACCTGGTGCTCAAGGCCGACGTGCAGGGATCGCTCGAGGCGCTCACCGACGCGCTGCGCAAGCTCGACCAGGAGCACGAGGAGGTGCGCCTGTCGTTCGTGCACCGGGGCGTGGGTGGGGTCACCGAGTCCGACGTCAACCTCGCCGCGGTGTCCAACGCCACCGTGATCGGCTTCAACGTCCGGCCCGACCGCAAGGCCCGCGAGCTGGCCGAGACCGAGAAGGTCGAGGTGCGCCTCTACGAGGTCATCTACAAGGTGCTCGAGGACGTCAACGCCGCCCTGCTCGGCATGCTGCAGCCCGAGTTCGAGGAGGTCGTCACCGGCGACGCCGAGGTCCGTGAGGTCTTCGGCGTGCCCCGGGTCGGGCGGGTCGCCGGGTGCTTCGTGCGCTCCGGCACCGTCACCCGCGGCTCGCGAGTCCGCTTCCTGCGCGACGGCGTCGTCATCTGGAACGGGTCCATCGCGTCGCTCCGCCGCTTCAAGGAGGACGTGCGCGAGGTGCAGACCGGTTTCGAGTGCGGGATCGGGCTGTCGGACTTCCAGGACCTCAAGCCCGGCGACGTGATCGAGACCTACGAGCTCAAGGAGATCGCCCGCACCTGACCAGGGGCGAGGTGGTCGCCGATCCGGGCGATCGCACGGCGGCACACGAGGGCGTACGGGGCGGCCCACCACGGGACCGTGAACTCGACGCGCGCGCTCCCGGGTCCGAGCGGCTCCACCCGGTGGCCGGTGGCCCGGACCGGACCGATGCGCCAGGTCCAGCTGCGGCCGGGCTCGACCGCCACGACCGTGAACGGCAGCCACACGCCGACCACGGTGCGGACCCGGCCCCGGGTCCCGGTGCGCACTCGCTCGTCCGGGCAGTCGACGGCGGTCACCGACGGGCCCCAGGCGGGCCAGGCGGCGGGCTCGGCGAGGACCCGCCAGACGGCGTCGACCGGGGCGGCGACGGTGCCGGCGACGACGAGATCAGGCGAACGCATCGCTCGGGAGCTCGGGCTCGTCGGCCTCGATCGCGACGACGATGCGCTCGGCGACGGCTCCGGGGTCGAGGCCGGTCGGGAGCTTCGGCGCCGTGCCCCCGATGGGGCGGTGGGCGAGCTCGGTCTCGGTGTGGGGCGGGCGGGCGTCGAGCACGTGGATGCCGACCCGCCGCAGCTCGCGGCGGATCGCGGCGTCGGCCGCGGTGAGGGCGGCCTTCGACGCGGCGTAGGCCGCCATGCCGGGGAGCGGCTGCTCGGCGACGACCGCGCTGACGTTGCACAGGAACCCGCGCTGCTCCTGCAGCGCCGGGATCGCCGCCTGCGCGAGCCACAGCGCGCCGAGCGTGTTGACGAGGAACAGCTCCTCGATCACGACCGGGTCGGTGTCGATCAGGTTCCCGAACGCCACCACGCCGACGGCGTTCACGACGCCGTCGATGCGGCCGTGGGCGTCGAGCGCGGCCCGCACGACGGTGGTGCCGGCGTCGGCGTCGCGCAGATCGGCGGTGACGCCCGGGTGGGGGAGACCGAGGCCGGCGATGCGGTCGGCGTCCCGGCCGGCGAGGGTGAGCCGGGCGCCGCGCTCGTGGAGGCGTCGGGCGAGCTCGCGTCCGATCCCCCCCGTCGCGCCGACCACGACGACGCTGGCGTCCTGCAGGTCCCGGGCCACGTCAGCGCCGTCGCAGCCGGCGTGGGCGTTCGACGCTGACCCCCACCCCCGGGGACCAGGCGACGATCGGGGCGCCCTCGACCCGGAAGCCGGCCGCCTCGACCAGACCGGTGTCCCACGAGGTGGCGCGCGCCGCGACCAACGGCCAGGGCTCGTGGGTGACCCGGGCGGCGTGGAGCCGGCGCCGGCCCGCGTAGAGCCGCCAGCGCGCCGACAGGAACACGTGGAGGGGGTCGGCGCTCACGTCGGGGTCGGGGACCGGCGCGCCGGGCTCGACC
>CAIUKV010000062.1 GCA_903899845.1 uncultured Actinomycetes bacterium
GACGACGGGGCCGACGGCACCGCTCCCCCGGCGAGCGCCCGCTCGAGACGCTCGACCCGCTCGGCGAGCAGCACCAACGGGGGCCCGGCCTCCCGACGCGACAGGCGGACGAGCGCGACCTCGAGCACGAGCCGGGGGTCGGCGGCGTCGATGCCCCGCATGTCGACCACGGCTTGGCCGAGGGTCTCGATGACCCGGACGAGCATCGTGTTGCCCAGCGCATCGCCGACGGTGCGCAACGCCTCGGTCTCCTCCGGCGGGCCGTCGACCGGGACCCGCCCGGCGCCGGCGTGCAGGAGGAATGCGTCACGGGCCGACCGCAGCAGGTCGTCGGCGACCCGCCGGGGCGCGTGGCCGGCCTCGAGCAGCGCGCCGAGCTCGACCAGGACCAGCGCGGGCTCCTGATCGGCGACGGCCTGCAGGATCCGCAGCCGCAGCTCGAACGGCGCGCCGCCGAACAACGCCGCCGTCGCCTCGGCCTCGAGCCGACCCGTGGAATGCGCGAGCGCCTGGTCGAGGAGCGACAGCGAGTCCCGGGCCGAGCCCGCGCCCACCCGGGCGACGATCGCCAGGGCCTCGGGGTCGGCCTCGACCCCCTCGCGCGCGCACACGTCGGCGAGGTGGGCGGCGAGCGCGTCGGTCGTCAGGAGGGAGAACTCGAAGTGTTGCGTGCGCGACCGGATCGTCGGCAGCACCTGCTCGGGGTTCGTGGTCGCGAGCACGAACACCACGTGGTCGGGCGGCTCCTCGAGGCTCTTCAGCAGCGTGTTGGCCGCCGCGTCGGTGAGCATGTGGACCTCGTCGAGGATGTACACCTTCTTGCCGCCGGTCGCACTGCGGAACGCGATCCGCTCGAGCAGCTCCCGCGTGTCGCCCACCCCGCGGTTCGACGCGGCGTCGAGCTCGAACAGGTCGAGGAACGTTCCTGCGGCCACGGCACTGCAGTGGTCGCAGACGCCGCACGGCTCACCGTCGGGACCGAGGTCGAGGCAGTTCAGGGCCTTGGCCAGGATGCGGGCGGTCGTCGTCTTGCCGGTGCCGCGTGGCCCGCTGAAGAGGTAGGCGTGGCCGACCCGACCGTCGCGCACCGCGTTGCGCAGCGCCGTGGTGACGTGGTCCTGGCCGACGAGCTCCACGAACCGCTGGGGCCGGTACTTGCGGTAGAGGGACTGGTAGGCCATCGCCTCCGATCGTAGGCGCAGAGCGGACACCCGCCGCCGGGCGTGGCAGGCTCGGCGGATGCACCGGCTGCTCCTGCTCCGCCACGCCAAGTCGTCGTGGGCCGACCCGGGGACCCGCGACCACGACCGACCCCTGAACGAGCGGGGACGCGCGGCCGCCGACCGGATGGGACGCCACCTGCGGGCCGCCGGGCTGGTCCCCGACCTGGCCCTGTGCTCCTCGGCCCGGCGCACCTGCGAGACCCTGGCCCGGCTCGGCCTCCCGGCCACCGTCGGCATCGCGGTGGAGCCCGGCCTCTACCTCGCCGACCCCGACACCGTGCTCGACCGGATCCGGGCGGTCGACGAGGCGGTCACGACGCTGCTCGTGGTCGGGCACAACCCGACCACCCAGGACCTCGCGCTCGACCTCGCCGACGGCGGGAACCCCAGCACCGCCCATCGGATCGCGGGCAAGTACCCGACCGGCGCGCTCACCGCGCTGACCGTCACCGGACCCTGGGCCGCACTCGCGCCCGGGACCGCGCGCCTGGACGCGTTCGTGACCCCCCGAGACCTCGAGGCGACCGCCGACCCGCGATGAGCCCGCGGGTGCGGACCGTGCACCCGCCGTCGGCCCGTCCGCCACCACGTCGGTGCCCCGACGACGACTCGGACCCGGCTTCCCTGCGGCACACGGGGGGATCCGCGGAGAGCTGCTTCCTTCCGGACCTGACTCGGTTGGCGGGACCCCGTTGCGCAGGACCCGATCCTCGGCACCGTCGCCCGGGTCGTGCGTGGCGCGGTCCGGGTCTCGGACGGGAGTTCAGCCCCCCCTACGTGGGTTTGGGGTACAGGGCACCACGAGCTCCCCGCCTAGCACGGTCCGCCCGCCGAGACTACCCCCCGGGTCCCCGCCCCGGTCCGGCGGACCCCACGCATCCGCCCCGCCCGTCGCGTCCGACGCATCCACCGCCTGCGGGCGGCTCCGGTACGATCCTCCGCTCGGGAGGGATGCGAGAGCGGACGAATCGGCACGCCTGGAGAGCGTGTGTGGGGCAACCTACCGTGGGTTCGAATCCCACTCCCTCCGCCACTGTCCACGTCCGCACCGGCTCGGGACGCCCGCGTGGCCACCGAGTCCGGACCCAACGGCCCTGCGGGGGTGCCGTCGCCATGCTCCCGAACTTCTTCATCGTGGGCGCCAACAAGGCGGGGACCACCTCGCTGGCCGCGTACCTCGGCACCCACCCGGACGTGTTCATGAGCCCGCTCAAGGAGCCGTCGTACTGGTCGCTGCGCGACCACGACGATCCCGACGGCCCGTTCCTGCAGCGCCAGGTCCGCGACCGCCCGGCCTACGAGGCGCTCTTCACCGGAGTGCGGGGCGAGCGGGCGATCGGCGAGGCCTCGACCAACTACCTCCAGACGGCCGTGGCGGCCGACCGCATCCGGGCCGAGATCCCTGCGGCCCGGATCGTCGCCGTCCTGCGCGACCCGAGCGACCGGGCCTTCTCCGCCTACAACATGCACGTGGGCGCGCACCTCGAGCCCCTCACCGACTTCGGGACGGCGGTCGACACCGAGCTCGCCGGGGGCACCTGGCGCCACTACCTCGCGATGGGGTACTACGCCGACGCCCTCGAGCGCTGGATCGGTCACTTCGGCCCGGACCGGGTGCGGGTCTTCCTGTACGAGGATCTCGTCGCGGATCCCGCGGCGATGGTCCGCGAGACGTTCGCCTTCCTCGGCGTCGATCCCGACTTCACGCCCCCGCTCGACCGGCGCCACAACGTCACGCAGGTGCCCCGCCACCGGTCGATCCTGCGCTTCGCCAAGGAGTCGTCGCCGGCCAAGGCCGCGCTCAAGCGGGTGCTGCCGGCCCGGGCCCGGGCGCGGGTCAAGGACCGGGTGACCGTGTGGAACACCACGGCGCCGCCGCCGCTCCCGCCCGAGCTCCGGGCCCGCCTCGTGGCGCTCTACGCCGACGACATCGACCGGACCGAGGCCCTGATCGGTCGGGACCTGTCGGCGTGGAAGGCCGGCTGAGCCGCCGACCACCGCGCGCTCCGGCAACCGGACGCGAGCGGGCCCGGCGCCGGAGCGCCGGGCCCGTCGTCGGACGTGGGGCGGGCTCGATCAGGTGGCCGAGGCGCCGTACTTGTTGGGTCCCTTGGTGCCCTCGGTGGCGAGGAACACGATCAGGATGATCACACCGACGCACGGGATGAGCGCCAGCAGGACGAACCAGCCGCTCTTGCCCGTGTCGTGCAGCCGCCGGATCGCCACGGCCAGTCCCGGGATGAAGACCGCCAGCATGTAGAGGAGGTAGACGATCGAGAAGATGCTCGAGACGTTGCCGAGCAGCTGCAGCACCACCCCGATGATCAGCTGGGCCAGGAAGTACCACCAGTACTCCGCCCGGTTGGCCCGGCCGTCGAACTTGGCGTACCGCTCGAGAACGACCAGCTTCCAGTACCCGATCAACGGGTTCCCCGGAGGGGGGGTGGGGGCCGGGGAGTCCATGCTCATGTGCGTTCCTTTCCCGCAGGAAGTGCGCCGCCCCGGGAGGGGCGGGCGCCCGGCACGCTAGAGAACCCGGACCGCCGCGTCAACGACCCTCGCCCGGGACGCCGTCGGCGCCCCGGGCCCGGAACACCAGGGGGCCTGCGCCCCCGGTCCGGAGGGTGAGCACCCGCCCGGTCACGGCGACCGCGCGCACCGCGCCGAGCCGGGCCAGGTAGGCGGCCTCGAGGCGCCCGGTCGGCTCGTCGCAGGCCATCCGGGTCGTCGCGACCGCGGGGTCGACGCGCAACGTCGCCGCGGACCGGCGGTAGCGGGTGGCGTACCGGTTGCAGCCGGCGCGGCCGGTCAGCGACCCGGAGGCGAACCGGGCCGTCACCCGTGACGCGGGCACCAGCGGCGCGACACCGCTCGCCGCCTGGTCGAGCACCCAGTCGGTCCCGGTGAGCGCCCGGTCGTCGGCGGCGGTCCCACCGCCCGAGGGCACGAGACCCACGACGACGACCACGACGACGACCACGACGACGACCGCAGCGAGGAAGGCGGCGACGACCGGAGCCAGGAGCCGGGGGCGGCGGGCGGCCACCCGGTCATGTAAGCATGGCGTCCCGGCGCCGACCCGGTGCCCGACCCGGCGCCGACCCGGTGCCCGACCCAGTGCCCGACCCAGTGCCCGACCCGGAGGAGCCCCCGGGCCGCCGCTCGCCACGCCCCTCGCCCGGCCCCCCACCCCGGTGGTCGTCACCGGCGGCGGCTCCGGCATCGGCCGGGCCTCCTGCCTGGCCCTGGCCGAGGTCGGGCGGCCCGTGGCGGTGTGGGACCGCAACGGCGACGGCGCGGCCGAGACCGCGGC
>CAIUKV010000063.1 GCA_903899845.1 uncultured Actinomycetes bacterium
GCGCCCGATCCGGATCAGGACGTGGCGGCGGGCCTCCTCGGTGGTCTCCTCGCGCCGGCCGGTGGCGAGCTCGGCCGCGATCGCCGCCTCGACCAGGCGCTCGCGCACCGATTCGTCCTCCACCGGGGCGGCCGGCTCGGCCGGGGGGGCGACGGGGTCGGACTGCTCCACGGTGCGCTCCCTGCGCTCGGGGACGGGTCCCGGCGACGGGGGGCCCGGTGACACCAGAAGACGGTGACACGAATAGGGTAACGCCCGACGGGTCCCGACCGTTCCCGGGTCGCTCCCGGTGCGGTCCCCGGGTGCCCCGGGGCGGGAGGGCCGGGGTGACCTAGGGTGAATGCGTGCTCCGGTCCGCCGCCGACGCCGGTCACGAGGACCGCATCCGGGCCTGGGTGGCCGACCGGCTCGGGGCCGAGGTCACCGCGGTCGTGCGCCAGCCCCGGTGGCGTCCGGTGTGGTTCGTCGACGCCGTCCGCGGCGACGAGACCCTCGCGCTGTGCGTGCGGGGCGAGCGGGTCGACATCCCCGGCGTGTGGCCGTTGCGCCACGAGATGACGGCCCAGGCCGGGCTCCGGGCGGCCGGGATCCCGGTCCCCGCCGTCCACGGGTGGTGCGACGACCCGGCCGCGTTCGTCACCGACCGGGTGCCGGGCCGGGCCGACTTCGACGGCGTGCCCGACGTGACCCGTGACGCGGTCATGGACGAGTACATGGGTGTGCTCGCGGCGATCCACGCGCTCGACCCGGCGCCGTTCGTCGCGGCCGGGATCGACCACGCGGGCGCCGGGCCGGCCGACGCGCGGTGCACCCCGGCATCGGTCGGCGTGGACCGCTACGAGCGGGTGTACCGGGCGCACAAGCGGCGACCCGACCCCTTCCTCGAGTTCTGCCTGGGCTGGCTCCGGCGCAACCCGCTCGACCCGCGCGGGCGCGAGTCGGTGGTGGTGTGGGACTCGGGTCAGTTCCACCACGCCGACGGACGGCTCGTGGCCGTGCTCGACCTGGAGCTCACGCACGTCGGCGACCCGATGATGGACCTCGCCGGGTTCCGCCAGCGCGACTCGATCCTCCACTACGGCGACATGGAGCGGCTCTACGCGGTGTACGAGGCCCGGGGGGGTGTGCCGGTCGACCTCCGGGCGGTGCAGCACCACCACTTCGCGTTCACCCTGAGCAACCAGCTCGCGTTCCACGCCGCACTGGCCGACCCCGCACCCGGGTCGGACTACATGACCAACCTGCAGTGGTGCTGCGAGACCAACCTCTTCGCGGTCGAGGCGCTCGCCGAGATCCTCGGGACCACCCTCGAGCCGGTGGCGCTGCCCGACGCGACGGTCTCGCCGGTGGCCGTGGCCGGCGCCCATCTCGTGGAGCAGCTCCGGTCGATCACCGCGGCCGACGAGTTCGAGCAGTACCGGCTGCGCACGGCGTTCCGGCTCGCCCGGCACCTGCAGCGGGCCGACGAGATCGGGGTCGCCGCCACCGCCGCCGACCTCGACGACCTGCGCGGCCTGCTCGGGACCCGGCCCGCCACCTGGCAGGA
>CAIUKV010000064.1 GCA_903899845.1 uncultured Actinomycetes bacterium
CCCGAAGGCCATCGCCCCCTCGGTGGAGCGGATCCGCTTCCGCCCCCAGCCGATCGTCGTCCAGGCCGACCCGGTGGTGCGCTACGACGTGACCATCCCGGCCGGTGGCCGCTTCACCGCCGAGTACACGACCTCGGTCGCTCCCGAGGGTGCCCGGCGGGCCCGCCTCGTCGCGTGGGCACTCCTGCTCACACCGCCACCGACCGCGCCCACCACGCTCCCGCCGACGACGGCGCCGCCGACCTCGCCACCGACCCCGAGCCCGACCACCCCCCGGACCCCGGCGACGACCCCGGCGCCCGTGCCGCCCACGAGCCCTCCCGTGCCGCCGACGACGCCGCCGCCCCCGCCGCCGACCGCCACCGGGATCATCGTCATGCGGGTGGTGTCCCAGGGCGGCACCGGCTCGTTCCTCCTGACCGGCCCCGGAGGGTCGGCCATCGTCGAGACGAGCGGATCCCCGAACGGCTTCGGGCAGGCCGGGTTCACCGTCGCCGTGGGTGTGTCACCGTGGACGCTCCAGCCCGCCGACGGCTGGGACCTGGTGGCTGGCAGCTGCCAGGACCGCGGCGGCGGATCCGACTCGTCGGTGGTGGGCAGCACCGCGTTCTTCGACGTGCAGGCCGACGAGACCGTGATCTGCACCTTCACGGTCCGCCGGCGGTAGGTCCCGCCGGCCGAGGCCCTGGCAGGCCCCGCAGCCCGTTCGTAGACTCGGGCGATGGGCAAGCGCAGTTCCCGAGCCGGCAAGACCGACCCCCCCGGGAGCCGAGGCCGCCGCCGGCACGCCCGACGTCGGGAGCGGGCGGCGCGCCGACGGGCCGACAAGATCGTCCGCGACGCCCGCCAGGAGCGCCGGATCATCCTCGCCGAGGCCACCACCCGGGCCGCAGCCGTGACCGCCGCGGCCGAGGTCGCCGCCGCCGAGACCCGGCTCCGCGCCGTCACCAAGGCCGCACGCAAGCACCGGCGCCTGGTCGACCGGGCCGACGCCGAGGCCGCCGGCATCGTCGAGACCGCCCGGTCCCGGGCCACCGAGATCCTGGCCCAGGCCCGGGCGGTGGTCACCGCTGAGGCCGAGGCCGCCGCCACGCGCGCCGAACTCACCGCCGAGCGGGCCCAGGCGTCGGCCGACGCCGCCCTCGAGCGGGCGCGCCAGGAGATCCGATCCGAACGCGGGCGGCTCGAGGCCGAGCTCGCCCACGAGCTGCAGCGCCGGCGCGACGAGGCCCTGTTGGAGGCGGCCCGACTCCGCGACGAGGCCCGAGCGGCCGCCGAGCAGGTCCTCGCCGACGCGCGGGGCCAGGCCGACACCATCGTCACCGCCGCCCGGGACGAGGCCACCCGCCTCCTCGACGCCGCCCGATTCGACGCCGAGGTCGCCGCCACCATCGACCAGGTCCTCGGCAACCCGGCGGGGGCGGCGGCGCCCAGCCGCCCGTTCACCGTCGACGCCCTCCCGGACGAGTTCTGGATCGATCCCTCGGATCCCGGAACCGCACCGGCAGCGGCGCCGGCCCCGGGCGGTGACGCCGTACCCCACGGTGCGCCTCCGGCGCCCGGGCGTCGGGGCCTGCGGCGCGCGCGTCGCGGCTGAGCGACCCACGCGCGCCCGGCCGTCACCGGCCCGGACCTGGGCGTCCACCGACCGACGGGCTGCGCTCCCTAACCTCGGCCCCGTGGGGAAGCAGGCTGCGGGGCGGACCGAACGGGAGGCCGCCGCCCGCCTGCACAAGGAGCTCCGACGGGCCAAGAAGGCCCGGCGGCGCGCCGAGCAGACCGCGCTGGTGATCCGCGCGGACGCCGAGCTCGCGGCCGCCCGCACCCGCGACGCGGCGCGGGCCGAGTCCGCCACCCTCCTGGCCGAGGCGCAGGCCCAGCACCGGCGCACGCTCGACCAGGCCCACCGGGACGTCGACGGGTTGCGCGCGGTGGCCGACGCCGAGGCCCGGGCCGTCGTGGCCGAGGCCGAGCTGCGGGCCGAGCGGCTCCAGAGCAGCGCCGTCACCGCGGCGGAGCAGATCCGCCGGGAGGCGCTCGACGCGAAGGCGCGGGCGGCACGCGCCGCCGACGACGAGCGGGCCCGCCTGCGCGACGAGGCCCTGCTCGACGCGGCCCGCATCCGCGACGAGGCGGCCCGGGAGGCCACGATCCTCGTCGAGCGGCTCGACGAGGCCCGCGCCGCGCTGCTCGAACGCACCCGCACCGAAGCCGAGACGATCCTCACCGACGCGCGCACCGAAGCCGAGACGATCCTCACCGACGCGCGCACCGACGCCGAGACGATCCTCACCGACGCGCGCACCGAAGCCGCGCCATCCCCCGATCCCCCCGCCCGCCGGAAGCGCTTCCGGCGTCGCGCGACCTGAGCCGTCAGCGACTGCGGCGCAGCGCCGCCCGGGCCGCGTGCCATCCGCACATGCCGTGCACCCCACCACCCGGCGGGGTCGCCGACGAGCAGAGGTAGACGCCCGGGATCGGGGTCACCCACGGCCACGGCGACACCGACGGTCGCGTGAAGAGCTGGGACAGGGTGCCCGCACCCCCGTTGATGTCCCCGCCGACGTAGTTCGCGTCGTAGCGCTCCATCCCCACGGCGTCGACCGTGCGCCGGGCGAGCACGGTGTCGCGGAAGCCCGGGGCGAACCGCTCGATCTGGGACTCGATCGCGTCCGTGCAGTCGACCGTCGACCCGTTGGGCACGTGACAGTAGGCCCAGCCCGTGTGGCGACCGACCGGGGCACGCGTCGGATCGGCGCCGCAGGCCTGGACGAACAGGACGAACGGCCGGTCGGGCACCCGGCCGGCCAGGACCGCAGCCTCGGCGTCGGCGATCTCGGCCAGGGTGCCGCCCACGTGCACCGTGCCGGCTCGGCGCACGTCGGGCGCGGTCCAGGGAACCGGCTCCGAGAGCGCCCAGTCGATCTTGAACACGCCGGGCCCGTAGCGGTAGCGGCCGAGCGTGCGGCGGTAGCGCATCGGTATCCGGTCCCCGCCGATCGCGAGGAGCTGCCGGGGCGTGAGGTCGAGCAGCGTCGTGGGTGCCGGCGGCAGCTCGGCCAGGTCGGTGACCTCGTGGTCGGTGACGATCTCACCCCCGTGATGACGGAGCTCGGCCACCAGCGCGTCGACGATCGCCTGCGAGCCCCCGCGGGCGACCGGCCAGCCCACGCCGTGGGCGAGGAGGTTGAGCAACAGGCCGTACCCGGCCGTGGCCGGCGCGTCGAGCGACACCATGGAGTGGGCCGCCGAGCCGGCGAGGAGCGCCGGGGCGCCGTCGCCGCGGAAGCGGCGGGCGAGGCGGCGGACCGGGCGGACGGCGTGGGCCCCGAAGCGGGCTGCGGTCACCGGTACCCGCGGCACGGTGAGCGGCGCGAGCACGGTGGCGGCGAGCGCACCGGCCCGGTCGGCGTACGGCTGCATCAGTCGGCGGTAGGCCGGGCCGTCGGCTCCGAGGCCGTCGGCGGTGTCGGCCACGGACCGGTGCAGCAGGGCCGCACGGCCGTGGTCGAGCGGATGCGCCAGCGGGATCTCGGGATGGCACCACTCCACCCCCCGCTCGCCCAGTGGGACGGTGGCGAACGCCGGGGAGGCGAGCGCCGTGGGGTGCACCGCAGCGCACACGTCGTGGACGAACCCCGACACGGTGAGCGGCGCCGACCGGCACCCGCCCCCAGGGGTCGACGCGGCCTCGAACACGACGGTGCGCCGGCCGGCCCGGGCCATGGTGATCGCGGCCATGAGCCCGTTGGGCCCGGAGCCGACGACGACGGCGTCGTAGTGACCCACCGTCACCCGGCCAGGACGAAGTCGATGACCGCGTCCTGCAGGGCGGGGTGCCCGTTGGCGTCGAAGTGGCCCCCGGGCACCGTGAGGGAGCGACCGTCGGCGACCCGGTCGGCCAGGCCGGCCGGATCTCCGGCCAGGTCGTCGTCGGCGCCGGCGACCACGAGCACCGGCACGGTGACGGCGGCGAGGTCGTCGTCGAAGCCCCCGGGCGGACGGGACATGCAGGCGGCCAGGGCGACCCGGTCGGCCCGGACCGAGTCGGCCAGGCGGCGGAAGCGGCGGCCGAGCGGGTCGGTGATCGCGTCGGGGTCCTCGGTGAGGAGGGCGTCGGCCATGGTCGACCCACCCGCATCGGGCCGCACGAGCGAGGCGGTCCCGACGCCGAGCGCGACGACCCGGGTCACCCGGGGGTCGCCGACCCCGAGGTGGAGTGCGACCCGCGCGCCCATCGAGTAGCCCACGACCGCCACCGCCGCGATCCCGAGGTGGTCGAGGAGCGCAGTGACGTCGCGGGCGAGCGCGTGGTCGGCGTAGGCGTCGGGATCGTGGGGCTTGCCCGACAGGCCGTGGCCACGGAAGTCCATGGCGATGGCGCGCGCGCCGGCGTCGACGAGGGCGTCGAGGAGGCCGGGGCGGACGTAGTTCAGATTGGTGTCGGCCGCGAATCCGTGCAGGAGCACCACGGCGGGACCGCCCTCGTCCTGGTCGTCGAACCAGATCTCGGTCCCGTCGAACGATGTGAAGGTGGGCACGCCGACGAACCTAGACCCCGGACGGGCCCGGTGGACCCGGAGCGGTCGCGCTCACCCGCCGTAGGGGACCCGGTTCGACGCCGCGACCATCCGCTCGGCCTCCTCGGGCAGCAGGAAGCCGGCCCGCACCGCCTGCTTGGCCGAACGCCGGAACTGCTCGAGGAACGCCTCACGCGTCGGGTAGCGCCGGGCCAGGGTGGCCGCATCGAAGGCCCGGGTCGTTCCGAAGAGCCCGCAGAACGATCCGCCCTCGTTGGTCTCCCCGGTCAGGGCGGCCCGGGGGGCGTCGACGAACGGGGTGCGGATGCCACCGAGCGCCACTCCGTCGGGATCACGGGCGACGACGTAGCTCGGGACGGTCCTCCCGCCGGTGACCCGGCCGGGACCCTCGGTCACCTGCAGCGGGGCGCCCTTCGGCGGGGCGGCACCGCCCCGGACCCAGCGGTCGAGGTGCGACACCCCGGCCATGAGCACTGCGTACTGCGGGCCCGCGTTGATCGGAGTCGTGCAGTTCAGCGGCCCGCGCGACAGGTTCGTGTAGTCGAGCAGCGCCCGCTCGGCCGAGCCGTCGCCGACATCGGTGAAGCCCAGGGTCGTGTAGACGTCGGCGTGGGCGGTTCCGGCGACCTCCCACGTCCGGATGCGCTTCGTGTCGGGCTGTCGCGCCGCGGCCGAGCCCAGCGGTCCGACGTCTCCCTCGGTCTGGAACACCAGCACCGGCGCGTCGAGGTCGGTCCGCAGTCGGGCCGGGAGCGGCGCCGGGACGTCGGGCAGCGGGCTCTGGCTCAGCGCCGCGGCGCTCCCGAACCGGCTGTGCACGAGGAACCCGTCGTACGCCTCGGCCAGCGGCTGCACCGCGTTGATGTACGTCACGAGCCGGGTCGCCGACTGCGACTCGCCCGTGGCGACGAGGCGCTTGGGTCGGAGGTCGCCGAGCGGCGCCACGCCACCCTCACCCCGAACCGCCCGCGCGGCCTGCGTGAAGATGTCGTAGGAGTAGCTGTCGCCGGGATGCGTGAGCGTCCCGTAGCGGGCCGGATCGCTCCCCCGCAGACCACCCGGCGCTGCGCCCGGCGCCACGCTTTGGGCCCCCTGCACGCCGACCGCCTGGGCCGACACCCCGACCCATGCCGCTCCCTCGCGCAGCAGCTCGAGGTGCGACTGGGTCCACGACACCGCGCTGTCCGCGCCCGCGGTGACGTTGAGCCACTCGACGAAGACGGTGCCGTTGAAGTCGGCCCGGTCGATCGGCCGGACCACCACGAGGCGGGTGACGTACGGGGCCGTGCTCGTCGGAGTGACCTGCCAGCGCCCGTCCTCGGTGAGCGGTGCCGTCGGCGCGTAGGCGGTGGCGTCGCCCCGCATCACGAACTCCTCGCGCACGTAGCCGAACTGGGCGAGGTCGAAGCTCGTGGAGAGGATCACCGGCACCCCGTTGCCGCCGGTGATCGGACCGGTCACCACCGGCACCGCCGGGGCGGCCCCCGCCCCCGCGGCACCCAGGAGGAGCGACCCGGGCAGGACGGCGGCCACCACCGCGGCGGTGACGCCGCGTCGGCCCGGACGGAAGCGACCCCGGCTCGGCATGGCCGGACCGTATCGCAACCTCGACCGGCCCGGAGCCACGCCCGCGCCGCCGCGACCGCTCCGCCGCGACCGCGCGGACCGCCTCGATCCCTCGGTCAGCCGAGCTCCAGGGTCGTCACCCCGTACACACGGTCGAGATCGAGCACCGGGGCCGGACCGCGGTACATCCGTCGCGTCGAGAACACCGGCGTCATCCCGTGCCGATCGACCAAGCTGCGTGCTCCGAGGTTGGGGTCCGGCACGTCGAGCGACACCGGACCGTCGGCATCGCGGACGAGTGCCCGCAACAGCACGTCGGCGATTCCGGGCGAGTCGGCGAAGAGGGGCCCGATCTTGTGCCCCGACCGGCAGCGGCGACGAAGGCCCCATCCCTCGAGCACGCCGTCCTGCACCACCGCCCGGCTCACGGCCGACGGCATCGCCAGCCACGCGTCGAGAAACCGGGCGCGGGGAGCCGGGAACAGGGCGCGCTCGTACTCGGCGAGGATCCCGACGCCGACCGAGCGTGCATCGACCGGCGGATCGACCGGCGGATCGACCGGCGGATCGACCGGCGGGCCGGCGGTCGTCGGCGTCCACGTGTACCGGGTCGTCCCGTGTGCGGTGACGAACCCGTCACGCGCGTAGGTCGCTTCCTGCTCGAGCACCGCGTCCAGCCCCACCACGCGTCCGGTGGCCCGTTCGAGCACGACGCGCGACAGCGCCCGAGCGATCCCCCGCCCCCGATGGTCGGGAGCCGCGATGTAGAAGCCGCCGAAGGCGAAGCGGTCGTCGTACCGGACGAGCGACACCGTGACCGCGAGCTCGCCGTCGACGTGGGCGCCGAAGAAGCCCTCGGGATCCGCGGCGAGGAACGCCGGTCCGTCGTCCACACCCGGGTTCCAGCCCTCGGCCGCCGCCCAGTCGAGCGCGGTCGCCAGACCCGCGGCGTCGAGGACCTCAATGTGCTCCGGGTGCATCACCGGTAGCGTAGGTCGGGTCGTTCCGAACGCCGACCGGCGGGGCAGAGGGGGCACGATGGACTTCGACCTGGTCATCCGGGGCGGCACGGTCGTCGACGGCAGCGGCGAGCCTGCGTTCCGCGGCGACGTCGCGATCGCGGCCGGCCGCATCGTCGAGGTGGGGACGGTCGCCGGGACCGGGCGCGAGGAGATCGACGCCGACGGGCTGGTCGTGGCCCCCGGCTTCGTCGACGGGCACACCCACATGGACGCGCAGGTCTTCTGGGACGACCTGGGCACGTCGTCGTGCTGGCACGGGGTCACCACCGCGGTCATGGGGAACTGCGGCTTCACGCTGGCGCCGGCGAGCGCCGAGCACCGGGCCCTCGTGGTGCGCAACCTGGAGCGGGCCGAGGACATCTCCGGCGACGCGATGGCCCAGGGCATCGACTGGACCTGGTCGACCTTCGCCGGGTACCTCGACGCCGTCGACGCCCTCCCCAAGGGCCTCAACTACGCCGCCTGCATCGGCCACTCGGCCCTGCGCACCTGGGCGATGGGTGAGCGAGCCTTCACCGAGACGGCCACCGACGACGACCTCGCGGCCATGGAGCAGGAGCTGCGGGCCGGGCTCGCCGCCGGCGCGGTCGGCTTCTCCACCTCGCGCTCCGACCAGCACGAGACCTCCGACGACCGGCCGGTGGCGTCGCGCCTGGCCGACTGGGACGAGGTGGTGCGCCTGGTCGAGCTGGTCGGTCGGGAGTCGGAGGCGGTGTTCCAGCTCGCATCCGATCCGGCCGGGATGTCACCCGACCCCGCGGTGCGCGCGGCCTACCACACCCGACTGCGCGACCTGTGCGTGGCCACTGGGGTCCCCATGACCTTCGGGCTCTTCGCCATGAGCAACGGGGCCAACACCCTGCGCCTGATGGAGGAGACCCACGCCCGGGGCGGCGAGATGTACGGCCTCGCCCACTGCCGCGGCGTCGCGGTCATCGTGTCGTTCCGGACGCGCCTCCCCTTCGACAAGCTGCCCGCGTGGGCCGCGCTGCGCAGCGAGCCGCTCGAGGTGCAACAGGCCCGCCTGCGCGACCCGGAGATCCGGGCCCGGCTCGTGCACGAGGCCCACCACGGCGACTACGGCCGGCCCATCGGCGGCGAGGCCCGCAAGCCCGACTTCGACGTGCTCACGGTGCTGCGCTCGCCCTACCTGCCCAACCCGACCGTGGCCGAGGTCGCGCGGGAGCGGGGCGTGGACCCGGTCGAGTGCATGATCGACCTCGCGCTGGAGTCGGACCTGCACCAGTTCTTCGTCCAGACGCTCACGCCGCAGCCCGAGGACGCGCTGCTCGAGATCCTGCGGTCGCCGTACTCGGCGATGACCTTCTCCGATGCCGGTGCCCACGTGAGCCAGATCCTCGACTGCTCGATCCAGACCCACCTCCTCGCCTGGTTCGTCCGCGAGCGCGGACTGCTCTCCATCGAGGAGGCGATCCCGATGATCACCCGCAAGCCCGCCGCGATCTGGCGGCTGCACGACCGCGGGATGCTCCGCCCCGGCTTCGCCGCCGACGTGACCGTGCTCGACCTCGACCAGGTCGCCCCCGACCTTCCCCGGGTCGTCGACGACCTCCCCGGCGGGGCCCGGCGACTGGTCCAGACCGCTCGGGGCTACGTCGCCACGATCGTCAACGGTCGGGTCCTGACCCGCGACGGCGTCGCCACCGACGCCCGGCCCGGTCGACTGCTCCGGGCGGGGATGGCCCACCCCTGACCTCCGGCCCAGGGGGTGCAGTCCGTCCGAGCGCCTGCGACAATGACCGGGTGATCGTCGACTGCGCGGCGTACAGCGACGGGGAACGGGTTACCGACCACCTGGAGATCGACGACGTCCCGCGTTGGCTCGAGAAGCCCGACGCCTTCGTCTGGGTCGGTCTGCGCATGCCCGACCGGGACGAGATGGCTCAGGTCGCCGCCGCCTTCGGGCTCCACGCGCTCGACGTCGACGCGATCGTCGCCCCGCACCGACGACCGGTGTTCGAGCTCGTCGACGGCGCCATCTGGCTGTCGCTGCGGACGGCGGAGTACAACGACCGACTCGAGCGCCTCGTCCTCGGCGAGATCTGCGTGGTGTTCGGTGACCGGTTCGTGATCACCGTGCGCTACGGCCCGGCGAGTCCGCTCGACGGGGTGCGCCGGGACCTCGAGGCCGATCCCCGGTTCCTGCGGGCCGGGGTGCCTGCGGTCCTGGCCCGGATCGTCGAACGCATCGTCGACGACTACGGCCCGGCGATCGACGGGTTCGAGAGCGACGTCCTCGAGGTGGAGGCCGACGTCTTCTCGGGCAGCCGGTCCCGTCCCACCGAGCGGCTGTACCGGCTCCGGCGCGAGATCCTCGAGCTGCTCATCGTGACGGACGGGCTCTACGACCCCTTGGAGCGCGCCCTGCGGGCGAACCCCCACTTCCAGGTCCCGATGGTCCACGCCGAGTTCACGGTGGTGCTCGAGCAGCTCGGCCGCATCGTCGCGCGGACCCGGATCCTCGCCGACCTGCTCGCCACCGCGATCGACGCCAACATGACCCAGGTGTCGCTCCAGCAGAACGAGGACATGCGCAAGATCAGCGCGTGGGTCGCCATCGCCGCGGTCCCGACCATGATCGCCGGGATCTACGGGATGAACTTCGACACCATGCCCGAGCTGAGCTCACCGCTCGGGTACCCCCTGGTGCTGCTGGTCATGGCCACCGCCTGCATGCTCCTGCACCGCGCCTTCCGGCGCAGCGGCTGGCTCTGACCCATCCGGGCCCCGGTCGGCGGAGTTCGCGCCGATGTCGCCCCGGCGACACCCGGCGCACACCGGACGTCCATCCCGCACCGCCACCCTGAGCCCATGGTCGCCGGACCGCCGGTCCTCTCCCGCACGGGGTCCCCGCCCCCGGGTCGCGCCATCCGGACCCGGGCCCGGGCCGCCTGGGACCGGCACGGGGCTCCCCGTCTCCAGGTCCTCGTCGCCCGGGAGCACCGGGGCCTGACCGCTCCGCTCATCGCAATCACGGTCATGTCCTGGCTCGGCACGATCCTCTCCCCGGCCCTGATCCGGTGGCCCATGCTTCTCTGCCTGCTCAGCCCGCGCCTGCCGTTCCTCCTGCTCGCCGCGAAGTCCAGCCCCGCGGTCGTGTTCCTCGTCCTTGCCACCGCCCGGCTGTGCCTGGCCGACCCGTTCCACTTCCTCCTCGGTCGCCGGTTGGCGGGGACCGAGGCACCGCAGAGCCGGCTCGCCCGACTGCTCGCCCGGATCGGCCCGGCCGGAATCGTCGTCGCCGTCCTCGTCCGTCCGATCGGGCGTCACCTCTTCGCCGCCGGAGTGCTCCGGGCCCGGCCCGTGGTCGTGACCGCGACCGATGTGGCGGGTACCGTTGCGTTCCTCGTCGTCGTCCACACCGGCATGTCGCTCTGGTGAGGACGCGTCGTCGCATCCACCGCCGGTGTCATCGCCGGACCCGGGTGACTAGCGTCGGCGGTGTGCTCGTCTGGAGCGACCTCGGCGACCTCGACCGCCACGACACCGGGATGGGGCACCCCGAGCGGCCCGCTCGGCTGGAGGCGGTCCGGCGCGGCGTCGCCGACGCTCTCGGCCCGGACGGGATCGCGACCGACGGCGTGGTGCGGGTGGCGCCGCGCGACGCGACCGCCGAGGAGATCGCTCGCGTCCACTCGACCCGCTACACCTGGTCGCTCGCCCGCCTCGCCGACGAGGGCGGCGGCGACCTCGACCCCGACACACCGGTGTCGGCCGGGTCCTTCACGACGGCGGTGCTCGCGGCGGGTGCCGGTCTCGCCGTGGTCGACGCCCTGCGCGCCGCCGGGCGCGGCGCCGGGTTCGTGGCCGTGCGTCCCCCCGGGCACCACGCCCGCCCCGGGATCGGCATGGGCTTCTGCCTCCTGAACAACGTCGCGATCGCGGCCGCCGCCCTGGCCGATGCGGGTGAGCGGGTGCTCGTGGTCGACTGGGACGTCCATCACGGCAACGGCACCCAGGACGCGTTCTGGGACGATCCCCGGGTGGCCTACGCGTCGGTCCACCAGTCGCCCCTGTACCCCGGGACCGGACTGGTCCACGAGACCGGCGGGGCCGGCGCCCCGGGTGCGACGATCAACGTCCCCCTGCCCGCCGGGGCGACCGGCGAGATGTACCGCCGGGCGGTCGACGACGTGCTGGTCGACGCTGCGGCCGCGTTCGCGCCGACCTGGGTCCTGGTCTCGGCCGGCTTCGACGGTCACCGCGACGACCCGCTGGCGGGCCACCGATTGACTGCGGGCGACTACGGCGACCTGGCCGGGCGCATCGCTGCGCTGGCCCCGGCCGACGGCCGGGTGGTCGTGTTCCTCGAGGGCGGGTACGACCTCGCCGCCCTCCGGCGGTCGGTCGCCGCCACGGTCGGGCGACTCACCGGGACGTACACCTCCGACGAGGCGCCGACCCACGGGGGGCCGGGCGCCGACGCGGTCGACGCCGCGCGCGTGCAGCACGACCGGGCCACCGGCGCGGGATGACGGCCGCCGTGCCTGCGCTGCGCTGCCTCGTGGTCGGGATCGACGGGTCCGACGACGCGGCCCGGGCCCTGGACTGGGCCATCGCCCTGGCCCGACCGACCGGCGCGCGGGTCGTGGCCGTGCACGCGCTCGGCCTGCTCGACCGCATCGGCGACGCCCGGGTGGCCACCGGGACGCACCGAGAGGCGATCACCCGCGAGTTCACCGACCGCTGGTGCGCCGCCCTCGACCGGGCCGACGTCCCCGCCGACCGGATCGCCGTCGACGGCCCTCCCGCCGAGGTCGTCCTCGCCGTCGCCCGGTCCGAGGCCGCCGACCTCGTCGTGGTGGGCGAGCGCGGGGTGGGCGGGACCGCGGCCGAGCTCGGCAGCACGAGCCGCCGGGTGCTCGCGTCCACAACGGTCCCGGTGCTGGTCGTGCCCACGGCCCCGACCGCCGGGCCGGGACCACCGCCGTGAGCCTCCCCGAGATCCCGGCGTACTGGACGGCCGACGTCGTCCTCACCGACGGCGGCACCGTGCACCTGCGGCCCCGGCGACCGGACGACCGCGACGCCCTGGTCGACCTGTACGCCCGCATGTCGGAGCAGTCCCGCTACCTGCGCTTCGCCGGTCCGACCACCGTGACCCGCGCCGGCGACCTCGAGAGCCAGGCCACCGTCGACCTCGACCGGCACTTCGCGGTGGTGGCCGAGCTCGGGGACCGGGTGGTCGGGGTCGCGGCGTACTTCCGCCAGGACGACGGCCGGGCCGAGGTCTCCTTCGCCGTCGCCGACGACCAGCAGGGGCGCGGCCTCGCCACGATCATGCTCGAGTACCTCGCCGCCGCCGCGCTCGAGCAGGGGATCCACCGGTTCGTGGCCTGGGTGCTCACCGGGAACCGGAAGATGCTCCAGGTCTTCCGCAACGCCGGCTTCGAGATCCACAAGTCGAGCGACGGCGGGACGGTCGAGATCGTCCTCGACCTGGTGCCGACCCCCCAGTCGATCGCGGCCCGCCAGGCGCGCGAGCACGCGGCCGAGGCGACGTCGATCCGCCGGCTGCTGCGACCCCGCAGCATCGCCGTGGTGGGTGCGAGCCGCACGCCCGGCTCGATCGGCCACGGGGTGTTCCGGAACCTGATCGACGGCGAGTTCACCGGTCCCGTGTATCCCGTGAATCCCCACGCCGGCTCCGTGGCCGGGGTGCGGGCCTACCCGTCGGTGGGGGCGATCCCCGACACCGTGGACCTCGCGATCGTGGCGACGCCGGCGGCCACCGTCCTCGGCGTGGTCGAGGAGTGCGCGGTGGCGGGCGTCGGGGGCCTCGTGGTGATCTCGGCCGGGTTCGCCGAGGTCGCGGGAGGGCGGGAGCGCGAGCGCGCGGTCGTGGCCCGGGCCCGCCGCAACGGCATGCGGGTCATCGGACCGAACTGCATGGGCATCCTCAACACCGCCGACGACGTGCGCATGAACGCGACCTTCGCTCCGTACCGCCCCCGGCCGGGGCGGATCGCCTTCGCCTCGCAGTCCGGTGGGCTCGGCATCGCCCTGCTCGGGCAGGGCGCGGCGCGCGGGCTCGGGATCTCCACCTTCGTCTCGATGGGCAACAAGGCCGACGTCAGTGGCAACGACCTCGTGCAGTACTGGGAGGAGGATCCCGACACCGACGTGATCCTGCTCTACCTCGAGTCGTTCGGGAACCCGCGCAAGTTCGCCCGGCTCGCCCGGCGCATCTCGCGTACGAAGCCGATCGTCGCGGTCAAGAGCGGCCGCAGCCCCGCGGGCGCCCGGGGCGCCGGATCCCACACCGCGGCGCTCGCGGCCCCCGACGTCGCGGTCGACGCCCTGTTCGCCCAGGCCGGCGTCGTCCGCGTCGACACGCTCGAGGAGCTGTTCGACACCGCCCTCCTGCTCGCCCACCAGCCGCTCCCCCGGGGTCGGCGGGTGGCGATCGTGACCAACGGGGGTGGGCCGGGGATCCTCGCCGCCGACGCCTGCGTGGCCCGGGGCCTCGAGGTCCCCGAGCTGCCTGCGGCCACCCAGGCTCGCCTGGCCGAGTTCACCTCCCCCGACGCCTCGGTCCGCAACCCGATCGACCTGGTCGCCGCGGCGCGCGGCCCCGTGTTCGAACGGGCCCTGCGGGTCGTCCTCGACGACGACACCGTGGACGCGGTGATCGCGATCTACGTGCCGCCGCTCGTCACCGAGGCCGACGAGATCGCCACCGCCATCCTCGCGGCCACCGCGCCCGCGGCCACCGCCGGGGGCACCGGGGGCGGATCCACCAAGCCGGTGGTCGCCTGCTTCCTCGATCCCGACGGCCGACCCGAGCTCGAGCGGGCCGACGGCCGGATCCCCACCTTCGCCTTCCCCGAGGCCGCCGCCGCCGCGCTCGACCGCGCCGCGCGCCTCGCCGAGTGGCGGGCCCGGCCCGAGGGGGTGGTGCCCGACGTCACCGGGCTCGACCTCCCCGGTGCCCGCGCCGTGGTCGACGCCGCCTTCGCAGATCGGCCCGACGGCGGCTGGCTCGACCCCGACGCCGCCCACCGGCTGCTCGGGTGCTTCGGGATCCCGGTGGTCCGCACGCGCCGGGTGACCGACGCCGAGACCGCGGTGGCGGCCGCAGACGCGCTGGGCTACCCCGTGGTGCTCAAGGTGGACGCCCCCACGATCGTGCACAAGACCGACGTCGGCGGGGTCCGGCTCGGCCTCGCCTCACCCGCGGCGGTGCGCGACGCCTTCACCGAGATGCGGACCG
>CAIUKV010000065.1 GCA_903899845.1 uncultured Actinomycetes bacterium
CGTGACCTGCGCGGCGGCGCCTGGGACGGCTGGGAGATCACCGAGTACCTCGGCGTCGACGTGCACGGCGCCACCCTCGGCATCGTCGGCATGGGGCGCATCGGCCGGGCCGTGGCCCGCCGGGCCGGCGGCTTCGGGATGCCGGTGATCCACCACTCCCGCGCCGACACCGGCCTGCCCGGCTGGGTGCCCGACCTCGACGTGCTGCTCGCCCGGGCCGACTTCGTGTCGTTGCACGTGCCGTTGACCCCCGAGACGACGCACCTGATCGACGCCCGACGGCTCGCGCTGATGAAGCCGACGGCGGTGCTCGTCAACACCGCGCGTGGGCCGGTCGTCGACGAGGCCGCCCTCGCCGACGCGCTGCACGCGGGCACGATCTTCGCCGCCGGGCTCGACGTGTTCGAGCGCGAGCCGCTGATCGAGCCCCGCCTGCTCGACGCGCCACGGGCCGTCCTGCTCCCCCACATCGGCTCGGCGTCGGTCGCGACCCGCACCCGCATGGCGACGCTCGCGTGCGAGGGCGCCGTCGCCGTGCTCGCGGGCGAGCGTCCGCCCAACCTCGTCACCGCCTGACGCGCCGCCCGGCGGGGCCGGTCCGGGCGCCGGGCGCAGAGCGGGATGGGGGTTGGACGGGGCACGGGCCGGGGCGCGGGCCGGGGCGGAGCGCGATCCCTGTCACACCCGCCACGGATGATGCAGGCATGTCCGGATGGGCCGACGAGATCGACGACCTGCGGTGCCGGTCCCTGGCGTGGCTGCAGGAGGCCCGGGCCGAGGCGGTGCGTGAGCAGCGGCGGTGGCGCATGCGCGAGCTCGCCGTCACGCGGGTGCTCGACGAGCGCGGCTCCGTGGACGACACCCTCGCCGCCACCGACGGCGTGCACGTCCGCGACGTGCGGGCCGGCGTGGCGACCGCCCGCGCGCTCGACGACCTCCCCCACATCGCCGCGGCCGCCGCCGCCGGGTGCCTGAGCGACGCCCAGCTCGCCGCGGTGGTCGAGCTCGCCGACCCCACCACCGACGCCGAGTGGGCCGAGCGGGCGCCGCGGTGCGCACCGGCGGACCTGGCCCGGATCGCCCGGGCCCGACGGGCTCCCACCGCGGCCGAGACCCGGCGGCGGTTCGAGGCCCGCCATCTGCGGTTCTGGTGGGGCCGGGAGTCCGGGATGCTCGAGGGTCGATTCGCCCTCCCCGACCTCCAGGGCGCCGAGTTCGAGTCGGCGATCACGCAGATCGCCGAGCGCATGCGACCGGCCCGGGGCCAGATCTGGGAGCGCTGGGACCGGCGCGCCGCCGACGCGCTCGTCGCCCTGGTCCACCGGGCCTCCGGCGACGAGCACACGGTCGCCGCCGGCGTGGTGCCCAAGGTGGTGGTCAACGTCCCGACCCAGGGCCCCGCCGAGGTCGCCCCCGGGGTGCTCCTCTCCGCCGAGCAGGTGGCCCAGCTCCGGGGCAACGCCTCGGTCGAGGCCGTCCTGGTCGACGAGCACGGCGACGTGCTGGCCACGGCCCGGGCCACCTCCGCACTCAGCGACCGGCGGCGACGTCAGGTGGTGGCCCGCGACGGGAAGTGCCGATGGCCCGGCTGCGAGACCCGGCACGGCCTCCAGATCCACCACATGGTTCCCGGGTCGTGGGCGGGGCCGACGGTCGTGGCCAACCTCGTCACGGTGTGCGCGCCCCACCATCGACGGTTGGTACCCCACGGAGACCTGGCTCTGCTCGGCAACCCGGCGCTGCCCGACGGCATCCGACTCGAGCGGTGGCACGACGCATGCGATCGGACGACCGGGACGGTCCGGAGCCGGGCGGGGCCCGCGCCGTGAGCGGCGCCGATCGGGCTCGGAGGGCGAAGCGGACCCGGCGGCGACCGCGCACCGAAGCGGTCGATCGGATTGATCAGCTGGATCAGTTGGATCAGTTGGACCAGGGCGGACAGGGCGACCAGGCCGACCAGGCCGATCAGGCCGACCCGGTCGATCAGGCCGTCGGTTGCTCCACCGTGACGGCGGCCGGGTCGAGACCCAGCAGCTCGACCGTGGTCCGGCCCGCGCGCAGCTCGGCGAACAGGCGCGCCTCGCTGGCGGTGCGCGCCGCTGCGGCCGCGAGCACGTCGGTGAGCGCGGCGCCCGGGACCACGACCACCCCGTCGACGTCACCGACGACCCAGTCGCCCGACGCAACCTCGACCCCGCCC
>CAIUKV010000066.1 GCA_903899845.1 uncultured Actinomycetes bacterium
GACGACCTCCGCCGGCTGGGGACGCGGGGCACCCGCATCCTGGTGCTGTCCGCGCTCACCGGCGTGCTGGTCGGGCTCGCGGTCGCCGCGTTCGAGGCCGTGGCCGGCGAGGTGCTGCTGCACCGGACGCTCGACCTCCCGGTCGGCCTCCAGGTCGTGGCGCCGGTGGTGGGCCTGGCCCTCACGTGGGTGGTCCTGCGCGTCCTGGGCCGGGGCACCTCGACGGCCACCTCCGACGACGTGCTGATCGCGTACCACCGCGACGCCGGGACCATGGCCCTCGACCAGGTCCCGGGGAAGATGCTCGGGGCGACCGTCACCCTCGGCTCGGGCGGGGCCATGGGCTTCGAGGGCCCGGCGATCTATCTCGGTGCCGCGATCGGCTCGCTCGTGCGGCGGTGGTTCCCGCGGTCGTTCACGGCCGAGGACCAGCGGACCCTGCTCGTGGCCGGCGCCGCCGCGGGGGTGGCGGCGATCTTCAAGGCGCCCGCGACCGGGGCGGTGTTCGCGCTGGAGGTGCCCTACCGGGAGGACACCGCGGCGGGCGCCGCGGTGCCGGCGGTCGTGGCCGCCGCGGCGTCCTACGTCACCTTCGTGGCCTGGTTCGGGCTCGAGCGCCTCCTGCCCCTCGGGGGCCCGAACCCGCCTCTCGACCTGCGCAGCATCGGGGGCGCGGTGGTGATGGGCGTCCTGGCCGGGTTCGGGGCCCGCCTCTTCGCCGCACTCCTGCGCCGGGCCAAGACCGCGCTGATCGCCGTCCCGGTCTGGGCCCGGCTGGCGAGCACCGGCGCGGGACTGGTCCTGGTCGGGGCGGTCACCTGGGCGGTCTACGACGGACCGCTGTCGCTCGGGCCCGGCTTCGGCGCGATCGGGTGGACCGTGGACCTGCGCCGGCCGCTCGGGCTGGTGGTCCTGCTGCTGGTCGTGCGGGCGGTGGCGACCACGCTCACCCTCGCGGGCGGTGGGGTCGGGGGCTTCTTCATCCCGCTGTTCGTCGAGGGCTGGCTGCTCGGCACGGCGGTCGAGGTCGTGGTCGGCGGTGACACGCTGCTGTTCCCGGTCATCGGCGCCGCGGCCTTCCTCGGGGCCGGGTACCGGACCCCGATCGCGGCGGTGGTCTTCGTCGCCGAGGCCACCGGGCGCCCCGGCTTCGTCGTCCCGGCGCTCGTCGCCACCGCGGTGGCCCAGTTCGTGATGGGCGACGTGTCGGTGAGCACGTACCAGCTCACCCGCCGGGTCGACCTCGTCACGCGCCGCGACCGACGACCCGTCGTCGACGCGTGCACGGCGCCACCCCCCGACCTCGCCCCCGACGCACCGGGCGTGCCGGTGACGGCCACGGTCGGCGACGCCCGCCGGGCCCTGACCGCGTTCGGTGCGCCCTACGTGGTGGTGCGCGACGGCACGACCGTCGTCGGCGTGGTCACGCCCGGGACCGTCCTCGCGCTGGAGCCGCCCCCGGAGTGAGCCCTCCCGGGGTCACCACGCACCGGTCGCGGCCAGACCGAGCGCGGCGGCGCCCACGCACGTGACCACGCTGCCGATCGCGTACGCCGTCGCGATGCGGGTGTGGCCGTCGGCGGCCCGGCGCACGGTCTGGTCGGCGTAGGTGGAGAACGTGGTGTACGCGCCGAGGAACCCGGTGCCGACCACCGTGCCCACGTCGGGGTCGAGGCCGTGCGCGAGCGCGAGGCCGACCACGACGCCGAGGGCGAGCGACCCCGAGGCGTTGACCAGCAGGGTGCCGAACGGGGTCACCGTCGGCCGGTGCCGGTGCACGGCCCACTCGAGCGCGTAGCGGCACGGGGCCCCGACCGCGGCCGCCGCTGCGACCAGGAGTCCGAGGGCGACGCCGTTCACGTCGTCGGGGCTCCGCCGCGCGCCCGCGCACCGATCCGGCCGACCCGGTGCCCGGCCACCACGGCCGCGATCCCCGCAACCACGCTCACGGTGGCGTCGGCGAGCGCCAGCCACGGCCGCCCCGAGCGGCCCAGGCGCACGACGTCGACGGCGAGGGTCGAGAACGTGGTGAAGGCGCCGAGGGCGCCGACGCCGAGGACGAGGCGGAGCCGGTGGTCGGGGGTGCCGCGGCGGGCGAGGACGGTGAGCAGCGTCCCGAGCAGGAACGCGCCCACGACGTTGATCACGAGCGTGGTCGTCGGGAAGGCGCCCGGGGCGGTCGGGAACGCCCGACCGATTCCGTGGCGGGCGAGGCCGCCCACGGCGCCGCCCGCCGCGACGAGGGCGAGGGCACCGGGGGCGGGCGTACGGCGCCCGGGGGTGAGGGCCCCGGTGGCGAGCGGATGGCGCCCGGGGGTCACCCGGCGGTCATCCACGCAGGGCCCGGATCTCCGAGCGGTCGGCCAGGTCGAAGGCGGCGTCGAGGAGTCGGGTGACCATCTCGCCCATGCGGTCGAAGCCCTCGCCGACGGTCTTGCCCATGAGGAAGCGGGCGTTGATGCCCTCGAGGATGACCGCCAGCTTGTAGAAGGCGAAGACGATGTAGAAGTCGAGGGCGCCGAGGTCGCGTCCGGTGGCGCGCGCGTACCGGTCCACGACCTCGTCGATGGTGACGAAGCCGGGGAGCCCGGACGCGCCGCCCGTGGTGAGGGCCGGACCGTCGCCGGCGTCCCAGTGGACCCAGTACACGAGGAACAGCCCGAGGTCGGTGAGGGGATCGCCGAGCGTCGACATCTCCCAGTCGAGCACCGCGACGATCTCCGGCCGATCGGGCGCGAGCATGGTGTTCTCGAGCCGGTAGTCGCCGTGGACGATCGCGGCCGGGCCCGAGGTCGGGAGGGCGGCCTGGATGCGCCGGGCCAGCTCGTCGATCTGGGGGAGGTCCCGGGTCTTGTTCGCCGCCCACTGGGTCCCCCAACGGGCGACGTTGCGAGCGAGGAAGCCCTCGGGGCGACCGAAGTCGCCCAGCCCCACGGCGTCGGGGTCGATCCCGTGCAGCGCGGCGAGCACGTCGATGAGCGCGTGGGACACGGCCCGGGCGTCGTCGGCCGGGAACGCGGCGAGCTCGTCGGTCGAGCGCACGACCCGACCCTCCACCCGGTCCATCACGTAGAAGGGGGCGCCGATGACGGCGTCGTCGGTGCACAGCGCCCGGGTCACGGGGACGGGGACGGCGGTGCCCTGGAGGGCCGACATCACCCGGTGCTCGCGGCCCATGTCGTGGGCGGTGGCGAGCACGTGGCCGAGCGGCGGGCGACGCACGACCCAGTCGTGGACCCCGTCGGTGACGTGGTAGGTGAGGTTCGACCGCCCGCCCGCGATCAGCGTCGCGTGCAGGGCCCGGTCATCGGCGCCGGCGACGTTGCGGGCGAGGAAGCCCCGGAGGGCGTCGAGGTCGAGACCTTCCGGCGAGGTGGCCACGCCGGGGGACTGTAAACGGTCCCGGGCGGAGCCGGGAGGCCGGTCAGGCGACCCGGGGCTCGCGCGGGGCCACGGGCGACCCGTCGCCCTTGGGGTACCGGGCGACCCGGCCCACGGGCATGTCGACCCGGAAGCCGGCCGCGGCGCGGTCCTCCTCGGACTCGCCCCCCCAGAAGCCGTACTCGCGGTGCTCCCGGGCCCACCGGCGGCAGGGGTCGAGCACGTCGCAGCCCTGGCAGATCGCCCGGGCCCGGGCCTCGCGCAGCAGGCGGGTCTCGGGGCGCTCGCCCGCCGGGGCGAAGAACAGATCGGTCTGTCCGGCGCAGGCCGCGTCGCCGGTCCAGGTCAGCGGACCGGTGAACAGAAGACTCGAGACGGTCTCGGCCGCCACGGGCTCCTCCAGGTGGTGTCGGGGTCGGGTGATGGGGTGGTCCGAGCGGCGACGGGTGGCCGGCGGGGGGAACTCGGCCCCCGGCCGCTCGGATGACGGAATCCTGACCCAGCCCCAGCAATCTGTCCAACGCACCGTTATGATGGCGGTCATCGCTCATGGCGATGGGTGAATCCGGGGGCCCGGGCTCCTCCCGGGTCCGTTCCCGGGTCCGTTCCCGGGTCCGTTGCCGGGTCCGTTCCAGGTCCGGGGTCGGCTGTGGCGCCCGAGCGACCCGGTGCGGGCGCACCCGATCGTGACCGACGACGAGGGAGGACCGACGCCCCGTGGAGCTCCGCCATCTCGACGCCGTGCTCGCCGTGGCCGAGGAGGGATCGTTCACCGCGGCGGCCGACGTCCTCTCGACCGTGCAGTCGAACGTCTCGGAGCAGGTGCGCCAGCTGGAGGCGGAGCTCGGGGTCGAGCTGTTCGTCCGGAGCCGACGGGGGGCCGAGCCGACGGATTGCGGCGAGGTCGTGCTCGAACGGGCGCGCCGGATCCGCCGTGAGCTCGACTCGCTCCGGGCCGACCTCGCGATGCTCGAGGGGCTCGAGGTGGGGACCGCGAGCTTCGGGGTCGTGGGCACCGCGAGCCGATGGCTCGTCCCGCAGCTCGTCGCCGAGCTGCGGCGGCGGGCACCCGGGGTGCAGCTGCGCATCGTCGAGGGCGCGTCCGAGCGCCTCGCCGCCGAGGTGCTCGCCGGGGACCTGACCCAGGCGGTGATCACCGAGCCGGTGCCCGACCGGCGCTTCGAGGCCGAGGCCGTGCTGGAGGAGACGCTCGTCGGCGTGGCCCCGACCGGGCGCTCGCTCGGAAGGGGTCCGGTCGGTCTGGCCGAGCTCAGCGCACTGGGCCTGGTGCTGCCCCCGGCGACCAACCCGCTGCGCTCGGAGATCGAGGCGGTCGCGGCCCGGCTCGGGATCGCGCTCGACGTCGTGCTCGAGGTGGAGGGCATCCGGCTCGTGGTGGACCTGGTCACTGCCGGGGCGGGCGCCTCGGTCCTGCCCGAGACCGCGTTGCCCGAGCAGCTCGACGGGGTCCGGGTGGTGCGCATCGCCGGGCTGCCCCCCCGGCGCCTCGCGCTGATCCGGTCGCGCGACGCCTACCTCTCGATCGCCGACCGGGCGGTGCGCGACGAGGTGCTGCGCATGATGGCCCGCCGTCAGAGCCCGGTCCGGAGCCGCCGGACCCGGGGCGCCGCCCAGGGATCCACCCCGGCCCCCGGGCCGCGGTCGTAGTCTCCCCCCGACGTGGGGGGACTGCGCCGCCTCGTCCCGAACCGAACCGAACCGCACCGAACCGAACCGCACCGAACCGCACCGCACGGAGGGGGGCCGCCATGGCCGAGGCCACGTCCGGACGCTCGATATCGGCGAAGCAGATCGTCGTCGCCGTCCTCGTCGTCGTCCTGGTGATCCTGGCGATCGTGAACGCCGACAAGGTGAAGATCGACCTGGTGTTCACCACGGTGACGGCGCCGCTGTTCCTGGTGATCGTGGGCTCGGCCCTGATCGGCTGGGTCGTCGGCCGGTTCATGGGCCGCAACCGCAGCGACTGACGCCCGGCGCCTCAGGCGGGGGCGGGGCTCGGGCGCGGGCCGCGGCCCGACCGGGTGAAGCGACGGGCGAGCACGAACCCGATCAGCAGGGTGAGGAAGCCCCCGACCGCGTCGAGCACGAAGTGGTTGCCGGTCAGGACGATCGCCACCACGGTGCACACCGGGTAGAGGACCGCGAGCGATCGCGTCCAGCGCCGGCGCAACCGGGGAACCAGCACGCACGCGCACCACAGGGCCCATGCGCAGTGCACGCTCGGCATCGCGGCGTACTGGTTGGAGATCCGACTCACCGCCCCCGAGTTGAACGACCAGAACGTGGGATAGCGCGCCAGCGTGTCGACGTACCCGTACGAGGCGGGGAGCAGCCGCGGGGGCATCAGCGGCCAGAAGGTGAACCCGATCAGCGCGAGCGCGGTGGTCACGGCCAGCACGTTGCGCCACAGCGGGTAGTCGTCGGGCCAACGGACGAACAGGAAGACCATCACCCCGATGGTGACGACGAAGTGGAAGGAGCCGTAGAAGTAGTTGGCGGCGATGATGACCGGCTTGACGCCGAGGGCGAGGTCCTGGACGCGCTGCTCGAAGTGGATCCCGAGGAACTCCTGCACGTCGATGATGGCCCGGGCGTTGCGGAACGCAGTGGCGACGTCGCCCTCGTTGGAGTTCCGGATCGCCGAGTACACGAGGTAGAAGATCCCCATCAGCAGGATCTCGCCCCACCAGTAGACGACCGACCCGTCGGCGAGCACCCGGGCGCCGGGCAGGCGGCGGCGGCGGGGCCTTCGGGCGTCGGACCCGGTCGTCGTCGGCCCTCCGGCCGCCACCGGCCCCGTCACCGGTCGCCCGATCCGGGTCGGGCGCCCGCCGGCGCGACGGCGGGCGACGCCTCTGGCGTCACCTCGGGCCTTCCCCCGGTGCGGGACCGCCGGTGGCCGACGGCGAACGCAGGCGCCCCCAGGAGGCTCACGAGCAGGGTCATCCCGTACCAGAGCAGCCCGACCGCCACCGCCCGACCGGTCGGGACGCCGAGCGGGTGGAAGAGGAACGCGAGCATTCCCTCACGCACGCCGAGGCCACCGATGGTGATCGGGATGACCTGCACCATCGCGACCGCAGGGACGTAGGCGAGGACCGAGGCGTTCGGGATGCGCACATCGACGACGTGGAACGCGCAGTAGACCGACCCGACCACCACGAGCTGGTAGGCGAGGGCGGCCAGGAGGATCATCACCGCGTCGCGGGGGGAGCGCCGCAGTCGGTCCACGCCGACGTGGACCGCGCCGATCGCGCGCATCCAGTTGTCGTGGTCGGCGAAGCGCCCGGCGGCACGGGGGTGTCCGGCCAGGAACAGGATTCCTCCGAGGACGACGAGCGTGGCCACCGCGACGAGCACGGCGACGAGGCTGCGCGACTCGTCGAGCAGCCCCGGCATCGCGACGAAGCCCGCGGCGACGAGCACGGGCAGGACCACGAAGCCGGTGAGCCGTTCGAGGATCACCGCCGCGAACGCATCGGTCGTGTTGCCGATGTCGGCCGACGACCGGCTCACCCGGAGGACGTCGCCCCCGACGGTGGACGGCAGCGGGTTCCCGACGAACTGGCCGGCGAGGTAGTGCTTGGTGAGGGTCCGGAGGCGGACCGAGTGCCCGAACACGGCCAGGACCCGCTGCCACCGCCAGGCGGCGAGCACGAAGCTCCCGGCCATGAGCCCGACCCCGGCCACGAGGAAGGCCCACGTCCCGTTGGTGTGGTGGTCGGGGACGAAGCCGCCGAAGTCGATCTTGGTGACCAGCACGGTCAGGAGCGCCGCGCTCACGAGGAGGCGCAGCCACACCCGCGTCCGCGGGTGCCGGCGCGCCCGGGGCTGTCCGCCTCCCGCCATCCCCGTAGATTAGGACCACCGGCGCGTTCGGGGTCCGGCGCCGTGGTGGCGGCTCCCGGACGGCCGCCCCCGGGGTCCCGGGCGGCCGGGACGCCGTGATCGGGGAGGGCGCGGTGCGGGTTCGGGTCGACGACGGGGTCGAGCTCGCCGTCACGGTGCACGGCGCCGGACCTCCGCTCCTGTGCGTGCACGGGTTCGGGGGCGCGAAGGAGGACTTCGCCGACCACCTCGAGCGGCTCGGCACCCGGGCCCGGGTCGTCCTGGTGGATCTCCGGGGGCACGGCGACAGCGGCGGCCCCGCCGACCCGGCCGCCTACTCCCTCGACCGCTGCGCCGCCGACCTCTGGGGCGTCGCCGACGCGCTCGGGCTGGGACGGGTGCGCCTGCTCGGCCACTCCATGGGGGGCATGGTCGTCCGGCGGATGGCGGTCGGCGAACCGGACCGCGTCGACGCCGTGGTGTTCGAGAGCACGGCGGCCGGTCCGCCCCGGGGCCTCGACCCCGATCTGGTGGACCTCGGTGCTGCGCTCGCGCTCGAGGACTTCGCGGCGCTCAAGGCCGTCCTCGACGACGCCCGGGTGCTCGGGACGCCCGCCTACGAGCGCCTCCTGGCCGATCGCCCGGGCTTCGCCGAGTACGTCGACGCCAAGTGGGCCCGACTGGTGCCGGCCATGTGGTCGGCGCTCGCCCCGGCGATCGCGCGTGAGCCCGACGCGACCCACGAGATCCGCTCGATCGTGTGCCCGGTCCTCGTGATCGTCGGTGCGCTCGACGCGGTCTTCCTCGACGCGTCGATGGCGATCGCCGGAGCCGCCCCCGACGCCCGGCTCGTCGTCGTCCCCGACGCCGGGCACCACCCGCACCTCGAGAACCCCGAGGCCTGGTTCGCCGCGCTCGCGACCTTCCTCGACGGTCTCGCCCGACCCGAGGGAGCCGATCCGTCATGACCGACACCTCCGGAACCCCGGAAGCCCCGGCCGGCCTGCTCGCGACCCGTGTCCTGCGGGCCCACGGCGTCGACACCGTGTTCACGCTCAACGGCGGGCACCTGTGGCCGCTCTACGACGGCTGCGTCCGGGAGGACGTCCGCCTCGTCGACACCCGCCACGAGCAGACCGCCGCGTTCGCAGCCGAAGGGTGGGCGAAGGTCACCCGACGGGTCGGGGTCGCCGCACTGACGGCGGGGCCGGGTGTGACCAACGGGATCAGTGCCCTCACCAGTGCGTGGATGAACGGCTCGCCGGTCTTCGTGGTGGGGGGCCGGGCGCCGGTCGGGCGGTGGGGGCAGGGGTCGCTCCAGGAGCTCGACCACGTGCCGATCGTGGCCCCGATCACGAAGTACGCCGCCACCGCGACGACGGCCGACCGCGTGGCCGCCGAGTTCGACACGGCGTTGCGGGCGGCCCGGTCGCCGCACCGGGGTCCGACCTTCGTCGACGTGCCGCTCGACGCGTGGGGCCCGGCCACCGCGCCGGTGCCGGCTCCGGTGCCGCCCGCCGACCTGGCCGGGTCCGCCCCCGACCCGGACGCGGTGGCGACGGTCGCGGCCCGGATCGCGGCCGCCGAGCGTCCCGTGCTGATGCTCGGCGGCGACGTCTACTGGGCCGGGGCCGAGGGTGCCGTGCGGGTCCTGCTCGAGGAGGGCGAGCTGCCGGCCTTCGTCAACGACATGGGGCGCGGTGTGATCCCGGCCGATCATCCCCACGCCTTCGCCCGGGCCCGGGGGACGGCCTTCGCCGACGCGGACCTGGTGGTGGTGCTCGGGACCCCGCTCGACTTCCGGCTCGGCTTCGGCCGCTTCGGCACCGCCGACGTCGTCCACGTGGTGGACGCGCCCGACGGGATCGCGACCCACGCGCCGCTCGCGGGTGCGGTGGCCGGCGACCTCGCCCGGGTGATCGAGGCGCTCGCCGAGCAGGTCCCGGCGCGAACGTCGGCGTCGGCCCGAGGCGCGCGAGTGGCGTGGCGGGAGCGCTTGCGCGCCACCGAGCAGGCGGCCCGCGCCGGCGACGCCGCGCGCCTCACCTCGGCCGCGACGCCCATCGACCCGGTCCGGATCTACGGCGAGCTGGTCTCCCGGCTCGACCGCGACGCGGTCGTCATCGGTGACGGCGGCGACTTCGTCTCGTACGCCGGCCGCTACGTCGACACGTTCGTCCCGGGTGGCTTCCTCGGCCCGGGCCCGTACGGCTGTCTCGGATCCGGCTTCGGCTACGCGCTCGCCGCCGCCACCGCCTTCCCCGACCGCCAGGTGGTGCTGCTCCTGGGCGACGGCGCGATCGGATTCGGGCTCGGCGACCTCGACACCCTCGCGCGCCACGGCGCGAACGTGGTGGGGATCGTGGGCAACAACGGCATCTGGGGGCTCGAGAAGCACCCGATGCAGCGACTGTTCGGGTACGACGTGGCCTGCGACCTCGTCCCCGGGACCCGCTACGACCGGGTCGCGGCGGACCTCGGCGGCCACGGCGAGCTGGTGCGGGCGCCGGAGGAGATCGGACCGGCCCTGGACCGGGCCTTCGCGCACGCGGGCCCGGCCCTGGTCAACGTGTGCACCGACCCCGACGACGCATACCCGCGGTCGAGCAATCTCGGCTGATCAGTCGCCCCCGGCCGCTCGCTCGAGGAAGCGGTCCCGTTCCACGCTCACCCGGGTGATGCGGCCGGCGGCGACGAGACCGTTGCCGTCGGTGACCGCGACGCGGAAGGTGAGGCGACGGCCCTCGACCGCCTCGAGCGTGGCCTCGGCCCGCACGACGGCACCCGGCACCGTCGGGGCGAGGTGGTCGAGCTGCACGCGGTACCCGACGGTGGTGGCACCGGGCGTGAGCGCCCCGTCGAGCGCGCGGACGGTGGCCTCCTCGGCGAGGGCGACGACCCGCGGGGTCGCGAGAACGGCGACGTCGCCCGAGCGGGCCGCGACGGCGGTGTCGGCGTCGGTGACCTCGAGGGTGACGACGGCGGAGAGGCCGGGCCGGGGCGCCATGGGGCGAGCCTAGGCGCGGCCCGGTGTCGTCCCCGGGCCGGACCGGGCCCCGGGACCGGTCGTCGTGGGGCCGGGGAGCCGGTAGAAATGGTCCCGTGGACGGACGCGACGACGGCCCCCTGATCGACCGCGACGTGATCGAGCGCACGCTCGGCGTCGCGCTCGCGCGGGGTGGTGACTTCGCCGAGGTGTTCGCCGAGGACCGGGCCGGCGTCACCGCCCGCCTCGACGACGGCCGGGTCGAGGAGCTGTCCTCGGGCCGGAGCCGCGGCGTCGGGATCCGCGTGGTGCGGGGGGAGACGACCGGCTTCGCGCACACGGCCGACTGCTCCCCGGCCGGCCTCGCCGCCGCGGGTGCCGCCGCGGCCGCAGCGACCGAATCCGGGGGGGCGGGACGGGTCGCGGCGCTCCCCGACCGCCCGGTCGGCCCGGGACCCCGGGCGGGACTCCTCCCGGGCACCGTGGCCAAGGACGCCAAGGTCGCGCTGCTCGAGCGGGCCGACGCCGCGGCGCGTGCCCGCAGCGGCTCGATCCGGCAGGTGAGCGCGGCCTACGCCGACGGCCGTCGCCGCATCCTGGTCGCGAACTCCGACGGCGTCTTCGCCGAGGACGACCAGGTCCGGACCCGCTTCACCGTGACCTGCGTGGCCGAGGGCGACACCGGCCTGCACACCGGCACCGAGTCGCCGGGGCGGACCGTGGGCTTCGAGCTCTTCGACGACGTCGACCCCGAGGAGGTCGCGCGTGTCGCCGCCGACCGTGCCCTCGCGCTCCTGCGGGCCCGCCCGGCCCCGTCGGGTCGCCTCCCGGTGGTGCTCAAGCGTGGTGCCGGCGGCGTGCTGTTCCACGAGGCCTGCGGGCACGGCCTCGAGGCCGACCTCGTGCGACGCGACGCATCGGTGTTCCGGGGCCGGGTCGGGGAGATGGTCGCCTCGCCGCTCGTGACGCTGGTCGACGACGGGACCTACGGGCGCGAGTGGGGGACCTTCGCCGTCGACGACGAGGGCACGCCGGCGCGCCGCAACGTCCTGATCGACCAGGGCGTGCTCACCGACTACATCTGGGACCTGGTGCGGGCCCGGGCCGCCGGCCGCCCGAGCAGCGGCAACGGGCGGCGCGAGACGTACCGGCACCTCCCGATGGTCCGGATGACCAACACCTACCTCGTGGCCGGTGCCGACGACCCCAGCGACATCATCGCCGACACCGAGCACGGGCTCTACTGCGCCGCGCTCGGCGGTGGGCAGGTGAACACCGCCACCGGTGACTTCGTGTTCGGGGTGACCGAGGCCTACCTCATCGAGCACGGGGAGATCACCGAGCCGGTCCGGGCCGCGCAGCTCATCGGCAACGGGCCCGAGACCCTCCGCCTCGTCGACGCCGTGGGCAACGACTTCGACACCTGGGCCGGCACCTGCGGCAAGGACGGCCAGGGGGTCCCGGTGTCGGCCGGCCAGCCCACGTTGCGGGTGGCCGAGCTCACCGTCGGCGGCACCGCCTCGTGAGCGAGGCCCCGCCCGATCTCGACGCGATCGTCGCCGCCATCGCCGACCGGGCCGCGCCGGGCGAGCAGGTGGAGGCGTACGCCAACCACGCGGTCGAGACCGACGTGAAGGTGCACGGGGGGTCGGTCGCGGAGCTCACGGTCGCCGAGAGCGGCGGCGTCGGCGTCCGGGTCGTCGTCGGCGGACGCCTCGGCTACGCCTGGGTCGGATCGCTCGCTCCCGACCTCGTCGCCGGGGTGCTCGACGAGGCCCGTGACAACGCGCGCTTCGCCGCACCCGACGAGCACAACGACCTCCCGACCGCGGCCGACGCCGCCGGGGTCGCGGTCGCGGCGCTCGACCTCTGGCGTGACGAGTGCACCACCGTCCCCACCGCCGAGAAGGTCGCGCTCGCCCTGGCCCTCGAGCGGATCGCGACGGGGCTCGACCCGCGGGTCCGGGGGGTGGAGTCGGTGCACTACGGCGACGCCGCCGCCCGGTCGGCGGTCGCGAGCTCGCTCGGGGTGCGCGCGTCGTCGCGCCGGACGGTGAGCTCGTGCAGCGTGAGCGCCCTGGCCGGGGAGGGCGACGCGACCCGGACCGGCTCCGGGTTCTCGGTGGGCCGCACCCTGGCCGAGCTCGATCCCGACCGAGCCGCCCACGACGCGGTGACCCGGGCGACCCGGCTGCTCGGGGCCGCCCCGGTGTCGTCGCGCCGCGTCCCGGTGGTGTTCGACCCGCTGGTCACCCGGTCGCTGCTCGGGATCCTCGGGGCCGCGGTCAACGGCGAAGCGATGAACAAGGGTCGGTCCATGTTCCTCGGTCGGCTCGACCAGCCGGTGGCGGCCGCCTCCGTGACCTTGGTCGACGACCCGACCGATGCGCGCGCCTCGGGCGCGGCGCCCTACGACGCCGAAGGCATCCCCACGCGCCGCAACCCGCTGATCACCGACGGGGTGCTGTGCGGCGTGCTGCACAACACCGCGACCGCTCGGCGGGCCGGGGTCGCGACCACCGGCTCGGCGGTGCGGGCCGGCTACGCGTCGCCCCCCGGCGTCGGCGCCCGTGCGCTCGCGCTGGCGCCGGGACCGCGCAGCCCCGACGAGATCCTCCGCATCGCCGGCGACGCGTTCTTCGTGCAGTCGGTGAGCGGCCTGCACTCGGGCACCAACCCGGTCAGCGGCGACCTGTCGCTCGGCGCCGAGGGCCTGTTGATCCGCGACGGCGAGCTCGCCGACCCGGTCCGCGGGGTCACGATCGCCTCGACCGTGCCGCGCATGCTGCGCGACGTGGTGGAGGTCGGGTCGGACCTCACCTGGCTGCCGGGCGCCGCCGCCGGGCTCACGCTGCTCGTCGGGGAGATGGCGCTCAGCGGCGCGTGAGCGCGCCGGGGACCACCGCCTCCTCGGGCGGGACGACGGCGAGGAACAGCCGACCCCGGGCCGTCGCCGTGGCCAGCGCGGCCGCGCCCTCCTCGTCGACGAGCAGCGTCACCGAGGCTTGGTCGGCGGTGATGACGATCGCGCCCGCGGTCGCGACCTGGGCCCGTCCGGTGCTGCTCCCCGTCGGATCGGCGCTGCGCTCGGGGGCGAGGTAGACGTCCACCGGGGTGCCCGGTCGGGGCCGGAGGCCGCCGTCGATCTCGATCCGCACCGCCCGGGTCCCGGCGGGGAGCCCGGCGGCGAGGCCTCGACGGCCGCGGGCGGCGAGGTGGCTGCGGTGCAGGTACCCGCCCGCGACGACCGGCACCCGGACGACCCGCCCGAGCGCCCGGGTCGGTCCCCGCACGACCCCGGCGGGGAGCTGGGACGCGTGCACCCGGCGGGTGGCGAGATCGGCGCTGGTCACCGTGGCGCCGAGCGGCAGGTCGGTCCGGGCGACCGCCACGGCCACCGGTGGTCCGAGCCGGGCCGCCCGGCGACGCAGGGCCGTGAGGTCGTCGACCACGACGGCGGCGCTGGTGGCGGCCAGCACGGCCGCGGCGGCCCACAGGCCGAGGACTCGGGGGGAGCGTCGGAGCATCGACCCGCCTTCCGGGAGGCGCGGCAGCGCCGCGGGGACGGGGAAGGCGGGGGAGGCGGGGAAGGCGGGGGAGTGGATTCGCGGCGGTGCGCAGGTCCGGCGCACCGGCCGACGGGCCGGTGGGTGGGCCGGTGGGTGGGCCGGAAGCCGGGCCGAGCGGCGGCCGTCAGTCGGACGAGGAGGAGCCCGACGAGGAGCTCGCCGACGACCCCGACGACGAGGACCCCGAATCCGACGACGATGACGAGGAGGAGCTCGACGACGATCCCGACGACGATCCCGACGACGATC
>CAIUKV010000067.1 GCA_903899845.1 uncultured Actinomycetes bacterium
ATCCCCGTTACCGCCTTGAAAGGGCGGCGTCCTAGGCCACTAGACGATGGGGGCTCGGCTCCCCGTGAGGGGCTCCGCACTCTAGCAGCGGGGCCCTCGCCGCTCCCGGGCCGGGCGCCGCCCGAGGTGGCCCCGACCGGGCGGTCGGACTCAGGCGGGCGGGACGACGGTGACGGGCAGGTGCGAGGCCTCGGGCAGCGTCCGGGCGACGCTGCCGAGCACGGCCGCCCGGACCCGCCCCCGCCCTCGGGTCCCGCACACGACGAGGTCGGCGTCCACCTCCCGGGCGACCTGCACCACGCCGGGGACCGGGAGGTCCTCGACGACGCGGGCCTCGACCGCGACGCCGGCGGTCCGGGCCGGGGCGACCCAGGCCTCGAGGTCGGCGAGGGCCTCGGCGTGCAGCTCGGCGAAGTCGGCCCGGTCCCGGTGGCGACCGAGGTCGTCGAGCGGGGACCAGGCGTGCACCGCCACGAGCCGCGCGTCCGTCTGCTGGGCCAGTCCGGTCGCCCACTCGAGCGCCCGGGCGGCCCCGTCGGAGCCGTCGTGGGCCACCACGATCGTCCTGATGCTCATCCGTGCGCCTCCCCGTTCCCGGTGCCGTCGGGAGCAGCGCCGTGCTCCCGGGCGTCGGCCCGCAGCGACACCACCACCGTGATCGTGAGCACCACCGCGATCACGCCGAGCGAGAGCAGGGTGGGCAGGTGGTACCACTCCGAGACGATCATCTTCACGCCGACGTACCCGAGGATGATCCCGAGTCCGACGTTGAGGTAGCGGAGCTTGCCCGCGGCCCCGGCGAGCAGGAAGTACAGCGCCCGGAGGCCGAGGATCGCGAACGCGTTCGAGGTGAACACGATGAACTCCGAGCGGGTCACCGCCAGGATCGCCGGGATCGAGTCCACGGCGAACACGACGTCGGTGGCCTCGATCAGCACCAGCACCACGAGCAGGGGCGTGGCGAAGCGGCGGGCGTCGATCTTCACCCAGAAGCGCTGGCCGTGGTACTCGCTCGTCACCGGCACCACCCGGCGCATGAGCTTGAGCACCGGGTTGCGCTCGGGGTGGATCTCCTCGTTGTCGTGCCGGGCGACCCGCCACGCCGTCACGACGAGGAACGCGCCGAACACGAACAGCATCCAGTCGAAGGCGTTGAGCAGCGCCACGCCGGCGAAGATGAAGACGGCCCGGAGCACGAGGGCACCGAAGACCCCCCAGAACAGCACCCGGTGCTGGTAGGCCTTCGGCACCGCGAAGTACGACAGGATCACCGCCCACACGAACACGTTGTCGACCGAGAGGCTCTTCTCGATCACGTACCCGGTCAGGTACTGACCCGCGGCGGCGCCCCCGAGGAGGGCCCAGATCGCCAGGGAGAACGAGACTCCGAGGGCGACCCAGAACACGCTGGTGACCGCCGCCTCCCGCATCGAGATCTCGTGGGCCTCCCGGTGGAACAGGAACAGGTCGGCGAGCAGCAGGACGGCGACGAGCGCGAGGAACGCCACCCACATCCAGCCCTCGACCGGAAGGTCGGCGCCGGGCACGTCGCCGGTGGCGGCGGAGGCGAGGCTGGCGATGGGGGTCGGCACGGGAGCCCGGCGCGAGGTCAGTCGGTGGAGTCGAGCCCGAGCGCCACGAAGATCTCGAGGCGCTCCGCCTCGTAGGTCTCGGCGTCGATCACCCCGGCCGCGTGCTGCTCGCTCAGGAGCCGGAAGCGCTCCATGAGGGCGTCGGTGTCGATCTCCTCCGACGGGGCGTCCTTGCGCTGCTGGCGCTTCTCGCGGCGCTCGGCGTTGCGCTCCTGGCGGCGGCGTTCGCGTTCACGCTTCTGAAAGCTCTCGGCTCCCATGGCGTCTCCCTCAGGTCTCGACGGTCTCGGACGGTGGCCGCACCGCTCGGTGGTCGGGCCAGTGCACGTCGGTCACCCACCCGAGTCGCTCCATCCACCGGATGATGCGGGCGGAGGTGTCGAGCTGACCTCGGAGCAGGCCGTGGCGGGCCGAGCGGGGGAAGGCGTGGTGGTTGTTGTGCCACGCCTCGCCCATCGTGATCAGGGCGAGGGGGGCGAAGTTGGTGCTGTGGTCCCGGGTCGGGAACGGCCGGGA
>CAIUKV010000068.1 GCA_903899845.1 uncultured Actinomycetes bacterium
CCATCGGGGGGTCGCACGGGTCAGCCGTCCGGGCGGGCGCGTCGGCGGCCGTGACGACCGAGGAGTCCCCGATGGGCCCGCACGAGACGATCCCCCTCTCCCGGCCGACGTTCGGCGACGAGGAGATCGACGCGCTGCGCGAGGTGCTCGACTCGGGATGGGTGGCCGGGCAGGGTCCGCGCGGTCGGATGCTCGAGGAGGCCTTCTCCGAGCTCTGCGGCGGCGTCGGGGCGGTGGCGGTGGCCAACTGCACCGCGGCACTGCACCTGGCGCTGCTCGGGTTCGATCTCGGACCGGGTGACGAGGTGCTGGTCTCCGACTACACGTACCCGGCAACCGGTCACTCCGTGCTCTACACGGGCGCGACCCCCCGGTTCGTCGACGTGCGTCCCGACACCTGGACGATGGACGTCGAGGCCGCCGCGGCGGCGGTCGGGCCCCGCACGGTCGGGATCGTCGCCGTCGACACGCTCGGCCAGTGCGCCGATCTCGGGCCGCTGCGTGACCTCGCCACCCGGCACGGCCTGTTCCTCGTGGAGGACGCGGCGTGCAGCGTCGGCGCGACCTACCGCGGTCGACCGTCGGGATCGCTGGCCGACGTGGCGTGCTTCTCGCTCCACGCCCGGAAGGGGATCACCTCCGGTGAGGGCGGGATGCTGGTCTCGCCCGACCCGGCCCGCGTCGAGCAGGCCCGGAAGCTCTCGTGCTTCGGGGTCGAGAGCGCCCACGCCCGCCAGTCCGCCGACGGGCTGCCGGTGCCGGTGTTCGAGGCGCTCGGCTACAACTACAAGCTCTCCGACATCCAGGCGGCCGTGGCACTGGTCCAGCTCCGACGCCTTCCCGACCTGCTGGCCGCGCGCCGCCGGGTGGCGGCCGCGTACCTCGCCGGCCTGGCCGACGTCCCCGGACTGACCCTGCCGGTCGTCGGTGAGGAGCGAGACCACACCTGGCAGACCTTCGCCCTGACCCTCGACCCGGATGTCCCCCGGGCGGAGGTGGCATCGTCGTTGCGCGACGTCGGGGTCCAGGTGAACATCGGGACGTTCGCGTCGCACCGCCAGCCCGTCTACGGGCCTCAGGAGCCCCTCCCGGTCTCGGGCGGGCTGTTCGACCGTCATCTGGCGATCCCGATGCATGCCGACCTGACCGGGACCGAGGTCGAGCGGGTGGTCTTGGCCGTGCGGGACGCGTTGGCGCCCCACACCTGAGTCGTCTCCGGTCGGAGCCGTCCGGTCGCCCTCAGCGCGATCGGGCGAGGACGCGCTCGAAGAGCTCCACGTGCGTGCGGGTCACCGCCGCGAGCGTGAAGTGCTCGTCGATCAGTCGCCGCTGCCCGGTGGCCACGTGGGTAGCCAGTGCAGGGTCCTCGATCAGGCGGGCGATCGCATCGGCGAGTGCAGCCGGATCGTCGAGGGGGGTCAGGACGAGGTCCTCCCAGGAGCGCAGGGTGATGCCGGGAAAGTTGTCGGAACGCACCGACGCCACCACGGGAACCCCGGCGGCCATCGTCTCCAAGGAGCCGGTGCCGAGGCCGTAGCCCTGGAGGTCCTTGGCCTCGACCGTGGCGATGGCGAGGTAGTCGGGCACCTCGTCCTTCGGGACCCCACCGGTGCAGATCAGGTGGTCGGCCACGCCGAGCTCCTGCGCACGGATCTGGAACCGCTCGTCGTAGACGTTGCCGACCACCACGACCGCCACCTCGGGACAGCGGGTGACCAGTGCCGGCATCGCCTCCACCAGCGCCAGCCGGTTGCGCACCGGGATGACGTGCCCGAGCGACAGGACGACCGGTCGGTCGCCGAGCCCGAGGCGGGTACGCAGCGTCGTGCCGTCCCGGTCGAAGCGGGTCGGCTCGACCCCGACCGGGATCGGGGCGAGGCGCCACTCGGGGATCCGGTACCGGTCGACGATGTAGTCGTGCATCGGCTGATCCATCACCACGACGTCGGGTCGCGACCGCTCGACGAACCAGCGCACCAGGGTGCGATCGCCGAGGCGGAGCAGCCGGTCGTGGACCGGGCTGGTGTGCTCGAGCCGGGTGTGGACGGAGAGCACCGTCGGGACGTGTCGTCGGTGGGCGTACTGCGAGCTCATGAACGTGAGGTCGAAGAACTGGCCGTGCTGGTGGATCAGGTCGGGTCGGAAGGCGTCCAGGGCGGCGGTGAAGTTCGCCATGTGACTGGTCGGGCGGTGATACGTGCGATGGAACCGGAACTGGTCGTGGTGGGCCAAGGGCCACTCGACGTCCGGAAGATGCACGTCGCTGTAGATGTCCACAGGATCGTGCCAGCC
>CAIUKV010000069.1 GCA_903899845.1 uncultured Actinomycetes bacterium
ACCTGTCAGGGCCATGACCCCTCCCCCGACCCCTGCCGCACCCTCCCCCGCCGCCCCCCCGACCGGGCTGGTGATCGTCGACCACGGCTCCCGGCGGGCGGCGTCGAACGCGATGCACGAGGAGTTCGTGGCCGGCTTCGCCGAGGCGGCGGGCGACGCCTACGTGGCGGTCGCGGCCGCCCACATGGAACTGGCCGAGCCGACCGTGGCCGACGCGGTCGACCGTGTGGTCGCGGCCGGGGCCCGCCGGGTGCTGGTCATGCCGTACTTCCTGTTCCCGGGCAACCACTGGGAGCGCGACATCCCGGCCCTGGTCGAGACGGCCGCGGCCCGGCACCCCGGCGTGGCGATGCTGGTGACCGCCCCGGTGGGCCTCCACCCTCTGATGCAGGAGGTCGTGCGTGGCCGCCTGGCCCAGTGCACCGAGCACGCCGACGGGGGTCCGGCCTGCGACCTCTGCGCCGGCACCGACCGGTGCGTCTGGGCGACCGACTGACCCCACCGCACTGACCCCACCGGGATCCGGCACCGGTCCCGCATAGGCTCGCGGACCACCGGGGAGTGGCGCAGCGGTAGCGCACCTGCTTTGGGGGCAGGCGGTCGGGGGTTCAAATCCCCCCTCCCCGACGGCGTAGCGTACGGCCGCCCGCGGGTGTAGCTCAATGGCAGAGTCCCAGCCTTCCAAGCTGGTCATGCGGGTTCGATTCCCGTCACCCGCTCCACGAACCGCCCCGACGCAGTCCGGAGGTGCACCGTGCACGTCGACGACCTCGTGCTGATCAGCGTGGACGACCACCTGGTCGAGCCCCCCGACCTCTTCGACCACCACCTCCCGGCTCGGTTCCGCGACCGGGCGCCCCGGGTCGTGCACACCGAGGCGGGTGACGACGTCTGGGTCTTCGGCGACACCGTGATCCCCAACGTCGGCCTCAACGCCGTCGCCGGTCGCCCGAAGGACGAGTACGGGGTGGAGCCCACGGCGTGGGACGAGATGCGGCCCGGTTGCTACGACGTGCACGAGCGGGTCAAGGACATGAACGCGGCCGGCGTGCTCGCGTCCATGAACTTCCCGAGCTTCCCCGGGTTCTCCGGTCGGCTCTTCTCGGCCCACCCCGACAAGGAGCTCGCCCTCGCGCTGATCCGGGCCTACAACGACTTCGTGATCGACGAGTGGTGCGGGCAGTACCCGGACCGGTTCATCCCGATGGCGATGGCCCCGCTCTGGGACGCCGAGGCGGCCGCAGCCGAGGTGCGCCGGGTGGCGGCCAAGGGCTGCCACTCGCTGTCGTTCACCGAGAACCCGCTCCCGCTCGGCTTCCCGAGCTACCACGACGAGTCCTGGGACCCCCTGTGGACCGCGGTGTGCGACACCGGGACCGTGGTGTCGGTGCACCTCGGCTCGTCGGGCCAGCTGGTCGTGACCGCGCCCGACGCCCCGGTCGACGTGATGATCACGCTGCAGCCGATGAACATCTCCACCGCGGCGGCGGACATCCTCTGGTCCCGGGTCCTCAAGCAGTTCCCCGCCATCCGGTTCGCGCTCACCGAGGGGGGCACCGGCTGGATCCCCTACTTCCTCGACCGGATCGACCGGACCTACGACATGCACCGGGCCTGGACCGGCCAGGACTTCGGCGACGAGCTGCCGTCCGACGTGTTCCGCCGGCACTTCCTCACCTGCTTCATCGCCGATCCCTTCGGCGTGGCGACCCGCCATCACGTCGGGATCGACAACATCTGCTGGGAGCTCGACTACCCGCACTCCGACTCCACCTGGCCCACCCCGGGCGAGACCCTGCTCGCGGCGTGCGACGGCGTCCCCGACGCCGAGATCGACCGGATGACCCACGAGAACGCCATGCGCTGGTACTCGTTCGACCCGTTCGCGCACCGGCCCCGCGAGCGGGCCACGGTCGCGGCGCTGCGGGCCGAGTCGCCCGGCCACGACGTGGCGATCCGGTCGATGGACCGCCGCCACGCCCACGGCGGCGGCACCGACCTCGGCGACCTCGCCGCCCACGCGACCGCCTAGTCTCCGGCGCGGTCCGGGGGATCCGGGCGATCCGGGTGCGCCTGACGGGCCCGGAGATTCGGGAGGGAGACCGATGGACGAGACCCGGGTCCTGGTGGTGGGGGCCTCCGCCGGCGTGGGCCGGGCGGTGGCCCGGCACTTCGTGGCCGCCGGGGCGCAGGTGGCGTTCTCGGCCCGGCGGGCCGAGAACCTCGCCGAGGCGATCGCCGAGGCCGGCGGGGGCGTGGCGGTGCCCGGCGACGTCCGGGCGCCCGACGGCGCGGCACAGGTCGTCGCGGGGGCGGTGGGCGCGCTCGGCGGGCTCGACGTCATCGTCTACGCCACGGGGATCTCGCCGCTCCAGCGGCTCCGTGACGTCACCCCCGACCAGTGGGCCGCGGTGCTCGAGACCAACCTCGTGGGCCTGCACGCCGTGGTCCGGGCCGCGCTCCCCCATCTCTCCCCGGGGGCGCTCGTGGGCGCGCTGTCGTCCGACTCGGTGGGGCAGCCCCGCCCCGGCCTCGTCCCCTACGCCGCGAGCAAGGCCGCGCTCGACGAGCTCATGCGGGGCTGGCGCACGGAGCACCCCGAGATCCGGTTCTCCACCATCGTGATCGGTCCGACCTTCCCGACCGAGTTCGCCAACAGCTTCGACCCCGAGCTGTTCGCCCAGATCTGGGGCGAGTGGGAGCGGGTCGGCATCACCAGCCCGCCCCCGATGGACGGCGGCGAGCTCGCCGACGTCATCGTGCGCACCTGCCTCGCCGTGCTCCCCTACCCCGGCATCGGGGTCGAGGAGCTCGTGCTGCGGCCGCCGCACGTCCCGCCCGCCGGGGGCTGAGCGCGCTCCGGTCCCCGAGCGGTCCGGGATGTGCAAGATTCCCCCGATGGCGTACCGCGTGATCCAGCACTCCACGGGCAACGTGGGCATGCACGCGCTCCGGGCGATCATCGGGCACCCGGACCTCGACCTGGTCGGGGTCTGGGTCCACAACCCCGACAAGGTCGGGCGCGACGCCGGCGAGCTGTGCGGCGGCACTCCCGTCGGCGTGCTCACCACCGACGACTTCGACGCGATCTGCGCACTCGACGCCGACGTCGTGTTCCACTGCGCGACCGGCGACCTCCGACCCCGGGAGGCCGCTGCGGAGATGGCGGCGCTGTTGCGCTCGGGCAAGAACGTGGTGTCCACGTCGATCGTCTCGCTGCTGCACCCGCCGTCGGCCGATCCGAGGATCGTGGCGATGCTCGAGGACGCGTGCACCGAGGGTGGGACGTCGTGCTTCACCTCGGGCATCGATCCCGGCTTCGCCAACGACCTCGTCCCGCTCACGCTCACCGGCATGTGCGCGCGGATCGACGCCGTGCGGATCGCCGAGGTCCTCAACTACGACACCTACGACCAGCCCACCGTCCTGTTCGACACGATGGGCTTCGGCCGGTCGATGGACCACGTGCCGCTCCTGCTGCTCCCCGGCGTGCTCGCGGTCGCGTGGGGTCCGGCCGTCCGCCTGCTCGCCGACGGACTCGGCGTGACGGTCGAGCGCATCGAGGAGTCGTTCGAGCGCCTCCCCGCCCCCGAGTCGTTCACGATCGCGGCCGGCCCGATCGAGGCCGGGACGGTCGCCGCCCTGCGGTTCGAGGTGACCGGGATCGTCGACGACGCCCCCCGGATCGTGATCGAGCACGTGACCCGGCTGCGCGACGACCTGGCCCCGGACTGGCCCGAGCCGCCCGCCGGAGGGGGCTACCGGATCGACGTCACCGGATCGCCGTCGTTCCACCTCGAGCTGTCGATGACCGGCGCCGACGGCGACCACAACGCCGGGGGTCTCCTCGCGACGGCCATGCGGTTGGCCAACGCGATCCCGGCGGTGTGCGCGGCGCCCCCCGGTCTGCTCACCCCGTTCGACCTGCCGCTGATCACCGGTCGCGGCCTGATGCGCTGAGGAGGGTCCATGCTCGTCGACCGCTTCCGTCTCACCGACCGGGTCGCCGTCGTCACCGGCGCCGGGCGCGGCATCGGGGCGGCGTGCGCCCGGGCTCTCGCCGAGTTCGGTGCCGACGTCGTGCTCACCGCCCGCACCGAGTCGCAACTGCGCGAGGTCGCGGCCGACATCGAGCGACTCGGCCGGCGGGCGCTCGTCGTGCCGGCCGACGTGAGCGACCTGAGCACCCTCCCCGCGCTCGTCGATGCGACCGTGGCCGAGTTCGGCCGCCTGGACGTGGTGGTCAACAACGCCGGGGGCTCGATGCCCCAGCCGTTCCTCGACACCTCGGTCAAGGCGTTCGAGGGCGCGTTCCACTTCAACGTCACCACCGCCTTCGCGCTCACCCAGGCGGCGACCCCCCACCTGCTCGAGCACGGGCACGGCGCCGTGGTGAACATCTCGTCGGTGATGGGGCGGGTCCGCGACCGCGGCTTCGCGGCGTACGGCACCGCCAAGGCTGCGCTCGCCCACCTCACCCGGCTGCTCGCCGCCGACCTCGCGCCGCGCGTGCGGGTGAACGCGATCGCCGTGGGCTCGGTGGCCACCTCGGCGCTCGAGATCGTCCTCACCAACGACGCGCTGCGCACCGAGATGGTCGACAAGACCCCGCTGAAGCGACTCGGCGAGCCCGAGGACATCGCCCTCGCCGCGCTGTACCTCGCCTCCGACGCGGCCGGGTTCGTGACCGGGAAGGTCTGGGAGGTCGACGGCGGGATCGAGGCCGCGAACCTGGGCCTCGGGCTCCCCGACCTCTGAGCCCCGCCCCCGGGCCGCCGCCCGGGCCGCCGTCCGGACCGCCGTCCCCCCACGCCCGACCTGCGACCCGTCGGTAGCCTGGCGCGGACGCGCTCGTAGCTCAGGGGACAGAGCGGCGGACTTCTAATCCGTTGGCCGGAGGTTCGAATCCTCCCGGGCGCACACCGGGCTGCCGACCCGCCCTGCCGGGTACCATCGCACCTTCCTGGTGGCCGTAGCTCAGTTGGCTAGAGCGCCGGGTTGTGGTCCCGGAGGTCGGGGGTTCGAAACCCCTCGGTCACCCCAGTGAGGTGCGCCCCCGAGCGGGGCGCACCTTCGCGTCGGGGCCCGTCGCGGCCGGGCGCGTCCGGATCCGGCGCGGCTCGGCTCGGCTCGCCGCCCTACTTCCCGAGCAGGGCCCGCAGGGCGCCCTCGAGGTGGGGGTGGGCGAAGCCGAACCCGGCCGCCTCGAGGCGGGCGGGCCGGACCCGCTGCCCGTCGAGGAGCAGGTGCTGCACCAGCTCGGCGCCGAAGCGCAGCTTCAGCGGGAGCAGCGGCGTGGGCAGCGCGGTCGGGCGCCCGAGGACCGTGCCCATGGTGGCGGTGAACTCGGCGTTGGTGACCGGGTTGGGGGCGGTGAGGTTCACCGGTCCCGCCACCGCCGGGTCGTCGATCGCCGCACGGATGGCCGCGACCTCGTCGGCGAGCGTGATCCACGACATGTACTGGGTGCCCGGCCCGAGCCGCCCGCCCAGCCCGAGCTTGAACGGCGTGAGCAGCTGCTTGAGCACCCCGCCCGACGGGTGCAGCACGATGCCCGTCCGCAGGAGCGGGGTGCGGATCCCGGCGGCCGCGGCCGGCGCTGCGGCGTCCTCCCAGGCCACGCACACCTCCGCGAGGAAGTCGTCGCCCGGGGCGCTCGCCTCGGTGAGCTCCTCGTCGCCCCGGTTGCCGTAGTACCCGATGGCCGAGGCGCTCACGAACACGCCCGGCGGCCGGGTCAGCCCGGCCAGCGTGTCGGCCAGCAGACGGGTGGTGACGAGGCGGCTGTCGCGGATCTCGGCCTTGCGGGCGGGCGACCACTTCCGGTCGCCGATCCCGACCCCGCCGAGGTTGACCACGGCGTCGACGCCCTCGAGGCCGGCGGCGTCGATGCTCCCCGCCGCCGGGTCCCAGGCGAGGGTGTCGCCCGACCCGGCCGTCCGGGCCGACGATCCGGGTCGGACCATGCGCACGACCCGGTGCCCGGCCTCGGCGAGCGAGTGGGTGAGCGCGGTCCCGATGAACCCGCTCCCCCCGGCGATGACGATGTCCATGGTCCCTCCCGCGCCGGCGGCCCGGCGGTCCGTCGCGGACCCTCGGCCCGGGCCGCCCGGGGAGGGAACCGCCGGGTACGATGGGGCATTCCGAGCGCCTCTAGCTCAACTGGTCAGAGCAAGTGACTCTTAATCACTAGGTTCAGGGTTCGAGTCCCTGGGGGCGTACCACACCAGCATCCGGCGGACGCCCGCATCCGGCGGACGGTCGCAGGCCCGGTCGTGGCCGCCCGTCGTCACGGGTCACCGGTTCCGGCCGATGGCCTAGGTTCGCGGCCATGGCCGGCACCGTCCGCACCGCCCGTCACGACCGCGTGCTCGAGGTCCGCATCGACCGCGAGGCCAAGCGGAACGCGATCGATCCCGAGACCACGGCGGGGATCGGCGCCGCCCTCGACCTGCTCGAGGACGATCCCGACCTCTGGG
>CAIUKV010000070.1 GCA_903899845.1 uncultured Actinomycetes bacterium
CGAGCACGACGTCGTGGTGGGCCCGGATCCGCCACGCCTCCCGGCGCACGACCGCCAGCGCGGGCTCCACGGTGAACCGGTTGTAGGCGGGCGACGTCGGCAGGGGCGGATCGGCGACGAACAGCTGCTCCGGGCGCTCCAACGCCATGGTGATCCGCACGTCGCGCCCCCGGGTCTGGTCGGGGCGGAGTGTACCGGGCACGGTCACGACCGCCCGTGGCACACTTGCCCCATGCGGACGCCGGAGGCGCCCCCGTCCCCGGCGGCGCCGGCGTCCCCGCCGACCGTCGACCCGGCCGATCCGGTCTGGGACGCCGCGTGCCGCGCCCACGTCCTCACCGACGCGGAGCGGGCGACGTTCGAACGTGACGGCTTCCTCGTCGTCCGCTCGGCGCTCGGTCCCGACCCGATCGCCAAGCTCCGCGCGGTGGCCGCCACCGTGGACTCCGAGTACCGGACCGAGCCGGGAATCGGTCCGTACCACGTGTGCAACCAGCACGACCTCTTCGGACGTGACGAGGTCTACCTCGATCTCATCGACCTCCCCACCACGTTCCCGAAGGTGTTCGGCATCCTCGGGTGGCACATCCAGTGCTTCCACACCCAGCTCATCGTCACCCCGACCGCGCCCGCCGGGGCGATCGCCGGTGCCTACGGATGGCACCAGGACAACAACCGGATGAACCTCGACCTCGGCGCCGGGATCCAGCCCCGGGTGTCGGTGAAGGTCGGCTACTTCCTCACCGACCTGCCCACCCGGGGGATGGGCAACCTCTGCGTGGTCCCGGGCAGCCATCTCTCCGGGCGACCCACGGTGCCGTTCGGCGAGCAGCCGCCCGGAGCGGTCGAGGTCACCGCAGCAGCGGGAGATGCGATCGTCTTCGACCGGCGGCTCTGGCACTCGGCATCCACGAACCGATCGCCGCAGACCCGGGTCTTCCTGACCGTCGGGTACAGCCATCGGTGGCTCCGCCCCAAGTCGGCGATGGATCTCGGACCCCTCCGCGACTCCCTGCCCCCGATCCGCCGTCAGCTCCTCGGGGCGACCACGTCGCCCAACGCGTGGTTCGACCCCACCGACGACGACGTGCCGCTCCGAGCGTGGATCGCGGCCAACCTCGGCGACGACGCCGTGATCGCGTGACCGATCGGGCCCCGGCGGTCCTGCTCGTCTCGCACACCCACTGGGACCGCGAGTGGTACCGGACGTTCGAGGCCTTCCGCGCCCGCCTGGTCGACGCCGTCGACCGGGTGCTCGATCTCGTCGCCGCCGATCCCGACTGGCGCTTCGTGCTCGACGGACAGGCGATCGTCGCCGAGGACTACCTCGGGGTCCGGCCCCAGCGACGGGCCGACCTCGAGGCAGCCGTGCGCACCGGACGGATCGCGCTCGGACCTTGGTACGTGCAGCCCGACTCGCTGCTCCCGAGCGGCGAAGCCCACATCCGGAACCTGCTCGAGGGTCGTCTCGTCGCGACCGCGCTCGGCGGCTGCTCCCGGGTCGCCTACGTGCCCGACAGCTTCGGGCACCCCGCGCAGTTCCCGCAGATCTTCGCCGGGTTCGGGCTCGGACCGTTCGTGTACTGGCGCGGAAACGGCGACGAGATCGACCGTCTCGGTCCGTGCTGGCGATGGCGGGGGCCTGACGGCTCCGTCGTCACCGCCTACCACCTCGCGCTCGGGTACTCGAGTGGCGCAGGCCTCCCTGACGATCCCGACGCTGCGGTCGACGCGCTCGCCGTCGTCCTCGAGCGGCTGCCCACCACCGACGTCCCCGCGGTGCTCATGAACGGCGTCGACCACCAGCTTCCCGACCCGCACACGGCCGCGGTGGCCGAAGGGTTGGCCCGCCGCACCGGCCGGACCGTCGTCCGGGCGCTGCTCGACGACCTCGCCGCTGCGCTCCCCGACGCGGTGATCGCCCACCGACCCGAGTTCACCGGCGACCTCCTCGGGGGTCGCGTCGCGAACCTGCTCCCGGGCGTGTGGTCGAGCCGCCTGCACCTCAAGCTCGCCAACCGGGCCGCCGAGCGCGCCGTGATCGGCTGGGCGGAGCCGTGGGCTGCGCTCGGGTCCGTGCACGGGCTCCCCGACGAGCGTCCGGCCCTGCGCGCCGCGCGTCGCGCGCTGCTCGCCAACCAGGCCCACGACTCGATCGGCGGCTGCTCCCAAGACGAGGTGCACCGCCAGATGGCGGGTCGGTCGGCCACTGCCGTCGAGCTCGCCGACCAGACCACCCGGCGCGCCCTCGAGCGGCTGGCCGGCCTGGGGCCCGAGCGACGGGTGCCGTGGAGCACCGAGCTCGACCTCGCCGTCTTCAACCCGACCCCCCGGGTGCGCTCCGATCTCGTTGTGGTGCCCCTCGACGGCTACCCGGCCCTGAAGATCTCCCACGCCACGACCGACGTGCACCCGCTCGTGCTCGGTCCCGGTCTGGTGCAGGGCTACACCGTCGACGGCGAGCCGGCGCGGGCGACCCCCACCGACGATCCGGGCCGCATGAGGGTATGGGACGAGTGGCCCGAGTTCGACGTCGCGTTCGTGGCCCGGGACGTCCCCGCCTTCGGATGGAAGCGGTTCCGGCTCACGCCGTCGGGACCGTACCCCGACGAGATCGATGACGGACGCCGGATCGCCACCGACGACCTCCTGGTGGAGGTTGCGGACGACGGGACCCTCACGGTGACGATCGGCACGCACACCTTCACCGGTCTGGGCCTGCTCGAGGATCGGGGCGACCGCGGCGACACCTACGACTTCGATGCGATCCCCGACGACCCGGGCGGGGTGGTCACTGCGTGCACGGTGCGGCGCCACCGCCATCCGTCGGGCATCCAGGAGCTCCACGTCGGGCGCGTGCTCGCCGTGCCCGCTGGACGCGACCCCGCGAGCGACCGACGCGTCACGGAGACCGTCGATCTCCCCGTCACGATGGTGGCCCGGGTCGCACCCGGGCTCGACCGCGTCGACCTCCGGGTCGAGATCGACAACACCGCCTGCGACCACCGCCTCCGCATCGGCTTCCCCACCGGGGCGCCGGTCGGCGCCTTCCGGGCCGCCACCACCCTCGGGGTCGCCGATCGCTCCACTGCGCCCCCGAGCGACGCGGACTGGCGCCACCCGGCACCGCGCCCGTTCCCCCACCAGGGTTGGATCGCCGCGAACGGCCTCCTCGTCGCCGCCCCGGGACTCCCCGAGGCCGAGGTCACCGAGGCGGGCACCATCCTCGTCACCCTGGTCCGTGCAGTGGGGTGGCTCACCCGCTTCGACCTGGTCAGCCGCCCGGTGCCGGCCGGTCCGGCCATGCCCACCCCCGAGGCCCAGTGTCTCGGCCCCCTCGTCGCCCACCTTGCGCTCCGCCTCGATCCCGGCGACGACGCTGCTGCGCTCGCCCACGCCGACGAGCTCGGCCTGCGCGCCGTGCCTGCGGCCGGGGCGGCGGTCGCCGACCCGATCGGGATCCCCGACGGCACGGCTCTGTGCACGGTCACCCCCACCGCGGTCGTGTGCTCGGCCCTCAAGCCCGCCGAGACCGGATCGGGAGTGGTGGTCCGCCTGGCCAATCCCACCGCGGCCGCGCTGCCCGCATCGGTGCGACTCGGCTTCCCGGTCCGTGACGTCCGGATCGTGCGACTCGACGAGACCCCCACGGCCGACCCGCAGGACACGGTGGTCACCGCCGCGAACGGGACCATGACGGTGACGGTGCCCGCCCACGGAACCCGCACCCTGCTGGTCACCCCGGCCACGAACGACCGGCGGCGACACGGCGAACGGCACGACCGACGGTGACACGGCGACCGGCCGACCGGGAGTGGAGGTGATGGGACTTGAACCCACGACTTCTACGTTGCGAACGTAGCGCTCTACCGGGCTGAGCTACACCCCCAAGGGATGCGCAATCTAGCAGCGGGCCCCGGAGGGCCCTCGCCCCGCACCGACGCCGCCACGGGAC
>CAIUKV010000071.1 GCA_903899845.1 uncultured Actinomycetes bacterium
ACGCCGCGCCCGTGGCGGCGGCCGCCGAGCTGGGCTGGCGCCTGCGGCGGGCCGGGATGGCGGTGGTGTCGGTCGCCGGATCCCGGGTCGACGCGCACGGATCCCCGCCGCCGGGTCGCACGGACGGTGCCGAGGGCCCGGACGCCGCCACCGACCGGGTGCGGCTGCTGTGGGCCACGGCCGACACCGAGCCCGCCCACCGGGCCGTCGTCCGGGCCCGGGAGGTGCTCCCCTACGCCGGGATCGACCCGGAGGCGCCGCGCGTGCTGGTGGTCACCCCCGACGTGCTCGCCCCCCGCATGGCCGGCCCGGCGATCCGGGCGTACGAGCTGGCCCACGCGCTCGCCGCCGCCCCGGAGATCGGCGGGGTCGAGCTCGTCTCGATCGTGCGCTGCGACCTGGCGTCCGGGGTCGTGCCGGTGCAGGCCGTCGACGAGGCGGCCCTGCGGGCCGCGGTGGCGCGCGCCGATGCGGTCGTGGTCCAGGGGCACGTCCTCGACCACCACCCGTGGCTGGCCGAGACCGACCGGGTCCTGATCGTCGACGCGTACGACCCGATCCAGCTCGAGGTGCTCGAGCAGTCGCGTGAGCTGCCGATCCCCCAGCGCCGGACCCTGGTCCGGCTGACCGGCGGCACGATCGACCGGCTGCTCACGCGCGGGGACCGGTTCCTCGTGGCCAGCGCGAAGCAGCGTGATCTCCTCGTCGGGCAGCTCCTGGCCACCGGGCGCCTCAACGCCTCGGTCTACGACGCCGACCCCGGCCTGCACGACCTGATCGGGGTCGTCCCCTTCGGCGTCCCCGACGTCGATCCGGTCGCGGCCGGCCCGGTGCTGCGCGGGGTGGTGCCGGGGATCGGCCCCGACGACCCGCTGATCCTGTGGGGCGGGGGGGTCTACAACTGGTTCGATCCGCTCACGCTCCTGCACGCGGTCGACCGGCTCCGGGCCCGGGTCCCGGCGGTGCGGTGCTTCTTCATGGGGATGCACCACCCCCACCCCGAGGTCCCGGAGATGGAGATGGCCCGCCGCACCCGGGGCCTCGCCCGGCACCTCGGCCTCGTGGGCACGCATGTCTTCTTCAACGACGGCTGGATCCCCTACGACGAGCGTGCCGGCTACCTCCTGGAGGCCGACGTCGGGGTCAGCACCCACCTCGACCACGTCGAGACCGCGTTCTCGTTCCGGACCCGCATCCTCGACTACCTGTGGGCGGCGCTCCCCGTGGTGGCCACGGCGGGTGACGCCCTGGGCGACCTCGTCGCGACGCGCGGGTTCGGGGTCGCGGTGGCGCCGGGCGACGCCGGTGCGCTGGCCGACGCGCTGCAGGGGCTCCTGACCGACCCGCGCGCGAATCGGGCCTGCCGCGACGCGATCACCGCGGCGCGCCCGGAGCTGGCGTGGTCCCGGGCGGCGGCGCCGCTCGTCGCGATGGCGGCCCGACCGCAGCGCGCCGCCGATCTGGTGGATCCGCGCGAGCGGGCCGTCCGCGGCGACCGGGCCGCAGCGGCGGTGTGGGGCGTGGGCTGGGAGGCCAGCGCCCGCGGCGCCTGGGCGTCGCTGCGTCGCGGCGAGTGGGACGACCTCGCCGACAAGGTGCAGCGTCGGTGGGCGGCGCGCTCGTGACCACCCGGCGCCGGCTCGGGGCTCCCGTGCTCCTGTGGGCGAGCCTCGCTGCGTTCACCCTCGCCTTCCTCGGGACCTCCGCGCTCGGCATGGGTCCCGACGAGCCGGTGCACTACACGAAGGCCGCCGCCGCGGTCCGGGGCGAGCTGCTGGGCACCCGGATGACCGTGGCCGACGTGCGCCGCGAGTACCCGCTGGC
>CAIUKV010000072.1 GCA_903899845.1 uncultured Actinomycetes bacterium
CGGGCCGACGGGGCGGGGCCCGGCACCCTCCTCGCCCCGGCCGCGGGTCGGGCGCTCGCACCGGCGGTCGGCGCGGGCCTGGTCGCCTACGTCGACGAGACCGACGACACCTGCCGCGTCGTGGTCGCGCCGCTCGACGGCACCCGGGGGCCGCGGGCGGTGTCCACCGCCGACTGGGCCATCGATCCCGCCTGGTCCCCCGACGGCCGGCTGCTCGCCTGGCACGAGTGGGACGAGCCCGACATGCCCGGCGACGGCTCGCGGATCGTCGTCGCCGATCTCGGCGCGGGGGTGACGACCGTGGTGGCGGGCGGACCGGGGGTGGCCGTGGGCCAGCCCCGCTTCGCCCCGGCCGGCCCGATCCGCCTCGCCTTCGTGTCCGACCGCGACGGGTGGGCGAACTGCACGGTCGCGGCCCCGACGGGGGTGATCACCACGGTGCTGGCCGAGGCGGCCGAGCACGCCGAGCCGACCTGGGGACCGGGCCAGCGGTCCTTCACCTGGTCCCCCGACGGCGCGGCGCTGGCCTGGTGCCGCAACGAAGCCGGGTTCGGGCGTCTCGTCGCCGCCCCGGTGCCGCCGCGGGCCGACGCGGCCGACGCGGCCGGCGCGGCCGTCGACGGGACCGCGGGGTGGGGGAAGGGCTGGCACCACGGGCTCGACTGGGGCCCCCAGGGGCTCGCCGCGGTCCGCTCCGGGGCCCGCACGGCGCCCACGGTCGTGGTCTACGCGGGGGACCCGCCGACCCGATCGGTCCGCGAGGTGGCGGTCGGCGCCGACGCCGTGGCGCCCGACGGGTTCGTCGAGCCGACGCCGGTGACGTGGGCCGGGCCCGACGGCGTCGAGGTCCACGGGCTGTGGTTCGCCCCACCGGGCGGACCCGGGGGCACGCCCCTGCTCGTCCACCTCCACGGCGGCCCGACCGACCAGACCCGGGTGGAGTGGGCGCTGCGCCTGCAGTACTTCGTCGCCCGGGGCTGGTCGGTCCTGGCCCCGAACCCACGGGGGTCCACCGGGTACGGGCGCGCCTACACGCGGGCCCTGGCCGGCGGGTGGGGCGCGCGCGACGTCGACGACGTGCTCGCCGGGATCGCGGTGGCCGGGGCGCGGGGCTGGGGCGACCCGACCCGGGTTGCGCTCGTCGGGGGCAGCGCCGGGGGGTTCACCGCGCTGCTCGCCGCGATGCGGGCACCCGATCGGGTGCGCGCCGTCGTCGCGGCGTACCCCGTGACCGACCTGCACGCGCTCGCCGCCACCACCTGGCGGTTCGAGCGCCACGCCCACGACACCCTGATCGGGCCGCTCCCGGCCGCCGCCGACCTCTGGCGCGACCGCTCGCCGGTCACCGGTGCGGCGGCGCTGCGTTGCCCGGTGCTCGTGCTCCAGGGCGGAGCCGATCGGGTCGTGGCGCCGGAGCAGAGCGCAGCCTTCGTCGACGCGGTCAACGCCGCCGGGGGCCGGGCCGCGCTGCACGTGTACCCCGACGAGGGCCACGGGTGGTCACGCCCGGCGGTGGTGGCCGACGCGCTGGTCCGCACCGACGAGTTCCTGCGCCGGACGGTGCTCGCGTGACGACGGTCGCCTACCAGGGTCCCCGCCGGGGCTTCGACCGCGCGGTGCTGCTCGCGCACGGCGCCGGCGCCGACCTCGACGCGCCGGCGCTGCGGGCCGTGGCCGATGCGCTCGCCGACGCCCGGGTGCCGTCCCTGCGGTTCAACTACCCGTACCGCGACGCCGGCCGGCGGGCCCCCGACCGTCCGGCCGTGCTCGACGCGGCGACCCGCGCGGCCGTCGCCGAGCTCGCCCGGCGCACCCGGCTCCCGACCGAGGCCCTGGTGGTCGGCGGGCGCTCGATGGGCGGGCGGTACTGCTCGCAGATCGTGGGCGACCCCGACGATCCGGTCCCGGTCCGGGGGCTGCTGCTGCTGGGCTACCCCCTGCACCCTGCGGGTCGGCCCGAGGTCCGCCGTGACGAGCACTTCCGGAGGCTCACCGTCCCGGTGTGCTTCGTCAGCGGCACCCGTGACGCCCTCGCTGCCGCGCCCGACCTGAAGCGGGCGGCCCGGCGGGTGCGGGGCCCGGTCACCTGGTGCTGGCTCGACTCGGCCGACCACGGCTTCGCCCCACTGAAGTCCAGCGGCCGTAGCCTCGACGACGTCCTCGCCACGGTCGCCACCGCCGTGGTCGAGTGGGTCGTCGCCCTGCCCGAGGAGGAGCCCCGTGCCCGAGACCGTGCCTGAGTTCGAGACCATCCGCCTGGAGGTGCACGACCACGTCGCCACCCTCGTGCTCGACCGGCCCGAGCGGCTCAATGCCTTCACCATCCGGATGTGGGACGAGATGCGCGCGCTCGGGCGGTCACTGGTCGACGATCCGGGCGACATCCGGGCCATGGTCGTGCGGGGCGAGGGTCGGGCGTTCTCGAGTGGTCTCGACACCTCGGTGTTCGCCGAGGGCGGGTTCGACGCGATCGGACCGGGCGCGCCCGACCGGCATCCCGACCCGAAGGTGAACACGATCCTGCACGCGCAGGAGGCCTACAACTGGCTGCAGGATGCACCGTTCGTGACGATCGCCGCCATCCGCGGCTTCGCCCTCGGCGCCGGACTGCAGACCGCGCTCGCCTGTGACATCCGGGTGTGCGCGCGGGGGGCGTCCCTCGGGCTGCTCGAGCACAAGTACGGGATCCTCCCGGACCTCGGCGGCACGCAGCGGCTGCCCCGTCTGGTCGGGCCGGGCAAGGCGATCGAGCTCATCACCACCGCGGCCCGGATCGACGCCGACGAGGCCCTGCGCATCGGGCTGGTCGAGCGCGTGGTCGACGACGCCGAGCTCGAGGCCACGGCGGCCGACCTCGCCGCCACGATCGCGGCGCAGCCCCCACTCGCGGTCCGGGGCGCCAAGCGCGCGGTGCATGCCGCGCTCGACGGGCGGTCGCTGCGCGACGGTCTCGTGGTCGAGGCGGAGGGGCAGGCGGTGTGCATCGGCTCGGCCGACTTCGGCGAGGCGGTCACCGCGTTCGTCGAGGGTCGTCCGCCCCGCTACTCGGGCCGCTGACCCTGGTCCCTCCGCCACCGGAGCCGGACGCCCGGATGACCGTAGGATCGGGCGATGGGGAGGCAGCGGTGAGTGAGCCGGTGGTGCGCTACCACGCTCGTCCGTCCGGACCGCTCGTCGGCACCGTCCGGGCGGCGGGGATGACCAAGAACGCCGGCTGCAAGCAGCTGGCCGCCGCCCTGCTGTGCCCCGGGACCTCGACCGTGGGGAACCTGCACCCGGTGGCCGACCTCGAGGTGATGGGCGAGCTGCTGCGGGCGATCGGGGCCGACGTCACCTGGGTCGCCGACGACACCCTCGCCGTCGACGCATCGGGCCCCTTGGTCCCCGAGGCCCCGTACGAGCTGGTGAGCCGGATGCGCGCGTCGATCAACGTGCTCGGCCCGCTGCTCGCCCGTCACGGTCGGGCCCGGGTCGCGATGCCCGGCGGCGACAACATCGGTAGCCGCAAGCTCGACCTCCACGCGCGTGGACTGCAGGCGATGGGGGTGGAGCTCGAGGTGGCCCACGGCTTCATCGACGCGCAGGTCAACGCGCTCAGCGGCGCGCGCATCGTCCTCGACTTCCCGAGCGTGGGTGCCACCGAGACGCTGCTGACCGCCGCAGTGCTGGCCAAGGGCGAGACCGTGATCGACAACGCGGCCCGGGAGCCCGAGATCTCCGACCTCGCGGCGTTCCTCGTCCGGATGGGTGCGCGCATCGAGGGTGCCGGGACGCCGACGATCATGGTCGAGGGGGTCACCACGCTGCGCCCGGCCGATCACGCGGTGATCGGGGATCGGATCGAGGGGGGCACCTTCCTCTTCGCCGCGCTGGTCGCCGGCGGCGACGTGACCGTCACCGGCATCACCACCGCGCAGCTCGGGGTGGCCGCCGACAAGCTCGTGGATCTCGGGGCCGTGGTGGAGGCGACGCTCGACGGCGTCCGGGTCCGGATGGACGAGCGGCCCCGGTCCACCGACGTGCAGACCCTGCCCTTCCCGGGCTTCGCCACCGACTTCATGCCGTTCGCGGTGGTGGCCCTCGCCACCGCCGACGGCACCGGGATCGTGACCGAGAACGTCTTCGACAACCGCTTGGCGTTCACCGCCGAGCTCAACCGCATGGGGGCGTCGGTGCACACCGAGGGGCGCCATGCGGTGGTCCGGGGGGCCCGGCGGCTGACCGGCGCGCCGGTGCAGGCCCTCGACGTCCGCGCCGGGGCCGCCCTGGTCCTGGCCGGTCTCGTCGCCGAGGGCGAGACGGTCGTCCACGACGCCCGGCACATCGACCGGGGCTATCCCGACCTGGCGGGGAAGCTCGCCGCCCTCGGGGCGGCCGTGGACCGCCGGACCGGCTGATCGGGGCCGATCCGGGCCGATCGGGGCCGATCCGGGCCGATCCGATCTCAGGCGGTCCGACCTCCTGCGATACTTGATCCATGACGACCGAGACCGCCTCCGCCGCCCCGGTCGATCCTGCGGCCTCCGCCGGGATCGATCCCGTCGCACTCGAGCCCGGCGTGCTCGAGGCCATCGCCGCGATCCGGCCGGCCCTGCAGGCCGACGGTGGCGACATCGTCTTCAAGCGGATCGACCCCGACGGGGTCGTGCGTGTGCAGTTGGTGGGCGCCTGCGGGACGTGCGCCGTGTCGACGATGACCCTCAAGGCCGGGGTGGAGCGGATCATCATGGACCGCGTTCCCGGGATCACCGCGGTCGAGGAAGACCCGGACTGAGTCCCACCGACACGACGGCTCCGGGCGGCGAGGACGTCGCCGGACTGGTCCACGCCGCGACCGGGGGCGACCGCCGGGCGGTGGCCCGGCTCATCTCGCTGGTCGAGGCCGGGGGCGCCGTCGCCGACGCGGTCTCGGCCGCGGTGTACCCGCACGCCGGCCGCGCCTACACGGTGGGGATCACGGGAGCGCCGGGGGCCGGGAAGTCCACCCTCACCGACGCGATCGTCGCCACGCTGCGCGCCGCGGGGGAGTCGGTGGGTGTGCTCGCGGTCGATCCCACCAGCCCGTTCTCGGGGGGTGCCATCCTCGGTGATCGCGTGCGCATGCAGGACCACGCGACCGACCCCGGCGTCTTCATCCGCTCGATGGCGACCCGAGGGCACCTCGGTGGGCTCGCACTGGCGACGCCCGAGGCCGTCCGCGTGCTCGACGCCGCGGGCACGCCGTGGGTGCTGGTCGAGACCGTCGGCGTCGGTCAGGTCGAGATCGAGGTCGCC
>CAIUKV010000073.1 GCA_903899845.1 uncultured Actinomycetes bacterium
CCGTCGCCTCCGCCCGGCGCGCCGGGCGGTCCGCCGCGCCCGGGACCGGGCCGCCGGACGGGTCTGGCGCCTGGGCCGCCGGGTCACCCGGCCGGTCCGGGCCCCCCGCGACCGGACCCGCGCCCCGTGGACCCCCGCCGCGGTGGTCTCCGGGGACGAGTTCGCCCCGGCGGCGATGGCCGCCGCCGGCGAGCTCCGGCTCTTCGCCGCCGCCAACCCCCGCTACGCGACCTGCACCGGCGTCGTGTGGACCCGACCCGACCGGCTGGTCACCGCCTATCTGCTCGGGCGCGCGTTCGTGACGTCGACCTTCATCGTGCCGGACGGCGACGACGCCGGCACCGGGCGGGATCGGATCGCGATCGAGCGGCGGGCCGTCATGGGCGACACCCCGAGCTCGGCCTCATCACCAACGTGAAGCGGTCGCGCGACGGCCACTGGATCGTCTACGGCGACGACACCTTCGGCCACGCGGCGGTGTGCGCCGTGGACCCGGCGACCGGCGCGCCCACCGGCATCGCGGGCACCGTGCACGTCGCCGGCGACACGATCCTCCACGCGGCCGCCTTCTCGCCGGATGGCCGCCACCTCCTCTACAGCAGCATCGGCGTACCCGGCGGTCTGCGGATCGCCCGGTTCACCGGTGACCCCGCCACGGGCACGGTGACCTTCGGCCCGGTGACGTGCACACCCAACCCGGGCTTCCCCGCCGCGATCAAGGCGATCGACTTCTCGCCCGACGGACGCTGGCTCGCCGTCGGCTACGGCGCCAACGCCGGCGGCGTCTCCGGGCGGCCCCAGACCCGGTCCTTCGTGGACATCCACCCCTGGGACGCGGCGACGGGCACCCTCGGACCGCCGGTCGCGCGCTCGCCGCGCCGGGCCGGCCAGGACCTCGCCAACCCGTCGGGACTCTTCCTCGGCGCGGTCCAGATGCTCGTCCACATCGGGCAGGGCGACGTCGCCGCCCGCGTGCACAACGCCTGGCTCAAGACGATCGAGGACGGCGTGCACACCTACGACATCTTCGACCCGGCCGTATCGACCGAGAAGGTCGGCACCACCGCGTTCGCCGACGCGGTGATCGCCCGGCTCGGGGAGGCCCCGGCGACGCTCAAGGCCGTCACGTACGCGGCATCGGCCGAGCCGATCCGCGTCGCCCCCAAGGCGCGGCCGCTCCCGACCAAGGAGTTCGTCGGACTCGACGTGTTCGTGGAGTGGCGGGCACCGGTCGAGGACCTCGCCAAGGTGCTCGAGGAGCACACCGGGCCGGACCTGCGCCTCGTGATGATCTCGAACCGGGGCCAGAAGGTGTGGCCCGGCGGGATGCCCGAGACCTTCTGCGTCGACCACTGGCGCTGCCGGTTCCAGTCGGCCACCGAGGGCAGCCCGGTCTCGCACGCCGAGATGATCGAGCTGCTCACCCGGCTCGACCGGGCCGGGCTGCCGTTCCTCAAGACCGAGGGGCTCTACACCTTCGACGGCAAGCCCGGGTTCTCGCTCGGACAGGGCCAGTGACCGTCGAGACGCCCGCCTCCCCCGCCTCCCCCATCGCCCCTGCCTCCCCCGCCCACCCCACCACCCCCACCGACACCGACACCGTCCCGCCCGTCGAGACCACCGCACAGGAGGACGACCCGATGCCCGCGACCCTGATGCCGATCGCCCCCGAGGTGGCCGACGCCCTGGCGGTGCTCCTCGACACCATCGGCCCGGCGACCGCGCTCCCCGGCGAGGCCTGCCCGGTGTGCGACCTGACCGACGCCCGGGCCTGCCCCGCCTGCAACGGCACCGGCACCGTCGACTTCGTCTGACCCACCGCCCCGCCCCGGGGGGCCGCCCCGCCCCGGGGGGCCGGGCCGCCCGCGTCGCGCCGGGCCGGCGGTATCGCGAGAATGCATCTCGTGGACGGGCGGATCCGAAGGGGCACCGGGAGCGCGACGATCCGGACCCCACGGGCGTGGACGGCGACGGCCTGGATCGGTGTCGCCGCCGTCGCCTTGACCGCGTGCGGGGGGTCCGGTGGATCGGCGCGGCCGTCCGGGGCCGGCGACCGGGGCCGGCCCGGTCCGGCCACCGCCTCGACCCCGCCGACGACCCCGGCGACGACCCCGAGCAGTGACCCCTGCGGAGGCGGCCCGTTCCCGGTCGGCACCACCGACTGCACGGTCGCCGTCGGGGGGACCGAACGGCGGTACCGGACCGTCGTCCCCGACGCGACGGCTCGACGCCCCCCGACCGCGGTCGTGGTGGTGCTGCACGGCGGCGGCGGCGAGGGCCTCGGCGTGAGCGAAGCCGGGGCGCACCCCCTGGCCGAGTTCCGGACCGTCGCCGCACGCGAGAACGTCGTGCTGATCTACCCGGAGGGACTCCCGGCCCGGGACGGCCGAGCGGGGTGGACCGACTGCCGGGCCGACAACCGGGTCGCCGGCGCCGCCGACGACATGGCCTTCCTCGACGCGGTCGTCGCCCGAGCCCGGGCCGCGTTCGGCCTGCCGGCGTCGCGGGTGTTCATGGCCGGCTCGTCCAACGGCGGCCAGATGACGCTCGCCTACGCGCTGCAGCGGCCCGACGCGATCGGCGGGATCGCGGTGGCGAACGCGAACCTGCCCGAGACGCCCCTGCCCGGCCCCTGCACCACCGGTCCGGCCCGGGCGGTTCCTGCGCTCCTCGTCCACGGGACCACCGATCCGGCCATGCCCTACGCCGGTGGCTGCGTCGCGAACCTCGGCGGCAACTGCGCCCGCGGCCGCGTCGCGTCCGCCGAGGCCACCCGTGATCTCTTCCTCACCCGTAACGGACTGTCGTCGGTGCCGACCTCGAGCGAGACGATCGACACCGACCCCACCGATGCCGGCCCGGCCCAGCGCTTCGTGTACGCCGGTCCGGCTCCGGTGGAGTGGTGGCGGATGGACGGTGGGGGTCACTCACCGCCGAGCGTCGCCGTGCGGCGGCCCACCGGCCCGGCGACCGGCCCCCAGAACCGTGACGTCGAGTTCGCCGAGATCGCCTGGGCGTTCCTGAACGGCCGCCGGTGACGCGGGCGGACCGGCGTCGGTCTGCCTGCGGCCCGACGGACGGACCGGCGATACTGCGCCCGATGGCTCCGGGGGCGGATCAGGTTCGGGGCCGGCGCGCCCTGCGGCGGGTCCGCCTCGCCGTGGCCCTGACCGTCGCCGCCGTCGCCGCGCTGATGGCGCCCGGTCCCGCCCAGGCGTCACCCAGCCAGGCCATCCGGCCGGAACGGCCGAACATCGTCTTCGTCCTCACCGACGACCTCGACGTCGGCGGCATGGAGCACCTCCCCCTCACCCGGGCCCTCGTCGGGGAGGCCGGCGCAACCTTCACGCGCAACTTCGTCAACGTCTCGTTGTGCTGCCCGTCGCGAACGACCAACTTCCGAGGGCAGTACGCGCACAACACCGGGGTGGAGAACAACGGCGACAACGGCGTCAACGGCGGCTACCAGGCCTTCCTCGCCAACGACCTCGAGTCCGACACGATCGCCACCCGCCTCCAGGCCGCCGGCTACCGCACCGCGCTGATCGGCAAGTACCTCAACGGCTACCCGGGAGCGACCGGACCCCGGTACGTGCCGCCGGGCTGGAGCACGTGGGCCAGCGCGGTCGCCGGGAACCCCTACGACCAGTACCGCTACACGCTCAACGTCGACGGTCGGCTCGTGCGCTTCGGGTCGGCCCGGGAGGA
>CAIUKV010000074.1 GCA_903899845.1 uncultured Actinomycetes bacterium
CACCAAGGGGGCGGTCCGCTCCATGACCAAGACCGCGGCACTCGAGCTCGGGCACCTCGGCATCCGGGTGAACTCGGTGCACCCCGGTGGTGTGTGGACCCCGATGATCGGCGACGTCCCCGCCGAGCAGTTCGACATGGGGCACCGCCACCTGCCGCTCCAGCGCGCGAGCCGGCCCGAGGAGATCGCCGCGATGGTGTGCTTCCTCGCCTCCGACGATGCGAGCTACTGCACCGGCGCCGAGTTCGTGGTCGACGGCGGCTGGCTCGCCGGCGACATCAACCCGTTCCTGCCCGGAGCGCCGCCCCAGTGAGCGCCGCACCCGATCCGGCGCCCGTGACCGACCCCGTCCGGGTCGAGGAGCACGCCGACCGGACCGAGCTCGTCCTCGACGACGGCAAGGTCAACGTGCTCTCGCCGCGGATGCTCGCCGCGCTCGACGCCGCCCTCGACCGCGCCGAGGCGCGGGGTGCCCCGATCGTGCTCGCGGGCCGCCCCGGCGTGCTCACCGCCGGCTTCGACCTCACCGTCATGACCGGGAGCGACCCGGCGGCCCGGGCCGCGATGGTCCGGGCCGGGTTCGAGGTGACCTACCGGCTGCTCGGCCTCCCGCTCCCGGTGGTGGTGGCCTGCACCGGCCACGCCATCGCCATGGGTGCGTTCCTGCTCACCGCCGGGGACCGCCGGGTCGGGGCGGCGGGCGCGTTCCGGATCGGCGCCAACGAGACGCCGCTCGGGATCGTGATGCCCCGGTTCGCGATCGCCCTCACGCAGGGTCGGCTCACCCCCGCGGCCTTCGACCGGGCGCTGCTCACGGGCGACTTCTGCGCACCCCCCGACGCGCTCGCCGCCGGGTTCCTCGACGAGGTCGTCGCGCCCGACGAGATCCGCGCCCGCGCCGCCGCGGTCGCCGACCACTTCGCGACCTTCGACCTCGCCGTGTACGCCGAGACCAAGCGCCGGGTGCGGGGCCCGTGGTGCGACCGGGTGCGCGCCGCGATCGACGCCGACGCCGACGCATTGGGCTGAGCCGACCGTCCGGCGGGTCAGGCGGGGTCAGGCGGGGTCAGGCGGGGTCAGGCGGGGTCGGGCGGGGAGCCCGCCACCACCGCCGGGTGGCGAGGAACGCACCCACCAGGCCGAGGCCGGCGGCGATCACCAGGGCGCCGAACACCTGGCCCGGCCGCAGGGCGGCATCGTTCCCGGTGACCAGGCCCCGATCCTCGCCGCGCGCGACCCAGATCAGGATCCGGATCGGGATCCAGGCCACGAACGCACCGAGTCCCGCCAGCGACCCGTGGGTGAGTGGGGCGCCGGGGACGCCGACCGCCTCGGCCCGGCGCTGCGCGGTCCATCCGGCGGCGCCGTACCCCACGAGGAGCACGACGAACAACGCCAGCGCGACGATCTGGTCGTCTCCGTCGCCGACGATCCGGTCGAGCAAGGCCCGGGCCGTGGCGGTGCACGCAATGACGAGCAGCCCGACCACGGCTCCGGCCGTCACCGCCGACGCCGCCACGGTCGGCGGAGGCCCGGAACCGGGGGTCGCGGCGTCGGTGCTCCCCGGATCCGGGGTCGCCGGATCGGGCGGGGCCGGGCTCGTCGGGTCGGACGCCATGGCCCAATGGTGGCACCCACCGCACCGGCCCTCGGCCATCGCGGGCGGTGCCCGGCCCGACGGCCGGCTCGAGGTGGCGTCGGCCACATTGCCCCCGTCGTGCCGAGCGCCCGGAATAGCCCCTGGGGAGGCCAGGTTTGCCCGGTCACCGCAACCGCCGACGGCGGTGTGGAACCATCCGGTCCCGGTGACGTGCACGAGGCCTCGAGCAAGGCGGTGAATCGCGTGCAGCCCTCCCCGCTGTCCATCCTCCCGACCGTTCCGAGTACCGACGGCTGGCGGGCCCACGCCCGGTGCCGGGGGCTCGACCCGGCGATCTTCCATCCGGTGAACGAGGACGACGCCGCCGACGAGGCCAAGGCCGTCTGCGACCTCTGCCCGGTCCGGGAGCCCTGCCTCGAGTACGCGATCACCGCCCGGGAGAAGGACGGGGTCTGGGGTGGGCTCACGACCCGGGAGCGGCGTCGGATCATCCGGCGTCGCCGCCGGTCGGCCTGACCGACTCTCCGGCGAGTGCGGCCGGGGCCCCCGGTGGGGACGCCCGTAGACTCGTCTGCCCGTGGACTTCTCCCTTCCCCCCGAGCTGGCCGAGCTGCAGGCGACGGTCCGCAAGCTCGCGCGTGAGCGCGTCGCACCGCGGGCCCGGGAGATCGACGAGGCCGACGAGTACCCCCAGGACCTCTTCGACCTGTTCGTCCAGACCGGCCTCACCGGCCTGTGCGTCCCCGAGCACCTGGGCGGCTCGGGCGCAGGGATCTTCGGGCTGACGCTGGCGATCGAGGAGATCGCCAAGTACTCCAACGCCGCCTCGCTGATGCTGCTCCTGACCCGGCTGCCCACCGGTCCGCTGCTGATCGCGGGCACCGAGGACCAGCAGCGCCGCTACGTCACCCCGGTCGCCACCGGGGCGCAGCGCGCCGCGTTCGGGCTCTCGGAGCCCCAGGCGGGCAGCGACGTCATGGGCATGCGGACCCGGGCGGTCCCCGACGGCGACGACTGGATCATCACCGGATCGAAGTGCTGGATGTCGGGCGTGCGCCAGGCCGACTGGTACTGCGTGTTCGCCAAGACCGGGGCACCCGACTCCCGGGCCCACGACAGCATCACCGGCTTCATCGTCGAGCGGTCGATGCCGGGGGTCTCGGTCGGGTCCACCGACCGCAAGATGGGAGTGCGCGGGGTCGACACCGGCGAGCTCCTCCTCGACGGGGTCCGGGTGCCCGCCGCCAACGTCGTGGGCGAGGTGGGCGGCTTCCGCCTCGCCATGCTGGGGCTCAACGCGATGCGGCCGATCGTGGCCGCGCGGGGCATCGGGCTGGCCGAGGGCGCGCTGATGTACGCGGTGGAGTACGCGAAGGAGCGAGCGGCCTTCGGTCGCACCATCGCCGACTTCCAGGGGTTCCAGTGGAAGGTGGCCGAGCTCGCGGCCGAGATCGAGGCGGCCCGCCTCCTCACCTACCGGGCGGCCTGGATGGCCGACCGCGGCGAGTTCACCCGCGAGCACGTGCCCTTCCTGTCGATGGCCAAGTACTACGCGACCGAGCTCGCGGTGAAGGTGGCGAACGAGGCGATGCAGATGCTCGGGGCCGCCGGCTACATGAAGGACCACATGACCGAGCTGTACTACCGCGACGCCAAGCAGCTCACCATCGTCGAGGGCACGTCGCAGGTCCAGCTCGGCCTCATCGCCGGCGGTGTGCTGCGCGGTGACCTGTGGTGGGACTGACGGGCGCAGCGGGACGAGCGGGGGCGGTGCGGTGATGAGCGAGGCGACCGGGCGGTTCGGCGACGTCCTCGCCCGGCTGGTCCGCGGCGACGACCTGCCCGACGATCTCGCCGAGGCTGCGCTGGCGACGATCCTGCGCGGCGAGGCCACCGACGGTCAGATCGCGGCCTTCGCGGTCGCGCTGCGGGCGAAGGGCGAGCGCCCGGAGGAGCTCGCCGCGCTCGTGCGCACGATGATGCGGTTCGCCGATCGGGTCTCCGTCCCCGACGCCGACCAGGTGATCGACACCTGTGGCACCGGGGGCGACCGGTCCGGCACCGTCAACGTGTCGACCATGGCTGCGCTGGTGGCGGCCGGGGCCGGAGCCCGAGTGGCCAAGCACGGCAACCGGGCGGCGTCGTCGCAGTGCGGGTCGGCCGACGTGCTCGAGGCCCTCGGGGTGGCCATCGACCTCGGGCCCGAGGCGGTGGCCCGCAGCATCGAGGAGGTCGGCATCGGGTTCTGCTTCGCCCCCCGGTTCCACGCCGCCCTGCGCTTCGCCGGTCCGGTCCGCCGGGAGCTCGGGGTGCCGACGACCTTCAACTTCCTCGGCCCCCTGGCCAACCCGGCCGGGGTCGGCCGCCAGGCCGTGGGGGTGTCGGACCCGGCCATGGCCGAGCGCATCGTCGGCGCCCTCGCCGCGCTCGGACGGACCCGGGCGATGGTGTTCCACGGGCACGACGGGCTCGACGAGCTGACCACCACCGGCCCGTCGACCGTGCTCGAGCTGCGCGACGGGGCGATCCGGCGGTTCGAGCTCGACCCCGCCGATCTCGGTCTGGCGCGCGCGACCGTGGCCGACCTGGCCGGGGGCGACGCCGCCGCCAACGCCGCGATCGTGCACCGGGTGCTCGACGGGGAGGCGGGTCCCGTGCGCGACATCGTCTGTCTGAACGCCGCCGCCGCGCTGTACCTGGCCGACCTCGTCGACGATCTCGGTGGTGGGATCGCACTGGCGGCGGCCGTGCTCGACGACGGCCGGGCCCGGCGCACCCTCGACCGGTTCGTCGCCGCGACGCAGCGGGAGGCCGCCGCATGAGCCGACCGCCGGACCGCGGCCCGGTGTCGTCGGGTGCGAGCGCGCCGCCGCCCCGACGGC
>CAIUKV010000075.1 GCA_903899845.1 uncultured Actinomycetes bacterium
GCGGTGGCCGGCCGCCCCCGCATCGTCGCCCGGAGCACGACCGCCTTGGCCACGTCGCGCTGCGCGGGATCGCGCCGGGAGGCGATCGCGGTGGGGACCGCCGCCGCGAGCGCCCGCGCGGTGGTCGCGGTGCCCGCTGCGAGACGGACGAAGCGCAGGAAGTTGTCGCGCGACGACAGGGTCCCGTCGAAGTCGAACGCGGCGACCGTGCGCACGGCGGCTACCGGATCCGGAGACGCCGGGCCAGGTCGGACTGCAGCACGCCGTCGGGGTCGACCCGCGCGCACAGCGCCCGGAACTCGTCGAGCCGGGGGTACATCTCCGCCAGGTGGGTGTGGTCGAGCCGGGAGTCCTTGGCGAGGTAGACGCGACCCCCGGCCTCGAGCACGAGCCGGTCCAGTCGGTCGAGGAGCGGGTCGAGCCCCGCGGTGGCGGCGGGGAGGTCGACGGCCAGGGTCCAGCCCGGCATCGGGAACGACAGCGGTCCCGGGTCGCCGGGCCCGAACCGCTTGAGCACGGCGAGGAAGGACGCGGCCCCGGCCCGGCTGAGCTGCTCGAGCGAAGCCCGAACGGTTGCGGTGGCGGCGTCGGGCACCACGTACTGGTACTGCCGGAACCCCCGGCGTCCGTAGAGCCGGTTCCAGTCGCGGACGCCGTCGAGGGGGTGGAAGAACGCGCCGATCGGGGTCAGGTGACCGGCCCGGTGGCGCGGCGCGGCCCGGAACCAGGCTTCGTTGAACGCCTGCACGCTCCACCGGTTGAGCAGCCCGGTCGGCGCCCAGGGCGGCGCGGCGATCCGGGCCTTCGGGTCGTAGCGCAGGGGCTGGTCGCGCAGCCGGGGTGGGAGGGCGGCGCGCGGGGCGTGGTCGCCGCGGGTGAGCACGGCCCGCCCGAGCCGGGCTCCGCGCGCGAGGCAGTCGATCCACGCGACCGAGTAGCGGTACCGGTGGTCGTCCTCCACCATCCGCCCCATGACGTCGTCGAGGTCCGTGGCCCGCTCGGTGTCGACCAGCAGGCGGGACGACTCGATCGGGATCAGGCGCAGCGTGGCCTCGGTGACGACCCCGGTCAGGCCCATGCCGCCGGCGGTGCCCCAGAACAGCTCGGGGTCGGAGCCCGGCGTCACCGTGGTCACGCCGGTGGGCCCGTGCAGGGTGAACTCGGAGACGTGGCGGGTGAAGGCGCCGTCGAGGTGATGGTTCTTGCCGTGGATGTCGGCGGCGATCGCGCCGCCGACGGTCACCTGCCGGGTCCCCGGGGTGACGGCGACGAACCACCCGGCCGGCACCGTGTGGCGCAGGAGGGTGTCGAGGCTCACGCCGGCGTCGACCCGGACGGTGCCGGTCGTGCGGTCGAACGCGCGGATCCCGGCCAGTCCGGTGCAGTCGACCACCGTGCCGCCGCCGTTCTGGGCGGCGTCGCCGTAGCTGCGGCCGAGGCCGCGGGCGATCACCCCCCGGGGTGGGGCGACCGGCCACACGTCGTCGACCGCCGCGGGCCGGGTGGGCCGGCACACGGTCGCGGTCGACGGCGCCGTGCGGCCCCACCCGGTGAGCGCCCGGACGGTGCCGGGCTCAGGCATAGACACCGATCGCGAAGCACGCGGCCCAGAGGAGCCCGAGCACCTGCAGCACGTGGTCGTGGAAGACCACCTCCTCGGGCGCGCCGCCCCGGCCCTGCTCGATGACGTGGGCGTAGCGGAGGATCGCGAGCACGAACGGCACGATCGACATCTCGAACCACACCGGCTCCCCGATCCCGGCCGCGGTGTCGAACGCCCACAGGCAGTAGGCGGTGATCGTCACCCCCGAGGCCACGGCGCGGACGTAGCTGAGGTAGTTGCGGGTGTAGGCGGTGAGCGTCACGCGATGGGCACCGCCGGCGTCGCCCATCTCGATCTGCTCGGAGTAGCGCTTGCCCGTCACCACGAACAGCGACGCCCCCCCGGCCACGATCAGGAACCAGTCGGAGATCTCGACCCCCGTCGCCACACCGCCGGCGATGGCCCGGATGACGAACCCGGCCGCGACCACGCCGAGGTCGACCACCGGCTCGTGCTTGAGCCAGGCGCTGTACGTGAAGGTGATGGCGACGTACGCCGCCACCACGATCGCGAGGCGCCCGTCCTGGACCGGGGCGGCCACTGCGAGCGCGAGCGCGACCAGCACGACCGCGATCACCTTGGCCGCCGCCTCGCTCACGTGCCCGGCGGCGACCGGGCGGCGCTGCTTCACCGGGTGCTGGCGGTCGGCGTGGGCGTCGAGGGCGTCGTTGAAGAAGTACGTCCCGCTCGCGGCGAGGCAGAAGGCCACGAAGGCGAGCAGCGTCTGCGACAGCGGGCCCCACTGGTCGAGGACCCCCGCCGCGCCCGGCGCGGCGAACACGAGGACGTTCTTCGTCCACTGCTTGGGCCGGGCGGTCCGCACGAGGGACCGCCACCGGGCCGGACTCGCGTCGCCGACGGCGGGGACCTCGGTGCCGTCGGTCACGGGGTCAGGCTACCGGCGCGGTGGAGGGCCCGCCCGGGGCGCCCCGGCCGGGCCGAGCGCCCGGGCGGCCCCCGTAGACTCCGGCCGTGTCCACGCCCCGCAAGGTCTACACCCGTACCGGCGACGACGGCACCACCGGCCTGCTCTTCGGGGGCCGGACCGCCAAGGACGGCCCCGGTCCCACCGCCTACGGCACCTCCGACGAGGCGGTGTCGGCCCTCGGCCTGGCCCGGGCCGAGACCGAGCGGGGCGACGAGCTCGACGGGATCCTCATCCGGCTCCAGCGCGAGCTCTTCGTCGTCGGGGCCGAGCTCGCGACCGAGCCCGAGCAGCGCCACCGACTCCAGGACGGCACCACCCGGGTGACCGCCGACATGGTGGTGGCGCTCGAGCCCCTGATCGACGACGTCACCGCCCGCTACGAGCCGCCCCAGGAGTTCGTGCTCCCCGGCGAGACCCGGGTCGCCGCGGCCCTCGACGTCGCCCGGACGGTCGTGCGCCGGGCCGAGCGCGAGGCGGTGGCGGCCACCCACGCCGGGTGGCTCGAGCCCGACAGTCAGGTCGTGCCCTACCTCAACCGCCTCGCCGACCTCGTCTACACCCTCGCCCGCTGGCAGGAGGGCGAGTTCCGCCCCGCCCGCCCCCGCTGACCGCCCCGGAGGTCCCCGTGCCCGTCACCCTCACCGCCAGTGCGCTGCGCCCCGACGTCGTCCGGGCCGATCTGCTGGTCGTCCCGGCCGGGCCGGACGGACCCCTCGGCACCGCGGCCCGGGCCCTGCGCCCGATCGGCCCGACGCTGCGGGCGGTCGTGACGGCGACCGGGTTCGAGGGCAAGCCGGGGCAGACCGCGCTGGTGCCGGCGGGCGACGCGCTCGGCGTCCCGGCCGTGCTCCTCGTGGGGGTCGGGGACCCCGCGGCGGTCGCCGTCGACGGCATCCGCCGGGCCGGCGCGACCGTGGCCCGGGCCGCCGGCAAGGTCCGCTCCGTGGCGACGACGCTGCTCGACGCCGCGCCGCGCGGCACGGCCGAGGCCGCGGCCCAGGCGCTGGCCGAAGGCGTGCTCCTCGGTGGCTACCAGTTCCTCGAGTTCAAGTCGCACGCGACGCCGACGGCGCTCCGGCGGGTGTCGGTGCTCGACGGTCGGGCCGAGGTCCGGCGCGGGCTGGCCCGGGGATCGGCGGTCGGCGCCGCCGCGGTGTGGGCGCGCGACCGCGTCAACGAGCCGCCCGACACCCAGTCGCCCGCGCAGTTCGTGGCCGCGGCGCGTCGCCGCCTGGCCGGGACCGGCGTCCGGGTCGAGGTCCTCACCGAGCGCCAGATCCTCGCCCAGCGTCTCGGCGGCGTGGCCGGGGTGGGCCAGGGCTCGGCCCGCCCGCCCCGCTTCCTGAAGTGCACCTACGAGCCCACGCGACGCGCCCCCGGCCACCTCGCCCTCGTCGGCAAGGGGGTCGTGTTCGACTCCGGAGGCCTCTCGCTGAAGACCGCGGCGGGCATGGAGACCATGAAGACCGACATGTCGGGCGCGGCGGCGGTCGTGGCCGCGATGTCGGTGCTCGGGCGCGTCGGGGTTCGCCACCGCGTGACCGGCTACGTGCCGCTGGTCGAGAACATGCCGAGCGGCACGGCGATCCGGCCCGGCGACGTCCTGCGGATCCGCAACGGCACGACCGTGGAGGTGCTCAACACCGACGCCGAGGGGCGGCTGATCCTCGCCGACGCCCTCTCGCTCGCGGTCGAGGACCGCGTCGACGCCATCATCGACCTCGCCACGCTGACCGGTGCCTGCGTGGTCGCGCTCGGCGACAAGATCGCCGGCCTGATGGGCAACCACGACGGGTGGCGCGACCAGGTCCAGGGCGCCGCGGACCGCGCCGGGGAGCCGGTGTGGCCCCTGCCGCTGCCGACCGACTACCGCAGGCTCCTCGACAGCGAGGTCGCCGACCTGAAGAACGTCAGCGCCGGCGGCTACGGCGGCGCGCTCACGGCCGGGATCTTCCTGCAGCAGTTCGTGGGCGACCGACCGTGGGTGCACCTCGACATCGCCGGCCCCTCCCGGGCGTCGGGCGACGACGGCTACCTCGTGAAGGGCGGCACCGGCTTCGGCGTGCGCACCCTGGTCGAGCTGGTCAGCGGGTTCACTGTGCCGGAGGGCACGGTGACGGGCGCGAACGGCGCGTCCCGGAAGCCCCGCGCGACCCGTACCGTTTCCCCCCGTACCGGAGCCGCCGCGAAGGCCACCAAGAAGGTGGCGGCCCGGAAGTCGACCGCCCCCAAGCCCCGCACACCGAGGTGACGATGAGGTCCCGCCCGCTCCGTCCGGTCGCCGCTGCGCTCGCCGCCGGGGTCGTCGCGGCCACCCTGGCCACGACGGTCCCCGGTCCGGCCGGAGCCCAGACGTCGACCACCACGACCACCGCACCGGCGGTCGCGTCGTCGTCGACGCGGGCCCGGGTGGAGGTGGGCGACAACTTCTACAAGCCCGAGCGCCTCGAGGTGCCGGTCGGGACCCGGGTCACCTGGAGGAACGAGGGCAGGATCCTCCACAACGTCGTGCCGGTGAAGGGCAAGGCGTGGGGCACCCGGTCGTTGGTCACCGGCAAGTCGTACTCGTACCGGTTCAAGAAGCCCGGCACCTACGCCTACTACTGCACGTTCCACGGGTCGCCGACGAGCGGCCAGCGCGGGTCGGTGGTGGTCACCGCGGCCGGGTCGAGCACCACGACGACCACGACGGCGCGCTGAGCCCTCCGGCGCCCCCGGGATCGGGTGCGCCGGCGTCGGTGCGGCCCGGGATCAGTGGCCGGTGGTGGTGCCGTCGGCGAGCACGGCGTGCGGGAGGCAGTGCTCGTCGTACTCCGCGATGACGATCGGGGCGGCGTCGTCGCTGCAGGTCGGGCAGGCGGGGTCGCGCCGCACCTTGAAGGTGCGGAAGCTCTGCTCGAGTGCGTCGTAGGCGAGGAGCCGACCCCGCAGCGGGTCGCCGAGGTCGAGCAGGAGCTTGATCGTCTCGAGCGCCTGGATCGACCCGACAATGCCGGGGAGCACGCCGAGCACGCCGGCCTCGGCGCAGCTCGGGGCGAGCTCGGGCGGCGGCGGCTCGGGCAGCATGCACCGGTAGCACGGGCCCCGGAACGGGTCGAACACCGTGACCTGGCCCTCGAACCGGAAGATCGACCCGTGCACCACCGGCACCCGGGTCAGCACCGAGGCGTCGTTGAGCAGGTACCGGGTCGGGAAGTTGTCGGTGCCGTCGACCACGACGTCGTAGCCGCTGATGATGTCGAGCACGTTGTCGGCGCCGAAGCGCACGTCGTAGGTGACGACGTTGACGTCGGGGTTCAGCAGTGTGAGCGTCTTCTTCGCCGAGTCGACCTTCCGGTCGCCCACGCGGTCGACGTTGTGCAGCACCTGACGCTGGAGGTTCGAGGCGTCGACGACGTCCATGTCGACGATGCCGAGCGTCCCCACCCCGGCGGCCGCGAGGTAGAGCGCGGCGGGGGAGCCGAGACCGCCGGCGCCGAGGAGCAGGACCTTCGACTCGAGCAGGCGCTGCTGGCCCGCCTCGCCGACCTCGGGGAGCAGCACGTGGCGGTGGTACCGGGTGCGCTGCTCGGGGTTGAGCACCACCGGCGTGATCCAGTCCCGGCCCTCGTTCTTCCAGCGTCCGAACCCGCCGGCCATGCTCACGACGTCCGTGTAGCCCAGCTGGGTGAGGGTGTCGGCGGCGAACGCCGACCGGGTGCCCCCGGCGCAGTACACGACCACCGGCGCGGCCCGGTCGGGGATCTTGTTCTCGATCTGGCCCTCGAGGTGCCCCCGCGGCACGAACACCGCACCCGGGATCATCCCCTGCTCGTACTCGTCGAGCTCGCGGACGTCGAGGAACGTCGCGGTGCCGAGACGGGTCTCGGCCTCGGCCGGGTCGATCTCGGTGATGCGTGCCTTGGTGGCGGCGAGGAACTCTCGGAAGGTGGCCATCGCACCGTGCCCTTTCTCGGCGACCCGGGTCAACGCCCCTGGAGGAGCCCCGGACGGGGGGAAAGCCTACCTGGGGAGTCGGGTATTCCCCCAGGGTCGCGCGCCCGGGCTCAGACCCGGGCCACGAGGTCGGGGAGCACGGTGCCGAGGGGCCCGCGGCCGACGGCGTGGGCGTGGCCGTCGAGCGGGGTGGCCTGGGCGTTCACGATCACCAGCCGGGCCCGGTTGGCCAGGGCGAACTCGGGGAGCGCGGCGACCGGGTACACGGTGAGCGAGGTCCCGAGCGCGAGGAACACGTCCGCCCCGGCCGCCGCCTGCTGGGCCCGGTCGAGGTCGGCGGCGACGAGGTTCTCGCCGAAGGAGATGGTGGCCGACTTGAGGATGCCGCCGCAGCGCTCACAGCGGGGATCGGCCTCCCCGGCCCGGACCCGTTCGAGGGTCGGACCCATCGGACCCCGCCACGGGCACGACAGGCACTTCACCTCACGCACGTTGCCGTGGATCTCGACGATGCGCTCGGGTGCGCTCCCGGCCGCGTGGTGGAGGCCGTCGACGTTCTGGGTCACGAGGGTGTGCAGCGAGGCCCGGCCCTCGAGGTCGGCGAGTGCACGGTGGGCGTCGTTGGGCTCGGCGTCCCACATGCCGCTCGTGAGCCGGTTGCGCCAGGCCTGGGCCCGCACCTCGTCGTCCTCGACGTAGTGCTGCAGGGTGGCGGTCTTCTCGGCGCCGGGATTCTTGGTCCAGAGGCCCTGGGGGCCGCGGAAGTCGGGGATCCCCGACTCGGTGGAGATGCCGGCGCCGGTGAGCACGACGATCCGCTCCGCCCCCCGCAGCCAGGTGGCGACCTCGTCGAGGTCCAGATCCGGCGTGTCCAATCCCGCTCCCCGTCGTCCCGGCCGTCGGTGGCCGAGAGCGTAGGGCGTGGCCCGGTCGGTCCCGGACGGTGCCGGTCCCGACCGGGCCACGGACGCGCGGGCGCCGGTTCAGGGGGCAGGGAGCAAACCGGCTTCCCGCGCGGCCTCGCAGTGGCGGTCCCACGCCCAGCGCGTGGCGTCGTGGCAGACCGCCGGATGGAAGCCGCAGGAGAACAGCGCGTGCTCGACGCCGTCGAGCGTCTCGCCCTGCTCGAGCAGGGTGAGTGCGAGGCGTCGGGCCCGGCGGCGGGCGGTGACCGCCGGCGGCTCGTCGAGGTCGACGTCGCCCCAGTCGGCGTGCTCGGCCTGCAGGGCCGCCGGGAGACGACGGACGTGCCGGCGTTGGACGGGGGGCAGGCTGCGGCGGACCGCCACGGTGCTGCGCCCGTCGCTGCAGGCGAGGTCGAACTGCTCCAGCCGGGCCAGGGTCCGGACGATGGGCGAGCTGGTGCCGTCACGTTGGCCGAGCCCGAGCGCCTGGGACGTCGCTGCGACCGGGAGCTCGATCGAGCCCGGGTTGCGGTCGAAGCGACCGGCGAGGTGACGCAGCAGGAGGAGCGCCGTGGGGCCGAGCGTGGGCAACCAGAAGGTCTCGGCGTATCTCGATCTCGGATCGAAGCCCACGGTGTCGAGCACCGGATCGGGCCACGGGGTGATCGTGAGCAGGTCGGGCACGGTCCCTCCGGAGCGGTCGGCGGCGGGACCCTCCGGACCGCCGGAGGCCGACGGCGTGACCGCCGGCCCCGTCGGGAGCGCGGACATCCGCCCACGGGAGCGACGTCAGGTGGGCACCTGCGGCAGGATGAGGGGCATGCCGTCGCTCACGCGCCTCACCGGGAACGTCGTCGTCGTCAGCGGGGCCTCCCGCGGCATCGGCAAGGGGCTCGCGCTCGGACTTGCCGCGCAGGGCGCCGCGGTCGTGTGCGCAGCCCGTTCCTCCCGGACCGGTCCCGGCCTGCTCCCGGGCACGGTGGAGGACGTGGCCGACGAGATCGTGGCCGCCGGTGGACGGGCCGTCCCGGTCCGGGCCGACATCGGTGTCGACGCCGACGTCCATCGGATGATCGCGACCGCCCTCGACGAGTTCGGCCGTCTCGATGCGCTGGTGAACAACGCGATGACACCCACCCGCGCCACCTTCGATGCCCTCACCCTCGACCAGTGGGACCAGTCGTGGACGATCAACGTGCGGTCGCTGCTCGTGTCGTGCCGCGCCGCCGTCGACGCGATGACGCCGACCGGCGGCGGGAGCATCGTCAACGTGTCGTCGGGCGCGGCCGATGCGCGGCTGCCCCCGGAGCACCTCCCGCCCGGCTACCTCGCGTACTCCGTGGCCAAGGCCGCGCTCGAGCGGTTCTCCACCGCGCTCGCCCCGGAGGTGGCCCCCCGCAACATCGCGGTGAACGCGTTCCGGCCCGGCGCAGTGAAGACCGAGATGAGCGTGCACGAGCTCGGCGAGGACTACGACTGGTCCAACTGGAAGGAGCCGGCCAGCGTGGTGCCCGCCGTCCACTGCCTGGTGCAGCAGCGCGCCGACGGCATCACCGGCCGCATCGTGGACGTCGCCGGCTACGGCACCACCTGGGGCTGATCGCACGGGCCCGACGGGCTGGGCCGCCGGGCCCGCCGGAGGCGGGGCGCCCTCGGTGACTACCGTCCGTGTTCGTGTCTCGCCCGTGTCCCTCCGCCGTCGCTGCGGCGCCCCGTGTCGTGGTCCGGGTCCTGGCCGCTCTCGTGGTGGTGGTCGCGGTCGGGGGTGCGTCGGTCGGCACGGCGGGGCCGGCGGCGGCCCGCGGTCGGGACCGGGTCTCGATGCTGTTCTCCCTGTCGGCGACCGGGGCGACCATGGTCCCGGTCGCGGGTGCACCGGGGCGCTATGACCTCGGTCTCACCGGCGTCGACCCATGGGTCGTCTGGTTCGCCGACCGGCCCACCCGTCGCTCGGGGGTCGTGAGCCTCGCCCGCCTCGCCGCGCAGTGGGATGCTGGAGCGCCGTTCGCCACCGATCCGCCCAACGCGGCGGTCGTGCTCCACGCGCCGACGGCCGGGACCGACACGGTGGTGGTGACGATCCAGTCGCTGCGCTCCGATCCCGCCGCGCGCGCCGTCTCGGCCCGGGTCCGGGTGCTCGAGGCGACCCGGGCCGACGCGCTCGGCGGACCGCTCGCCTACCACGGGCGGCGCCACGACCCGGCGGCGATCCCGGCCGCCCTCGGCCCGGTGAGCGTCTTCGTCGATCCCGAGGTCGCGGCGCCGGCCGTCGCCGGCGGGAGCGGTGGGAACGGCGGCAGGGGCGGGCTGCTCGGGCCCGGCGGGTTCCCGGGGAACGGCGGGAACGGCGGCGCCGGCGGCGCCGGCGGCCCGGGCGTCTGAGGCCCGGTCGGGTCGAGCACCCGGGGTGCGCCCGGTCAGGGCTCGGGGGCTCCCGGACCGAGGAACCCGGCGATGAGCCGGCGGGCGGCGGTGGTGGGGGCCACGCGTCCCTCGGCGACGTCGCGCTCGAGCGCCGCGGCGGCCGTCGCGGTGCGGGGGTCGGTGCGCAGCCGGTCGAGCAGCGAGTCGGCGAGCTCGTCGTGCATCCAGGCCCGGGACTGGTCGCGTCGGCGCCGCCCGAGCGCATCGCCGGCGATCGCGGTGCGGAACTCACCGACGGTCGCCCAGAGGGTGTCGATCCCGCGCTGCTCCAGTGCGGAGATCACCACCACCCGGGGAGTCCACTCGGTCGAGCGCGGGCGGACGAAGTGCAGGGCGGCGGCGTAGTCGGAGGCGGTGGCGGTGGCGACGGGCTCGAGCGCGCCGTCGGCCTTGTTGACCGCCACGATGTCGGCGAGCTCGACGATGCCCCGCTTGATGCCCTGGAGCTCGTCGCCGGCGGCCGGGGCGATGAGCAGCACGAAGCAGTCGACCATCGCCGCGACCGCGGTCTCGGACTGGCCGACGCCCACGGTCTCGACGATCACCACGTCGAAGCCGGCCGCCTCGCAGAGCAGCATCGCCTCGCGGGTCCGGCGGGCCACGCCGCCGAGCGTCGTCCCGGCCGGCGACGGCCGCACGAACGCGTCGGGGTGGCGCGACAGGTGCTCCATGCGGGTCTTGTCGCCGAGGATCGACCCGCCGGTCCGGGCGCTCGACGGATCGACCGCGAGCACGGCCACCCGGTGCCCGGCCTCCACCACGTGGAGCCCGAGCGCCTCGATCAGCGTGGACTTCCCGGCGCCGGGTGCCCCCGAGATCCCGATGCGCACGGCCCCACCGGTCCGGGGCATGACCGCGGTCAGGAGCGCGTCGGCGGCCTCGCGGTCGTCGGCCCGGGTGGACTCGACCAGGGTGATGCCCCGGGCCAGGGCCCGCCGGTCGCCGCGGCGGAGCGCGTCGGCGAGCTCGGTCACGCCGCCCGGCGGCGGACGAGCGCGAGCACCTCCGACGCGGCCTCGGGGATGTTGGTGCCGGGACCGAAGATCGCCGACGCCCCCGAGGCCCGCAGGTAGTCGTAGTCCTGGGCCGGGATCACCCCGCCGCACACGACGATGATGTCGTCGCCGCCGAGCGCGCGGAGCTGGGCCACGAGCTCGGGCACCAGCGTCTTGTGGCCGGCGGCCTGGCTGCTCACGCCGATCACGTGGACGTCGTTCTCGATCGCGTCCCGGGCCGCCTCCTCGGGCGTCTGGAACAGCGGGCCCACGTCGACGTCGAAGCCGAGGTCGGCGAACGCGGTCGCGATCACCTTGGCGCCCCGGTCGTGGCCGTCCTGGCCCATCTTCACCACGAGCAGGCGGGGCCGCCGTCCCTCGTTGGAGGCGAACTCCTCGACCTCGTGCCGGATCTTCTCGTAGCCCGCGTCGCCGTCGTAGGCGCTGCCGTACACGCCCGCGATGGTACGGACGACGGCCCGGTGGCGGGAGAACACCGACTCGAGCGCGTCGGAGATCTCGCCGACGGTCGCCCGGGCCCGGGCCGCCTCGATGCTCAGCGCGAGCAGGTTCCCGTCGCCCCGGGCCCCGTCGGTGAGCCGGTCGAGCGCAGCGCGGCAGGCGGCCTCGTCGCGTCCGGCCCGCACCGCGGCCAGGCGGGCGAGCTGCTGCTCGCGAACCGCGGTGTTGTCGATCTCGCGGACCTCGACCTCGGGCTCGTCGGTCAGGCGGTAGCGGTTGACGCCGACGATGGTGTCCTCACCCCGGTCGATGCGGGCCTGGCGACGGGCGGCCGCCTCCTCGATCCGGAGCTTGGGCATCCCCGACTCGACCGCCTTGGTCATGCCGCCGAGCGCCTCGACCTCCTCGATCAGCGACCACGCGTGCGCGGCGAGCGAGTGGGTGAGCGCCTCGACGTAGTAGCTGCCGCCGAGGGGGTCGACCACCCGGGTGATCCCCGACTCCTCGGCGAGGATGAGCTGGGTGTTGCGGGCGATGCGGGCCGAGAACTCGGTGGGCAGAGCGATCGCCTCGTCGAACGAGTTGGTGTGGAGGCTCTGCGTGCCCCCGAGGACCGCGGCCATCGCCTCGATCGTGGTGCGGACGATGTTGTTGTAGGGGTCCTGCTCGGTGAGCGACACCCCCGAGGTCTGACAGTGCGTACGCAGCATCAGCGACCCGGGCTTCTTGGGGTCGAACTGCTTCATGATGCGGTGCCACAGCAGCCGGGCCGCCCGCAGCTTCGAGACTTCCATGAAGAAGTCCATGCCGATCGCGAAGAAGAACGAGAGACGGCTGGCGAAGGCGTCGACGTCGGCGCCGCGCGCGAGCACGTGGCGCACGTACTCGAGTCCGTCGGCGAGGGTGAACGCCAGCTCCTGCACCGCGGTCGCGCCCGCCTCCTGCATGTGGTAGCCGGAGATCGAGATCGAGTTGAACTTCGGCATGTGTGCGGCCGTGTACTCGATGATGTCGGTCACGATCCGCATGCTCGGCGCGGGCGGGTAGATGTAGGTGTTGCGGACCATGAACTCCTTGAGGATGTCGTTCTGGATGGTCCCGGCGAGCTGATCCTGGGCGACGCCCTGCTCCTCTGCGGCCACGATGTACCCGGCCAGCACGGGGAGCACGGCGCCGTTCATGGTCATCGACACGCTCATGCGGTCGAGCGGGATGCCGTCGAAGAGGATCTTCATGTCCTCGACCGAGTCGATGGCGACGCCCGCCTTGCCGACGTCGCCGACGACCCGGGGGTGGTCGGAGTCGTAGCCCCGGTGGGTGGCGAGGTCGAAGGCCACCGAGAGGCCCATCTGCCCCGCGGCGAGGTTCTGGCGGTAGAAGGCGTTGGACTCCTCCGCGGTGGAGAACCCGGCGTACTGGCGGATGGTCCAGGGCCGGTTCGCGTACATCGTGGCCCGGGGGCCCCGGACGAAGGGCTCCAGGCCGGGGAGGGTCCCGAGCGCCTCGAGGCCCTCGAGGTCGGCCTCCGTGTAGAGGGGCTTGACCGGGATCCCCTCGGGCGTGGGGCGGATCAGGGTCTCGGGGGCGTCCTTCAGCTCCTTCTCGGCCAGGCTGCGCCAGGTCTCGGGCATCGGGACGTTCGGAGTCGGGGTCTCGTCAGGCACGCGCCGAGGCTAGTGCGGACCCACCCCGGCCCTCCCGGGCCACCCGGGGGAGGCGGCTCCGGTGGAGGGCCGCAGCGACCCGCCTGACCGGGCGCACGGCCCCCGGCCTGCCACACTGGTCACGGGCGGAGCCGAGCACGGAGACCCCGACCGGGGGTCCTGGTGGAGCCGATCGACCGATGAGCAGCACGCCCGCATCCCGCTCCCTCCGGGGACGTCGACCGTCACGAGCCCGACGGCTCCTGCTGGTCCCGGCCGTCGCGCTCGGCGTCCTCGGGGCGCCCGCCCTCGCCCTCGACGGCACCCCGGCCCCGCCGCCGGGATCGGTGTCGGTCCCCCTGGCCATTCCGGAGGGGGCCGGGGCCGGGGCCCAGGCGGTGGCGGTCGTCCCGGCCGACCTGGTCGGGGTGACCTGGAAGGGCGACCCGACCGCCCGCTTCGGGGTCGAGGTCCGACGCAAGCGCGCCGGACCCTGGAGTCCGGCGGTCGTCGTCGGGGCGACCGACGTGGCGCCCGACGACGGGTCACCCGACGCCCGCGCCGCGGCCGGCCGGCCCAACGCGTCCGACCCGGTGTGGGTCGGCGGCGCGTCCCAGGTCCGGGTGACCGTCGAGACCGGCGCGGTCGGAGGCGTCGCGGTCGCCGCGGTGACGGCCGCCCCGGGCCGGGCGCCCGGGGGCTCGGCCGGCGCCGTCGGTGGGGCGCTCGTGAGCCCCGGTGACGGCGACGCGTTCGCGCTCGCCCTCGTCCTCGTGGGCGCGCTGCTGGCGGCGGTGGCCCTCGGATGGAGCCCGTGGCGGTCGCGGCGCGTCGGGGCCGGGCTCGGTGTCGGTGCGCTCCTGGCGGTCGCGGCCTGCACCCCGAATCCGCCCCCGTCCCCGAACCCGGTCGTGGCGGCCCAGCCCGCGATGACGATGCAGGCGTCGTGGGGGGGCGACCTCCCCTGGAACCCGGATCCGGACTGCGGCTCGGGACCGGAGTACGCCGGCGACGCCGAGTTCCTCGTGGTGCACCACACGGTGAACTCGAACACCTACGGGCCCGGCGACAGCCGCAACATGGTGCGGGCGATCTGGCGCTATCACGTGCAGACCCTCGGGTACTGCGACATCGCGTACAACTTCGTGGTGGACCGCTTCGGCCAGATCTTCGAGGGTCGGCGCGGGGGAGTGGACCGGGCCGTGGTCGCGGCGCACGCCGGGGGGTTCAACTGGGCGTCGAGCGGGGTGGCGCTGCTGGGGGACTTCACCTCGGTGCAGCCGAGCCCCGAGGCGTGGAACGCGCTCGTCGACCTGCTGGCCTGGAAGGCGAGCGTGCACCGACGCGACCCGGCGACCGGCTTCAGCACGACCAGCGCCGGGTCGGGGGGCGCCCGCTGGCCGGCGGGGACGCCGGTGTCGTTCCCGAACCGCATCGTGGGGCACCGCGACCTCGGCTTCACCGCCTGCCCCGGGGACGTCTTCTACCCGCGCCTCGCCGCGCTGCGGGCGGCGGTGCAGCCACGGGTGGGTTGGCTCGGTCCGGCCCCGGGCGCGGCCGCGTCAGTGGGGCCGTCGTCGTCGCCGACCGGGTCGACCCCGACCACGGTCGCATCCCGGCCGTCGACGTCGTCGACGACCGTCTCCGCGTCCCCGGCCCCGACCGCGCCCACGACCGCGGCCACGACCGTCCCGACGGCCGCGTCGCCATCGTCGACGACCCCGACCACGCTGGCGGTGCGCACCCCGACCGGTCCCGCCCCGCCGGGTTGACCGGTCGGGTCGGCCGACGACCCGGCGACGGTTGGATCGGGAACGACGGTTCGCGCCGAGAGGGGGCCGGACTCCGAGGGGTCGGGACTCCGAGGGGTTCGGACTACGACGCGCGACGCAGGTCGGTGGCCGGGGCCGGTCGGTGGGCCGCCGCCAGCGCGGCCCGGGCCGAGGCCACGCCCGCCTGGCCGATGGCCCGGGTGCGGGCGTCGAGGCGTGTCGCCCGGATCCGGCCCCGGTGCTTCGGGTTGCTGATCAGTCGGAGTTGGGTGCTCACGGTCATGAGTATCTCCGCGGGGTGTGACACGGAAGACCCGGTGGCGGGCTCCGCCTCCCGCCGGGGCTCGTGACACCGACGACAACGCCCGGATCGTCCGATCGGTTCCCTCGTACACTCCCGGCATGACGGAGGTCGCCTACCTCGACCATGCGGCGACCACGCCGGTGCGGGCGGAGGTCCGGGCGGCCATGGCGCCGTTCCTCGACGAGGTCTACGGCAACCCGTCGGGGTCGCACTCGGTCGCCCGGCGGGCCAAGACCGCCCTCGAGGAGGCCCGCGAGGAGATCGCCGAGCACCTCGGGTGCGCGCCGGGCGAGGTCGTGCTGACCGGCGGGGGCACCGAGGCCGACAACCTCGCCGTGCGGGGGGCGGCCCGCGCCGCCGGCGACGGGATCGGTCGGAGGACCGGTCGCGGGACGGTCGTCGTGAGCGCGATCGAGCACAAGGCCGTGGCGGAGGCCGCCGCCCGCGTCGCCCAGGCGGGCGGGACGGTCCGGACCGTGCGGGTGGGGGCCGACGGCGTGATCGACCTCGACCACCTCGAGGCCGTCCTCGACGACACCGTGGTCGTGGTCTCGGTGATGTGCGTGAACAACGAGACCGGGATCGTCCAGCCGCTGGACGCGGTCGCCGAGCGGGTGGGCGCGGGCGCGCCCCGGGCGGTCCTCCACACCGACGCCGTCCAGGCGGTGGCGTGGCTGGATCCGGTCGCGACGACCGCACCGGCGGCTCTGGTCGCGGTCTCAGCCCACAAGTTCGGCGGCCCCAAGGGGGTGGGTGCGCTGGTGGTCCGCGACGGCACCGGCCTCGAGCCCGACCTGGTGGGCGGGGGCCAGGAACGGGGGCGGCGGTCGGGCACCGTCGACGTGGCCGGTGCGGTCGGGCTCGCGGTCGCGCTGCGCGTCACCGCGGCCACCCGTCCGGTCGAGGTGGCCCGGGTCGGGCGCTTGCGCGACCGCCTCGCCGCCGGGCTGGCGGCGATCCCCGGAGTCGTCCCCACGGGTGACCGGGCCCGCGCGGTGGCGGGGAGCCACCACGTGCGCGTGGAAGGGGTCGAGGCCGAGACCCTGCTCGTCGCGCTCGACCGGGAGGGAGTGTGCGCCGCCGCAGGGTCGTCGTGCGCGTCCGGCGCGCCGGCGCCGTCGCACGTCCTGGCCGCGATGGGCTGGTCGCGTCACGCGGCGAAGGAGGCCGTGCGCTTCAGCCTCGGCCACGCGTCCACCGATGCCGACGTCGACCGCGCCCTCGCGGTGGTGCCGGAAGCGATCGCACGGCTCCGGGGGGCACCGGTCGCAGCCGATGCCCGTGCGGGTGTGCCGGGGTGACGCCGTGCAGGTGATGGTCGCCATGAGCGGCGGGGTCGACTCCTCGGTCGCCGCCGCCCTGCTGGTCGAGGCCGGCCACGACGTCACCGGGATCACCCTGCGGCTGTGGGGGGGGCCGTCGGACTCGGGGTGCTGCAGCGTCGGCGACGTCGAGGACGCCCGGCGCGTGGCCGCCCAGCTCGGCGTGCCCCACTACGTGTTCGACGAGGCCGACGAGTTCGAGGCCCACGTGGTCGAGCCCTACGCCGCGGCCCACGCCGTCGGGGCCACCCCGAACCCGTGCGTGGCGTGCAACCGTCACCTCAAGTTCGGGCGGCTGCTCGACCGGGCACGCGCCCTCGGCGTCGACGCGCTCGCCACCGGTCACCACGCCCGGGTCCGTCGGGGCGACGACGGCGTGGTGCGCCTGCTCCGGGCGGTCGATGCGGCCAAGGACCAGTCCTACGTCCTCGTCGGGCTCACCCAGGACCGGTTGGCGTCGGTCCGGTTCCCCGTGGGTGACCTCACCAAGGCCGAGGTGCGGGCCCGGGCCGCGGCGCTCGGCCTGCGCACGGCCGACAAGCCCGAGAGCATGGACGTCTGCTTCGTCGCGCGCGCCGATCGGGTCGCGTTCGTCGAGGCCCGGGTCGGCGCGCGGCCCGGGGTGATCGTCGACGACACCGGTCGTGAGCTCGCGGCCCACGCCGGCATCGCCCGCTTCACCGTCGGGCAGCGCCGGGGCCTCGGCGTCGCCGTGGGCGAGCGCCGCTACGTCGTCGACGTCGACGGGCGGACCGGGACGGTCACGGTCGGTCCGCCCGACGCGCTGCTGCGCGACGCGGTCGTCCTCCGCGACCTTGTGTTCACCCACACCCGTCCGCCGGCCGACCGCGTGCTCGGGGTGCAGACCCGGGCCCACGGTCGTCCCGCGCCCGGCGTGCTCGACGGCGACACCGTGCGCTTCGGCGCGCCGGTCGCCCGGGTCGCACCCGGGCAGGTCGTCGCGCTCTACGACGGCGACGAGCTGGTGGGCGGCGGCGACGCCGTCTGACCCGCCACCGGGATGGCCCGCCCCGCCGCCTCGGCGAGCAGGCGGCGGGTGGTGGCAGCGGCGATCAGGATCTGGGTGGTGCGCACGGTGGTCGTCGCCCGTCCACCCCGGCGGGTCCGGTACAGCTCGGCGGGGAGGTCGAGGCGCAGCTCGAGACCGCCGGCGCTCGCGCCGAGGCGGAGGTCGAGCCCGTCGGGACCGAGCGGGGTGGCGGCCCCGGCCGGGCGCAGCGACACGATCCGGGCCCGGGGGAACAGCACCGGGTCGGCGAGGGTGAGGGGGTCCACGATCACGAACCCGGCCGGGACCAGCACGGCCCAGCGGCCCGAGAGGGAGTGCAGGGCCCGCGCCGCGAGGAGCCCCAGGGGGATGCCGACCACCAGCGCGAGCACGCCGGCGACGATCCGACGGTCGGCGAGGAGCAGGGGTCCGGCCGTCACCGCGCCCGTGAGGGCCAGCCGGGCGAGGGGGACCGGTCCGGCGAACAGCCCGGGCGGGACCCGGAGCGGGAACCGCAGCTCGTCGCCGTAGGCGGACGCGTTCGCCGCCGCCGCCGCCGGGCCCGGTCGGGCCACCAGCACCTGCGCGACCGCGGTGGCCGCGACGGCTCCGACCGCCACGACGCCTCCCACACCCACGGCGGCGACGACCGCACCGACCAGGAACGTCGGGGCCACCGCCCGCAGCGCGGTGAGACCGACCGGCCGCGGCACCAGCACGGCGAGCAGCCCGCCGGCCCAGGTACCCCACGCCAGGACCGCCAGCACGATTCCGGGCGCCGTCGGCCAGTCGGCGGTCGCCTCGGCGAGCACCCCGCCCGCGGTCAGCGGCAGCGTCGCCCACACGAGGGTCAGCACCCAGCGCTCCACGGCGGCAGTCTCGCGTAGCCTCGGGTCGATGCCCGCACCCGAACCGGTCCGGCACCGGGCCGAGCAGCTGCGCACCGAGCTCGACGAGCACAGCTACCGCTACTACGTGCTCGACGACCCCACCGTGGCGGACGCCGAGTTCGACCTGCTCATGCGCGAGCTGGCGGCGCTCGAGGCCGAGCACCCCGACCTGCGCACGCCCGACTCCCCGACCCAGCGCGCCGGGTACGCGCCCGCGGCCACGTTCGCGTCGGTCACCCACGACGTGCGCATGTGGTCGCTCGACAACGCGTTCGACCGCGACGAGCTCCAGGCCTGGGCCGACCGGATCGCCAAGCTGGTCGCCGGACCGATCCGCTTCGTGGGGGAGCCCAAGCTCGACGGCCTGGCGATGTCGCTGCTCTACGTCGACGGGCGACTCGTCCGGGGCGCCACGCGCGGCGACGGCACCACCGGTGAGGACGTCACCGCCAACGTCCTGACGATCGCCGACGTCCCCCGCGAGCTCCACGGTCGCGGGCTTCCCGCCCGGATGGAGGTGCGGGGCGAGGTGTTCATGCGTCTCGACGCGTTCGAGGCGCTGAACCGTCGCCAGGACGAGGCCGAGGAGCGGCGCTTCGCCAACCCCCGGAACGCGGCGGCGGGCAGCCTCCGCCAGAAGGACCCGCGCGTCACCGCCGCGCGGTCACTGTCGTTCTTCGCCTACCAGGTGGAGGTGGCCGACGGCGCGGTGCCGGCACCGAGTCACCACGCCACCCTCGAGCGACTGCGCGACTGGGGCCTTCCGGTGAACCCCGAGATCGAGGCCCTCGCCGACATCGAGGCGGTGGCCGCGTTCTGCGCGCGCATGGAGGCCCAGCGGCACGGGCTCGGCTACGAGATCGACGGTGCGGTCGTGAAGGTCGACGACCTCGCGCAGCGGGTCGAGATGGGCCACACCAGCAAGGCCCCGCGGTGGGCGATCGCGTACAAGTTCCCGCCCGAGGAGAAGACCACGCTCCTCCACGACATCATGGTCAGCATCGGTCGGACCGGCCGGGCCACCCCGTTCGCGGTCATGGAGCCGGTGTTCGTGGGCGGGTCCACCGTGGCGATGGCCACGTTGCACAACCAGGACGAGGTCGCCCGCAAGGACGTCCGGCCCGGCGACACCGTCGTCGTGCGCAAGGCCGGTGACGTCATCCCCGAGGTGGTCGGGTCCGTCGCGGCGAAGCGACCGAAGCGGTCGCGCCCCTGGGTCTTCCCGAGCGCGTGCCCGTCGTGCGACGGTCCGCTCGTGCGGCTCGACGGCGAGGCCGACGCCCACTGCGTCAACGTCGACTGCCCGGCGCAGCGGGTCGCCCGGATCGTCTACTTCGCCGGGCGCGCCGCGATGGACATCGAGGGCCTCGGCGAGGAGCGGGTGCGCCAGTTCGTCGATGCGGGGCTGCTCGCCGACCCCGCCGACGTCTACGCCCTCACCGTGGAGGCGCTGCTCCCGCTCGAGCGGATGGCCCAGAAGTCGGCCGAGAACCTGGTGGCCGCCGTGGCCGCGTCGAAGGACCGGGGTCTGGCCCGGGTCCTCATCGGGCTCGGGATCCGCCACTTCGGACCTGCCGCCGCGCAGGCCGCGGCCCGGACCTTCGGGGATCTCGACCGGCTGCGGGCGGCGTCGGTCGAGGAGCTCACCGCCGTGGAGGGGATCGGTCCGGTGATCGCGCAGAGCGTCGCGGCGTTCTTCGCCACCGCCCACAACCACCACGTGCTGGAGAAGCTGCGGGCGGCGGGAGTGGACCTGCGGGCCCCGCTCGCCGCGCCGGCCGCGGCCGACGGCCCACTCGTCGGGTGCACGATCGTGCTCACGGGGGGGCTCACGGGCTTCACCCGCGACGCCGCGCAGGCCGCGATCGAGGCGCGTGGCGGCAAGGTCACCGGGAGCGTGTCGAAGAAGACGACCTTCGTCGTCGCGGGCGCCGACCCCGGCTCCAAGCTCGCCAAGGCCGAGCAGCTCGGGGTGCGGGTGCTCGACGAGCCCGGCTTCGTGCGGCTGCTCGCCGAGGGACCCGCCGGGGTCGCCTGAGTCGCGACCGGGTCGCGACCGGGCCGCGACCGGGCCGCGACCGGGCCGCCGGCGAGCCGCGGCGTCCCGTCGGTCAGGCGGTGGCCCGGAAGCTCCAGGTGTAGCCGGGCGGACTCGCGGGCCGGGGCTTGGTCTGGGGCCAGAAGAAGACGGTCAGCGTGTAGGTCCCCGGTGCGAACCGCTCGAGCTCCTGGTTCGGGCCCGGTCGCCAGCTGAGCTGGCCGAGCGGCTCCACCCGGTCGAGCTGGTCCTCGGGGATCTCGAACGCGGCGCCGTTCGGGGGCTGCACGAGGACCACGCCGGTGAGGTCGTTGCGGAGGTCGATCGACACGGTGGACTGGCGCCCGGTCAGCTCCCCGGGTCCGGGGGACAGCGTCTCGACCTCCGACGGGAAGACCGGCGCGTCGCGGGTGAGGCCGGTCTCGGTCTCGGCCGACGAGAAGCCCCAGATCAGCAGCGTCACGACCACGCCGACGGTGCACACGACCGTCAGGACCCGTCCCGGGTGCGCGATCAGCGGCGGTCGGGGTGACGGGGACGGCTTCGTCGTCATGGTGGGGACGGTACCGGCCCTCCGTCGGGGTCCGGACCGCGCCGGGGCGACCGGTCGTGCCGCGACCGGAGCGGGAGCGGCCGGTACCGTCGAAACGGTGGCCAGCCCTGCCGCCGCCGGTCTGGCCGGGCGTGTCCTCGCCGGTCGGTACCGCCTGCTCGGTGCGGTCGGATCGGGGGCGTCCGGTCGGGTGTACGTCGCCGACGACGTCCGCCTGCGCCGTCGCGTCGCGGTCAAGGTGCTGCACGGCGGCCTCGCCGACGACCAGGGCTTCCTCCGGCGGTTCCGCAGCGAGGCGCAGCACGCGGCCGCGCTGCAGCACCCCAACATCGTGGCGGTCTACGACTGGGGCGAGGACGCCGGGATGCCGTTCCTCGTGCTCGAGCTCCTCACCGGGGGCAGCCTCCGGACCCTGATCGACCGTGGCGGCCGGCTCCACCCGGCGCAGGCGACCCACGTCGGTCGCCAGGTCGCCCAGGCCCTGCACCACGCGCACACCCGAGGGATCGTGCACCGCGACGTGAAGTCGGCCAACCTGCTCTTCGACGCGCACGGGACCGTCCGGGTCGCCGACTTCGGCCTGGCCCGGGCCCTGGCCGAGGCCGGGTGGACCGAGGTCGACGGCGGTGCCGTGGGCACGCTGCGCTACGCCGCGCCCGAGCAGGCCGACGGTGGTCCGGTCGACGGTCGGGCCGACTGCTACTCCCTCGCGGTCGTGCTGATCGAGTCGGTCACCGGCCTGGTGCCCGACGTCGGCGAGACGCCGGTCGCCACCGTCCTCGGCCGGGCCCGCCGCCCCCTGACCGTGCCCGCCGGGCTCGGGCCCCTCGGCGAGGTGCTCGCCCGCGCCGGGCAGCCCGACCCCGCCGACCGCTTCCCGGACGCCGCCGCCTTCGCGGCCGCGCTCACCAGGGCCGGGCAGATGATCGGACCGCCGCCCCCGCTGGTGCTGCCCGGGCTCGGGGACCCCGTCGACGACCCCGCGCCGACCCGGATCGCGCCGCAGGGACCTCGGGGGTCGGCGGCCACGGAGGCCGTCGCGCCCGTGGCCGATCCGGCCGATCCGACGACCGCCGTGCCCCGCGTGCCGCTCGCCGA
>CAIUKV010000076.1 GCA_903899845.1 uncultured Actinomycetes bacterium
CTCGACCTCGGCGTGGGCCTCGGCTACCGGGTGCCCGAGTACGAGGGCTTCGGTCGGTCGTTCGACCGGCGGTTCGCCCAGACCGAGGCCGTGCTGCGCGAGGTGCTCCGCCTCTGGGACGAGGGCGCCGTCACCCCTCCGCCGGTGCAGCGCCCGGTGCCGGTGTGGGGCGGGTTCTTCGGGCCCCGCGGCGCCCGCCTCGCCGGCGAGCTCGGTGCCGGCCTGCTCGCGCTCGACCCGGCGCTCATGGCCCCGTACCGCGCCGGTCTCGTCGCCGGGGGGCACGATCCGGCGTCGGCCCGCTGCGCCGCCGTGGTGAACCTCGTGGTCGCCGACGACCCCGAGGCGGCCTGGCCCCGGATCCGGCCGCACCTGCAGTACCAGTGGGACTCGTACAACCGGTACGCGGTCGAGGGCACCGGAGCGCCGGCGCCCCCGCCGATCGACCCCGACCGCTGGGTGAGCCCGCGCCCCGACGGCACCCCGGCCCGCTTCGCGGTGTGCACCCCCGACGACGCCGCGACGCACGTCCGGTCGCTGACCGACGGGCTGCCGGTGACCCAGGTCTACCTGTGGGCGAGCATCGCCGGGATGCCCGACGACCTGGTCGAGCGCCACGTGACGCTCGTGAGCACCGAGCTACGCGCCCGACTCGCCTGAGTCCGGGGCCGGCACCGACGCCGGCATCACCGGCGGGGTCGCCGGCGGCACGCTGACGTGGGCGGCCTCGGGGACCCAGTCGTAGACCACCACCGTCTTGCACCACACGTCCTGGACGCTGCGGTTGCGGCGGTCGAACAGGGCCAGGAGGAGACCGACGGGCAGGAGCGCGCACAGGAACGCCCGGAGGTAGGCCTGGCCCGCCTCGAGCGGCGCTCCGTCGGCCCGCACCACGCGCAGCCCCACGATCTGCTTGCCGATGCTCCGGCCGGTCGAGCCCCAGCCGAGCCCCAGCGTGAGCACCAGGATCACGAAGATGGCGCCGGCCGAGACCCAGCTGGCGGGCCGGGGCACGGCCAGGTCGTCGGAGAAGAACAGGTCCCACAGCAGGCTCGCGCCCGCGAACAGCAGGCTCGTGAGCACGAAGGCGACCCCGAGGTCGGCCGCGAACGCGAGGGCCCGCGACACGCTCCCGGCCCGGTGCCCCTGGAGGGCCCGGGCCCGCGGGTTGCGGATCAGGCGGCTCACCGCAGCCCCCGGGGCGTGCGGATCTCGGGTCCGACGACGTCGTAGCCGGGCACCGCGGTGTCGCGGGGTGTGCGCCGGAAGGTGAGCCGGTCCACCAGGCGCGCGAGGAGGAGGTCGAGGCCCATGAGCTGGACCCGGATGCCGTCGAGCGTCTCCCCGGCCAGACCGGTGGTGGAGTCGCGCACGATCGCCCCGAGGTCCATCGACGCGACGATGCCGGCGACGTCGATGCGGGCGACGATCGCGTCCACGTCGACCCGGGCGACCACGGCGTCGACGTCGATGCGCGCCGCGATGGCGTCGATGTCGATCTGGTCGACCACCTCGTCGATCGGGATGCGCCGGACCAGGGCCGACATGTCGATCTGGTCGATGACGAGCTCCACCACCCGCCGGACCACCGCCTGCACCGCGTCCACGGTGGCATCGGCACTCGCCGCCTCCCGACCACGGGCCTCGGCCCGGCGCCGTTCCACCGCGTCGCCCACGAGGTCGAGCGGTCCGGTCGCCACCGCCGGGGGCAGGACCGCCCGCGCGATCCGCACGGTGGCGTCGGCGACCTCGGCGGCGAGGAGCCCGGCGGCGTCGACGCCGACCCGGGCCCCCCGGGCCACGAGGTCGAGCACCCCGGGCGTCGTGGGCGGGACCGCAACCGGCGGGACCGGCACGACCGGCACGACCGGCGTGATCGGGTCCGGGCCCCGGCCCCCACCCCGGTCCGGGTCGGCGGCGGGCGGGCGCGCGGCGTCCGGATCGGGCGGCGACCCGGCGGGTCCGGTCACGACACCGCGTCCGACGGACGCCCCGACACGGGGAGCGGGCGGACGTTGGGCCGGAACTCGAGCGGGGCGAGCATGGCCTCGCTCAAGCCGAGCAGGACGGGCAGGTAGTCGGCCCGCAGGGCGTGGAGGCGGTCCCGGGCCTC
>CAIUKV010000077.1 GCA_903899845.1 uncultured Actinomycetes bacterium
CCCCTGCATCGCCCGGCTCGAGGCCGGGGGCTTCGCCACCCGCACCGTCGCCTTCGACGGCGAGCGTCACGTGTTCGTCACCGATCCGGCGGGGAACCTCTGGGAGCTGATCGGCCCCTGACGCGACGCCGGACCGGGTCCGGACGCGACGACGCACCGCCGACCGGCCCGGACCGGTCGAGCGGTGCGCCGCCAGGAGCGTGGGGTCAGACGGTCGCGCGGGTGGAGGTGGCGTCGGCCGGTGCACCCGGACGGGGGCCGCCGTGGCCACGCCCGGGGCCACCGGGGCCGTGCGGTCGGCCCAGGCCCTCGACGCCGAGGTTCGGCGCCGAGTCGGCGCAGGCGTCGCGGGCCGCGGCGAACGCCGCCTTCTGGGCCTCGGTCAGCTCGGGCCGGGCCGGCCGGGTGCCGTCGGCGGGCCGCTCGGGGCGGGTGATGCCGGCAGCGCTCAGCTGGGTCTCCATGCAGGCCCGGTGCTCCTCCATCTGGGCCCGCAGGGTGGTCCGCTGCTCCTCGGTGAGCTCGGGCCGCTGCGGACGCTGCGAGGCGCACGCCTCACCGGCCGCCCGCATCGCGCTGCGCTGCTCGTCGGTGAGCTGGGGCCGGGTGCCGTCGGCCGGCTTCTCCGGGAGCGTGACGCCCTGGGCCTGGAGGCAGGACTTGAACGCGTCGACCTGGGCCTGGAGGGTCGAGCGCTGCTGCTCGTCGAGCACGGGCGGCTGGGCCGCGAACGCCGGCACGGCGACGGCGCCGAGACCGAGCGCGAGGCCGAGGACGGCGAGGGATCGGGGGAACGTACGCATGGGTACCTCGTTTCCGGGTGGAGGCACCGGGGCCGGGTGGCCACCGGTGGGTCGCTCCTCGGGTGGGAGCGACGCCAGCATGCACCACGGCGCCTGAGAGTGGGCTGAAACCCCGCCCGCCACCTGAGCGGCGGACCCCGGGCTCTCAGGTTGACCGGAGCGCACCCCGGTGCCGCGGGCACACTGGAGGCATGCGGGTGCTGGTCATCGAGGACGAGGTCGCCCTGGCCGAGGCGGTGCACGACGGTCTGGTCGCCGAGGGCTACGACGTCGACGTCGTCCACGACGGCGCCGAAGGGCTCTGGCGCGCGCGCGAGGGCTCGTACGACGCCATCGTCCTCGACATCCTGCTGCCCGGGATGAACGGGTACAAGGTGTGCGAGACCCTGCGGAACGAGGGGGTGTGGACCCCGATCCTGATGCTCACCGCCAAGGACGGCGAATGGGACGAGGCCGAGGCCCTCGACACCGGCGCCGACGACTTCCTCTCGAAGCCGTTCTCGTTCGTGGTGCTGCTCGCCCGCCTGCGCGCGCTGTTCCGACGGGGGGCGCCGCCCCGACCCGCCGTCCTCGCGGTCGGCCCCTTGCGGCTCGACCCCGGCACCCGGCGCCTCGAGCGCGACGGCGAGGCGATCAAGCTCACCGCACGCGAGTTCGCCCTGCTGGAGTACCTCATGCGCCGCGACGGCCAGGTCGCCTCCAAGGCCGAGATCCTCGACCACGTGTGGGGCTTCGACTTCGAGGGCGACCCCAACGTGGTCGAGGTCTACATCGGCTACCTGCGCCGCAAGATCGACCAGCCCTTCGGCTCCCAGCTGATCCGGACCGTTCGGGGCGCCGGCTACTGCCTCGACCTCGAGGCCTGATGCACCGGCTCTCGGTCCGGTGGCGCATCACCCTGGTCGCGGCCGGGTTGTTCGCGCTCGCGCTGGGTGCGGCATCGGTCGTGCTCGTGCGCACGGTCCACGACAACGTCGTCGACGGCATCCGCGACTCCGACGAGCAGCAGCTCGCCGCCCTGGCCCGCCAGGTGGAGGACGGGATCCCCGACGCGATCGATCTCCCCCGCTCCCCCCCGCGCGACATCCCCGAGTACGCGTTCCAGACCCGGGCCGGGCGCTTCCTCGTCCTGTCCGACGGACGCGTCGTCCCGGCCGACGACCGGGCCCGGGTCAGCGCCGAGCGGGCGCGGGACCTCCAGACCCAGCGCATCGTCGAGACCGCCGAGGGTCAGATCACGCTGGTCTCGGAACGGTCGCTCGAGGAGGTCGACGAGACCATCGAGTCGATCTCCGACGCGCTCCTGGTCGGCGTGCCCGCCCTGGTGCTGCTCCTCGGTGCCCTCACGTGGTTCATGGCCGGGCGGGCGCTCCGTCCGGTGGAGGCGATCCGGGCCGAGGCCGCCGCCATCACCGGCTCCACCATCCACCGGCGGGTCCCGGTCCCCGCCACCCGCGACGAGGTCGCGGCCCTGGCCACCACCATGAACGGGATGCTCGACCGGCTCGAGGACGCCGCGAGCCGTCAGCGGCGCTTCGTGTCCGACGCGTCGCACGAGCTGCGCAGTCCGGTGGCGTCGATCCGCACCCAGCTCGAGGTCGGTCTCCGCCGACCCGACGCCGACTGGCCCCGCATCGCCGAGCGGGTGCTGGCCGAGGACGCCCGACTCGAGGAGGCGGTGGCCGACCTGGTCGAGCTGGCCCGGCTCGACGAGGACGCGCCGGTCACCGATCTCGCCGAGGTCGACCTCGACGAGATCGTGCTCGAGGAGTGCCGCCGGACCCGACGGTTGCGGGTCGACACCGCCACGGTGTCGGGGGGGCGCGTCCGGGGCCGCCGGGACGCGCTGACCCGGGTCGTCCGCAACCTGGTCGACAACGCGGCGCGCCACGCCGAGACCCGGGTGGCGGTCGCCCTCCGCACCGACGGCTCGGTGGTCGAGCTGGTGGTCGAGGACGACGGGCCCGGCATCGCCCCCGAGGACCGCG
>CAIUKV010000078.1 GCA_903899845.1 uncultured Actinomycetes bacterium
CCGCACCGGCGCCCACGAGCGTGTGCAGCTCGTCGATGAAGAGGATGATGTCGCCGCGGGTCTTGATCTCCTTGAGCACCTTCTTGAGGCGCTCCTCGAAGTCACCGCGGTAGCGCGAACCGGCGACGAGCGCGCCGAGGTCGAGCGTGTAGAGCTGCTTCTCGTGCAGGGTCTCGGGCACGTCGTTCGACACGATGCGCTGGGCGAGTCCCTCGACGATGGCGGTCTTGCCGACGCCGGGCTCACCGATGAGCACGGGGTTGTTCTTGGTGCGGCGCGACAGGATCTGCATCACGCGCTCGAGCTCGCGCTGGCGGCCGATGACGGGATCGAGCTTCTTGTCGCGGGCGAGCTGGGTGAGGTTGCGGCCGAACTGGTCGAGGACGAGCGAGCCGCTCGGCTGCTGCTCGCCCGAGCCCGACCCGCCACCGGCGCCGGCGCCCTCCTTCTGCCCCGAGTACCCCGAGAGCAGCTGGATGACCTGCTGGCGGACGCGGGAGAGGTCGGCGCCGAGCTTCACGAGCACCTGGGCGGCGACGCCCTCGCCCTCACGGATGAGCCCGAGGAGGATGTGCTCGGTGCCGATGTAGTTGTGGCCGAGCTGGAGCGCCTCGCGCAGCGAGAGCTCGAGCACCTTCTTCGCCCGCGGGGTGAACGGGATGTGCCCGGAGGGGGCCTGGCCCCCGTGCCCGATGATCTCCTCGACCTGGGCCCGCACCGCCTCGAGGGAGATGCCGAGCGACTCGAGCGCCTTCGCGGCGACGCCCTCGCCCTCGTGGATCAGTCCGAGGAGGATGTGCTCGGTGCCGATGTAGTTGTGGTTGAGCAGGCGCGCCTCTTCCTGCGCCAGCACCACCACCCGGCGGGCTCGGTCGGTGAAGCGTTCGAACACTGGGCCGCCTCTCTGGGGCGAGGGACTCGGATACGGTGCCTGCGGGGAGTGTACCCCGCAGGTCTGCGGGCCTTTCGGGCAGTATCGAGGGGTGAACCGGGGTCGGGACGCCGCCCGATCCGGTTCGGTCCGGTGCGGACCCGTGCAGACGATCCCGCTCCGGACTCAGGCAGAACCCGCCCGGTCCCGGTGATGTTCCCGGTCGGGCCACCCGGGTGAACCCGTGCACACCCCGGCCCGCCGGGGTTGGTCGGCGTCGGCGCCGGTGCGTAGCGTGGGCCTCGTGATCGATCTGTCCGCGCTGGGGCTGGACCCGCTCGCGCCCGACATGGCCCGGGTCGAGGCGGAGCTGCGGGCGTCGGTCGACGACGACGACCGCTTCCTCGGCGAGGTCGCGGTGCACCTGGTCGCCGCGGGAGGCAAGCGCCTCCGCCCCGCCCTCGGGCTGTGCGCCGCGTACGCCGCGGTCGGGCCCGCGGCCGCATCGGCCGCCGCGGTCACCGGAGGCGTCGCCTGCGAGCTCGTGCACCTCGGGTCGCTCTACCACGACGACGTCATCGACGAGGCCGAGACCCGCCGCGGCGTGCCGTCGGTCAACGCCCGCTGGTCAAACATCGTGGCGATCCTGGCCGGCGACTACCTGCTGGCGCGGGCGTCGTCGCTGGCGGCGTCGCTCGGTGCCGACGTCGCGGCCCTGCTCGCCACCACGATCAGCGACCTCTGCCGGGGCCAGGTGCTCGAGCTCCAGCACCTCTTCGACGCCGGTCGCAGCGAGGAGGCCTACGCCGCGGCGATCGAGGGCAAGACCGCGGCGCTGTTCGCCACGTCGTGCCGCATCGGCGGCATGGTCAGCGAGGTCGACGAGCCTACCCTCGACGCGCTCACGCGCTTCGGCCACCACCTCGGCATGTGCTTCCAGGTCGTCGACGACGTGCTCGACCTCACCTCCACCGACGAGACGCTGGGCAAGCCGGCCGGCCAGGACCTCCACGAGGGGATCTACACGTTGCCGGTCATCTACGCGCTCGGCGACAGCGTCGAGCTCCGGTCGATGCTCGGCGCACCCCTCGACGGCGAGCGGCTCGACCGGGCCCGCGCCATCATCGTGGCCAACGGCGCCGTGGACGCCGCGCTCGCGGTGGCCCGCGACCATGCGACCAAGGCCAGCGAGGCGCTCGCCGGGGCCGACGGCCTCGACCCGGCGGTCACCGCCGGGCTCTGCCGGCTCGTCGACGGCCTCGTCACCCGCGACCACTGACCCCGGCCGCACCGGCGCCCCGGGTCCCGACCGACGGGAACCGCCGGACCGGCCGGACCGACGGAACGGACGGGTCCGCCCGGCACGACGCGGTCAGCGGATCGCGGCCCGGGCGTCCACGTCGGCGAGGAACTCGAGCACCGCACGGTTGAACGCGTTGGGCTGCTCGACCATCAGGCCGTGGGCGGCGCCGCGCAGCTCGCGGAGCCGGGCGGCCGGGATCATCTCCGCGAGCTCCTCGGCGTCGCCGAAGGGCGTGAGCATGTCCTGGGAGCCGGTGATGACGAGCGTCGGCGCCTCGACGCCGACGAGCTCGAAGCGCACGTCGTCGGAGAGGGCGAGGATCGCGTCCACCTGCGCGGCGAAGTGCTCGGGCTCGCCCTGGAGGACGAGCCGGCCGAGGAGGTTGATCCAGGGTCCGAACCGGCGGTGGAACCGCGGGCCCACCAGCCACCGCATGCCGTCGCCGGACATGGCCGACATGCCCCGGGTCCGCACGGCGGTGGCCCACTCGGCGAGCAGCTCGCGGCGCCACTCGTGGTGCCGGCAGGCGGTGCACGCGAGCACGAGGCCCCGCACCCGCTCCCCGTGGCGGACGGCGAGGATCTGACCGATCGCCCCGCCCATCGAGGCGCCCATGACGTGCGCCGAGGCGATCCCCTCGGCGTCGAGCACCGAGACCGCGTCGCGGGCCATCTGCTCGAGGTCGAACGGGTGCGGCGCGTTCGTGGACCCGCCGACCCCGCGGTTGTCCAGGGCGAGGCATCGGTACCGCCGACCCAGGGCGATGCGCTGGAGGGCCCAACCCCGGGAGTCGGTCCCGAGCCCCTGGATCAGCAGCAGCGGCGGACCCTCGCGGCGACCGAACCGGTCGTAGGCGATGAGGGTGCCGTCGGTGGCGGTGACGTACCTCACGGATGCCCGCTCTCGCCCCGCAACATCGCCGCCACCGCGCGCCGGACGTCCTCGGCGAGCTCGGCCGCGGCGAGCGGGTCGTCGGTCGCGGTGCCGTCGGGCGGTCGGCAGGGGGGGCCCACCGCCACCACCCAGCCCCCGACGGGCAACCCCACCGGGCCGCTCGGCCGGACCGCCACGGGCAGCACGGGGAACCCGAGGGTGGCGCCGATCACGAGCCGCGGCGCCTCCCCCGCGGTCCGGGGCGACAGGGTCCGGCCCAGCGGGACGGCGGCCAGGTGGCCGGCCCGGAGCACGGCGGCGACGTCACCGGGGCGGCGACCGACCCCACCGAGCTTGTGGGTCAGCGCGCCCAGCCCCGGGACCGTGGGCAGCCCGACCAACCGGAGGCGGCGGTCGACCGCGCGCTGGACCGCCCCGGCGACCAGCAGGGGCTCGAGCAGTCCGACGCCGAAGTTGGCGACGAGGAGCGCGCCCCCGGTGGCGGGGAGGTGCTCGGCGCCCACGGTCCGCGCCGGCAGGCGACCCACGACCGGGGCGACCAGGAAGTCCTGCAGGTGCGGATCGCCCCCGAACTCGTCGACGGCGTAGCGGCCGTCCCACCGCCGGCGCAGCGCGGCGGGGAGGGAGTCCCGGTCGAGGAGCCGGTCGCTGTCGATGCCGTAGTTGGGGACCGCCGGGGTCGGCCGGTCCTCGGCCCGGACCCCGGGGGCGGCGGCGATCCTCACGACGACCCCGGGGTCGCGACGACCGCCGGGCGGCCCGCACCCGGCAGCGGCGTGACGCTCGCCCACGCGAACAGGTCGGCGAGCACCTCCTGGGTCGGGACCAGCCCGACCAGGCCGAGCTCGTCGACGGCCCGGCCCCCGTCGGCCACGCGGCCCCGGCGGACGAGCTCCAGCACGTGGGGCGGGACCGGCGAGCCGGCCAGCTCGGCGAACTGGTTGGCCAGGAGCCATCCCGGCCCGGCCACGGGGACCGGGACCCGGCCCCCCAACCGGACCGCCTGCCACGGACTCGCCGCGCCGGGCCCGACCACGTTGAACGGCCCCTGGGCCCGGCGGTCCAGCGCCGCGACCATGGCCCAGGCCGCGTCGTCGGTGTGCAGGAGCTGGAACGGGGGGTCGGCGAGGGCGGGGACCGGCACGGCCGGGAGCCGGAGGAGCCGACCGACCGGGCTCGGGGCGCGCGATCCGGAGATCGGGGCGAACCGCAGGGAGGCCACGGGCACGTCGTGGCGGCGCGCCAGGCCGGCGGCGTGGGCCTCCACGTCGAGACAGGTCCGCCCGTACGGGGTGGTCGGCCCGAGCGGTGCGTGCTCGTCGGGCACCTCGGGGCGCCGCCCGCCCCGCCCGTACACCTCGATCCCGCTGCGCACCGCGACGCACTCGAGCGCGCCGGCCCGGGCCGCGGCGCCGAGCGCGGTCACGGTGCACTCCTCCGACGCGACGCGCGCGGCCCGGATGCCCATGCGCGCGGCCGGCTCGTAGACCCCGAAGTGGGCCACGGCGGTGGGCGCGAAGTCCCGGACGAACTCGACCAGGCGGTCGCGGTCGCGGGGGTCGATCCGCTTGAACACCGACCGGCCGAGCCGGCGCCGGGGCGGGACGATGTCGAACCCGGCGACCGCCTCGACGTCGTCCCGGGCCTCGAGCAGCTGCGCCACCCGGGTCCCGAGGTGACCGCCCATCCCGGTCACGAGCACCCGCATGGGTTCAGGCTAGAGGACCGGCGCCTGCGTCGTCGCCGACCTCGGGGCGCAGGTGCGGGAACAGGATGACCTCGCGGATCGACTGGACCCCGGCCACGAGCATCACCAGCCGGTCGATCCCGATGCCGAGTCCCCCGCAGGGCGGCAGCCCGAACTCGAGCGCCCGCACGTAGTCGTCGTCGACGCCGTGGGCCTCGTCGTCGCCGGCGGCGGCCAGACGGGCCTGGGCCTCGAACCGCTCGCGCTGGTCCACCGGGTCGGTCAGCTCGCTGAACGCGTTGGCGAGCTCGCGCCCCAGCACGACCGCCTCGAACCGCTCGACCAGCTCGGGGTCGTCGCGGTGGGTGCGGGCCAACGGCGACACCTCGCGCGGGTAGTCGAGCACGAACACCGGCCCGGTGAGGTTGGGCTCCACGGCCTTCTCGTAGAGCTCCAGCACGAGCTTGCCCGGGCCCCACCCCACCTCGCGGGGCACGCCGGCCCGGTCGCAGGCCGCCTCGAGGTCGGTCACCGGGTCCCCCGGGTGCACCCGCACCCCTGCGTGCTCCTCGATGAGGTCGAGCATGGGGCGCCGGGGCCAGGGCGGCGTCAGGTCGACCGTGACGCCGTCGACGTCCACGACCGTCCCGCCCGTCGCGACCCGGGCGCACTCGGCGACGAGCTCCTCGGTGAGCGTCATCATGTCGGTGTAGTCGGCGAAGGCCTCGTAGCACTCGAGCATCGTGAACTCGGGGTTGTGTCGCGTCGAGAGCCCTTCGTTGCGGAACACGCGGCCGATCTCGAACACCCGCTCCATCCCGCCGACGAGCAGTCGCTTCAGGTGGAGCTCGAGGGCGATCCGCAACGACAGCGGCAGGTCGAGCGCGTGGTGGTGCGTGGTGAACGGGCGCGCCGCGGCGCCCCCGGCCTGCTCGTGGAGCACCGGCGTCTCGACCTCGACGAACCGCCGGTCCCGCAGGAACTCGCGCACGGTCGCGATCACCGCGAACCGCACGGCGAAGATGCGGCGGGCGTCCTCGTTGGCGATGAGGTCGACGTAGCGCTGCCGGAAGCGGGTGTCGGTGTCGGAGAGGCCGTGCCACTTGTCGGGCAGGGGCCGCACCGCCTTGGCGAGCAGGCACCACTCGTCGACCTTGACCGACAGCTCCCCCTTGCGGGTCTTCATCACGGTGCCCACCGCCCCGACCCAGTCGCCCAGGTCGAGATCGTCGAAGGCGGCGAACCCGTCGTCGCCCAGCACCGCCAGGGAGACGAAGAGCTGGAGCGTGCCCGACCCGTCGCGCACGGTGGCGAAGGTGAGCTTGCCCATCCGCCGCAGGAGCACGACCCGCCCGGCGACCCGCACGACGTCGCCGCTCTCCACCCCCGTCTCGAGGTGCCCCCAGTGCTCGAGCACCTCCGCCGAGGTGTGGGTGCGGTCGAACCGCACCGGGTAGGGGTCGACGCCCCGGGCCCGCAGCGCCGCCACCTTGGCCAGGCGCCGGGCCCGCTCGCCACCGGCGGTCGCGTCGGCGGCGTCGCCCGGCCCGGACGCCGCGGTCGCCTCGCCCGCCGCCTCCGTCACGATGCCTGGTTCCGTTCGAACACGATGCGCAACCCCTGGATGGTGAGCCAGGGCTCATGGTGCTGGATCGTGCGGGAGAACGGGATGATGGTCTCGGCGAGGCCGCCGGTGGCGATCACCGTGCAGTCGCCGAGCTCGTCCTGGAACCGCTCGACGAGGGCGTCGACCTGCCCGGTGAAGCCGTAGACCGCGCCGGACTGGATCGACTCCACCGTGGACTTGCCGATCACGTGTCGGGGCGGGACCAGCTCGACCCGGCGCAGGGCGGCCGCCCGACCGAAGAGGGCGTCCATGGAGATCTCGATGCCCGGGAAGATGGCCCCGCCGAGGTACTCGCCCTTCGCGCTGATCGCCTCGATGGTGTTGGCCGTCCCGAAGTCGACGACGATCGACGGCCCACCGTAGAGGTCGTAGGCCGCGACCGCGTTGGCGATGCGGTCGGCCCCCACCTCCTTCGGGTTGTCGTAGAGGATCGGCATCCCGGTGCGGACCCCCGGCTCGAGGACCAGCGCCGGGGTTCCGAAGTAGCGCTCGGTCATCTCCCGCAGCGCGGCGGTCACGCGGGGGACCCCGGAGGCCACGGCCACGCCCCGGACCGCGGGCGCCGCCCCCGGCCCGGTCCCGTCGTGGAGGCCGAGGAACTGACGGACCATGAGGGCGAGCTCGTCGGAGGTGCGCTCGGCGACGGTCGCGATCCGCCAGTGGTCGAGCAGCCGGTCCCCGTCGAAGAGGCCGATGACCATCTGGGTGTTGCCGACGTCGATGCACAGCAGCACGGTCGCCTCCCGTCCCGGTCCGGTCAGCCCGCGGACGGGTCGAGGTCGAGGCCCAGGTCGAGGGCGGGGGCCGACTGGGTGATCGCACCGGTGGAGATCACGTCGGCGCCGGTGGCGGCGTACGCGGCCACCGAGTCGAGGGTGACGCCACCGGAGATCTCGACCACGGTCGCCGGCCGGGCGCCCGCGCGCACCCTCGCCACGCAGGCCGCGGCGACGTCGGGCGTCATGTTGTCGAGCATCACGACGTCGGCGCCGGCCGCGACCGCCTCGTCGACCTGCTCCATCCGGTCGCACTCGATCTCGACGCCGCGGCCGGGCCAGGCGGCGCGGGCCCGGCGCACCGCCTCGGCGATGGTCAGGCCACCGAGGTGGTTGTCCTTCACGAGGATCAGATCGGACAGCGACCCCCGATGGTTCGCGCCGCCGCCGGCCCGCACCGCGGCCTTCTCCGGAGCCCGCAGCCCGGGCAGCGTCTTGCGGGTCTCCACGATGCGGACCGGGTGACCGGCGGCGGCGTCCACGAACCGGCGGGTGAGGGTGGCGATCCCCGAGAGGTGGCACAGGAAGTTGAGGGCGGTGCGCTCCCCGGTCAGCAGGGGTCCGAGCGGCCCGGTCACCCGGGCGACCGCGACCCCGGCAGCCACGGCGTCGCCGTCGGCGGCCGACCACGCGATCTGCACCCGGTCGTCGAGCTGCGCGTAGGCCTCGTCGGCGCAGGCCGAGCCCGCGAGCACGCCGGGCGACCGCGGCACCACTGCGGCGGTCACCGTGCGGTCGGGGTCGTCGAGCAGCGCGGCGCTGATGTCGCCGAGCGGGCCCAGGTCCTCGGCGAGCGCACGGGCGACGGCGTCGACCACGGCGGGGCGGGGCGGGTCGAACCGCCGGGGCCGGCTCACGCCAGGGCTCCGGCGGGCAAGGGCACCAGGCGGGGCTCCGGGCCGTGGCCGAACACGAACCGCCCGTCGTAGACGGGGTCCC
>CAIUKV010000079.1 GCA_903899845.1 uncultured Actinomycetes bacterium
CCGTGTCCCTCGCTTCCGCACCGCCCGACTCCACCGACTCCACCGACTCCACCGACTCCACCGACTCCACCGACTCCACCGACTCCACCGACTCCACCGACTCCACCGACTCCACCGACTCCACCGACTCCACCGACCTCACCGACCCCACCGACCCCACCGGCCCCGACGAGCGCGGGCTCGCCACCGCCGAGCTGCTCGGCAACGCCGCCCTGGGCATCGCCGCTCTCGTCGCGATCTGGGCCGTGCTGCAGTCGATCGGGCTCGACGTCATGGACTGGATCCGCGCGCAGCTCCAGGTGTGAGGATGCGCGACCGGTCCGTCGGCACGACCCCGGCCGAGTCCGGGACGGCCTCGCTCGCGTTCGTCGTCGCAGCGGCGATGGCGTGCGTCGTGTTCGTCGTCCTCGCCGACGTGGTCACCCTGCAGTACACCCGCCAGTCGGTGGACGCCGCCCTCGACGAGGCGGTGCGGGCGGGCAGTCGGGCCGATGCGCCGGTCGCGGTGTGCGCCGACCGGGCCCGGGCGGTCCTCGCCGGACTGCTCGGGCCGGCGGCCCGCCGCGGGATCGTGGTGACCTGTGCGACCACGGGCACGCCGCCGGTGGTCCGGGCCCGGGCGACGGTGACCCGGGCGGCGTGGCTCCCCGGGATGCCGGGATGGTCGGACGCCCGGGCCCGCCGCGCGGTGCTGGAGGTGCTGCCGTGACGCGGCGTCCCCCGCGTCGCTCGCGGTCGACCGGTCCCGTGCGGGCCCGGGGTGCGGCGGGCTCCGCTGCGGTCGAGTGCAGCGCGGGCATCGCGCTGCTGCTCCTGCCGGTGGTGCTCCTCGTCGCCCTCGTCCCGACGTGGGCGGAGCGCCAGGGTCTGGCCCGGGTCGCGGCCCGGGACGCGGCGCGGCGGGTGGCCCTGGTCGGGTGGTGCGACCGCGCCGGGGCCGACGCCGTGGTCGCCGACCACACCGGCGACCTCCCCGCCGGCGCCGCCCGACTCGACCTGGACTGCACCCCGGGGGCGCCGTTGGCCCGGGGTGGCGCAGTGACCGCCCGGGTCACCGTGGCGATGCCCGCCCTGGTGGTCCCCGCCCTCGGCGTCGGACCCGGGTGGCAGTGGACCGCGGTGCACCGCCATCCCGTCGATCCCTACGGGAGCCGGCCGTGAAGCGGGCGCGCGGTGGTGCCGAGCGGGGGACGGTCACCCTGTGGATCCTCGGGCTCGCGTGCTGCACGCTGCCCCTCGGCGGGTTGGGGGTCGATCTCGGCCGGGCCGTCTCGGCCCGCCGGGCGCTCGCGGCCGCCGCCGACGCTGCGGCCCTGGCCGGGGCCGGGGCGCTCGACGAGGCCCGCTACCGGGCGTCGGGCGCGGTGGCGCTCGACCCGGGCGCGGCCGCGGCCCGGGCCCGGGAGTCGGTCGCGGCTCAGGACGACCGGGCCGGGCTGCGGACCGTGACCGTCGACGCCGACCCCGCCCGGGTGACCGTCACCGTCACCGGCACCGTCGACCTCACCCTGCTGCGACTGGTCCGGGGCGGGCGGCCCTTCGTGGTCCGGGTCGAGGCGACGGCCCGGCCCCATCTGCTGCCTTGCTGCCCTGACCGGCCCTGACCGGCCCTGACCGGCCCTGATCTGCCCCGGAGGCCCCCGGAGGCGCCGGGAGTCACCGGGATCTCCGACCCGGGGTCGCCCCGACCCCCGGTCCCGACGGCGGTGGGTCCCGACCGGCGGTGGTAGACCCCGGGGCATGGGAGCAGCGGGGTACGCCGACGCACTGTTCGACCTGAGCGGCCGGGTGGCCCTCGTCACCGGGGGGAGCCGGGGTCTCGGCCGGGCCATGACCCTGGCTCTGGCCCGCGGCGGGGCCGACGTGGTGATCGCCAGCCGCCGGCTCGAGGCGTGCGAGGCGGTGGCGCAGGAGGTGCGCGACGCCACCGGTCGGGAGGCGCTCGCGTACGGCTGCAACGTCGGCCACTGGGACGAGCTCGACGGCCTGGTCGACGCCGCCTACGAGCGGTTCGGCCGGGTCGACGTGCTCGTGAACAACGCGGGCAAGTCGCCGCTGTACCCGAGCCTGCTCGAGCTCGAGGAGGGCCTCTGGGACGCGGTGTTCAACCTGAACCTCAAGGGGCCGTTCCGGCTCTCGGTGCTGGTCGGCACGCGGATGAAGGCGGCCGGTGCGGGCTCGATCGTCAACATCTCGACCAGCGGCGCGCTGCGCCCCGACCCCGCGTTCGTCCCCTACGCCGCGGCGAAGGCCGGGCTGAACAACATCACCGAGGCGCTGGCCAAGGCGCTGGGGCCCGAGGTGCGGGTGAACTGCATCTCGGCCGGTCCCTTCGACACCGACGTCACCAAGGCGTGGGACCCGGCGATGCGCGCCCCGGGTGGGCTCCCCGGGTTCGCGCTCCGGCGGATCGGCGACCCCGACGAGATCGTGGGCGCGGCGCTGTACTTCGCGAGCGATGCGTCGAGCTTCACCACCGGCGCGCTCCTGCGGGTCGACGGTGGCATGCCCTGACCCGCCGCCGCGCCGGGCCGGCTCAGGGGCTGCGCCCGCCGGCCGCCTCGTCCCGCAGGTGCCGCCACGCGGCGAGGCGCTCCGGGTCGAGCGTGCCTGCGGCGACGGCGGCGAGCACTGCGCACTCGGGCTCGTTGGTGTGGGTGCAGTCGTCGAAGCGGCAGTCGTCGACGTGGGCCGTGACGTCGTCGAACACGTCGTCGACCACGCCGACGTCGGTGTAGATCCCGATCTCGCGCAGTCCCGGGGTGTCGACGATGCGACAGCCCGGCCCGTCGGGATCGGTGATCACGTGCAGGGCGCGCGCGGTGGTGGTGTGCCGGCCCTTGGCGTCGCCCCGTCGCACCGCGCGCGTCGCGGCGATCTCGCGTCCGGCCAGGGCGTTGACGAGGGTGGACTTGCCCGCACCGGACTCGCCCACGAACGCCACCGTCCGGTCGGCCACCGCGGCCCGCACCGCGTCGAGTCCGTGGTCGGTGGCCACCGAGGTGACGATCGTCACGATCCCGGGCGCCGCCCGGGCGACCAGGGCGACCGCGGCGCGCGCGGCTGCGGGGTCGACCAGGTCGGCCTTGGTGAGCACCACGATCGGGACGGAGCCGGCCGCGCGCACCTGCACCACGAAGCGCTGGATCCGCCCCGGCTTGACCGGGCGGTCGAGCCCCCCGACGATCCCGACGCAGTCGACGTTGGCGGCCATGATCTGCCCGCCACCGCGTGTCGGGTCGCGGCGTTGGAGCAGCGAGGTGCGGGGGAGCACCGTGACCACGGACTCGGCGTCGACCAGGACCCAGTCGCCGACGGCGAGCGGGGGCAGGGCCGGGCGCAGCGGCCGGGTCGAGGTCCCGTGGGCGCCGGCGACGACCACGGCGACGCCGTCGTGACGGACGACCCGGGCCGGCTCGGTCCCCGCCGCGGCCGCAGCCGTGGCGGCGGCGGCCCAGGTCTCGCTCCAGCCGAGGGCCCGGAGGCGCTCGGCCTCCGGCGGCGTCGACCCGGGCGGGCTCACCCGACGCGCGGGCGACTCACCCGGCGGCCTCGGCCCGGAGCCGGTCGCGCAGCACGAACTTCTGGATCTTGCCCGACGGCGTGCGGGGCAGCTCGTCCTCGACCCGGAGCTCCTCGGGGAACTTCTGGCGGGCCAGTCCGGCGGCGGTGAGGTGGTCCCGGACCTCGTCGATCGTCGGCGCGGTCGCGCCGGGGATGACCCGCACGAAGGCGCAGGCGTGCTCGCCGAGCCGGGCGTCGGGGGCGGCGACCACGGCGACCTCGCTGACGCCGGGCATCTTCTGGAGCAGCTCCTCGACCTCGGCGGCCGAGATGTTCTCGCCACCCCGGATGATGATGTCCTTCTTGCGGTCGGTGATGGTGATCGCGCCGCGCTCGTCGCGCACCGCGATGTCGCCCGACGCGTACCAGCCGTCGGGGCTGACCGCGATCGCCGTGAGTCCGGGGTTCGTGTACCCGACGAACAGGTCGGGACCCCGGCTCCAGATCTCGCCCGGCGTGCCGTCGGGGACGTCGTGGCCGTCCTCGTCGACCAGGCGGATCTCCACCCCGGCGAGCGGCACGCCGTCGGTGTGGTTGCGCTGGTCGCGGGGGTCGTCGAAGCTCGATCCGGTGGTCGAGGGGTGCTCGGTCGAGCCGTAGGAGCGCAGGAGCTTGATGCCGAGCGCCTCGGCCCGGTCGGCGACCGCGGCGGGGACGGCCGATCCGCCCATGCCGACCTGGCGGATCGCCCGGTGGTGGGCCTCGGTGCAGTTCGGGTGGTCGAGCAGCGAGGTGAGGAAGAAGGTCGAGCCGCTGCCCGCGGTGCAGTCGACCTCGAGGAGCGCGTCGAGGACCATGCCCGGGTCCCACTGGTCGATCAGGAAGATCGGCAGGTTCCGCAGCACGGGACCGAGCAGACCGCTCTGCATCCCGATGGCGTGCCCGACCGGGGCGCCCACGAGCATCGGGCGGTCGCCGCCCCCGCCCATGCGGGTCATGTGGAGCATCTCGCCGTTGAGGGTGCGGTGCGTGTGGATCACGCCCTTCGGGTCGGCGGTGGTGCCCGACGTGTACCCGATCACCGCCGGGGCGTCAGGGTCGGGGGCGACCGGGGTGAACTCGGCGCCCTCGAGCACCAGGTCGTCGAAGGCGACGGTGCCGCCGGGTCCCTGGCCGACGAAGACGGTGAGCTCGAGCTCGGGAGCATCCGCGACCGCCCGCTCGTGGTCGGCGACGAAGTCGCGCGAGCCGAACCGGTCGAACGACAGGAACGCCTTGGCCCCCGACTCGCGCAGGATGTAGCCGACCTCCTTGGGCCCGTAGAAGTGGACGATCGGCACGAGCACCACGCCGAGCATGGCGGCGCCGTAGAAGGTGATCGCGGCCTCGAAGCAGTTGGGCATCTGGAACGCGACGACGTCGCCCTCGCGCACGCCTCGTGCGGCGAGGCCGGCTGCGAGGCCCCGGGCCAGGCGGTTGCAGTCGGCGAGGGTGTACCGGGCGGGCCGGGTGTGCGACCACACCCGGAACTCGAGCCCGGGGTTCTGGTCGAGGCCCCGCACGACGTGGGTGGTCAGGGTGTCGTCGGTCCAGAGGCCCTCCGCGAAGTAGCGGGCCCGCAGGTCCGGCGCGGTCTCCCGCAGGGTCCACTCCGTACGCGCCATCGTCTCCCCCCGGCTCGGTCCGGCGCCCCCGGCGCCGGTGGCGACACTATGGCCCGGAATTGACACACGTGTCAGGCGGGGGCAACGCTGACGGACCCGTCCCCGACCCGACTGGAGCACGAACGGCCATGGCGCAGCGCATTCGGTACGCCGACGAGGTGGCGGTGGGCGACACGGCCCCCGAGTTCCGCCACGAGCTGACCCGGACCGACCTCGTGATGTACGCCGGGGCGTCGGGCGACTTCAACCCCATGCACCACGACGAGGTGCAGGCGACCGCCGCCGGCCTGCCCTCGGTGTTCGGGCACGGGATGTTCACCATGGGCCTCCTCGGCAAGGCGGTGACCGACTACGTCGGCGTGGGCAATCTCGAGCGCTTCGGGGTCCGGTTCACCCAGCAGACCTGGCCGGGGGAGACCCTCGCCACCCAGGTGACGGTCACCCGCGCCTTCGAGGAGGACGGCGTCCACAAGGTCGAGCTCGAGTGCGCCGTCGTCAACCAGGACGGCGCCCCGAAGGTGCAGGGCAGCGCCGTCGCCGTGCTGCCGACGCGCTGATCCGGGCCGTGCCGCCCCGCTTCGACCTCCCCACCCCGGACGAGGAGACCGAGCCGTTCTGGTCCGGGGTCAACGAGGACGTCCTCCGGATCAAGCGGTGTCGCGACTGCGGCCGGTCGCACTTCTACCCGCGTCCGTTCTGCCCCCACTGCTGGAGCGGCGCCGTGGAGTGGTACGAGGCGTCGGGCCGGGCGACCCTCTACACGTGGTCGGTCGTGCACAACAACGACCTCCCGCCCTTCAACGAGCGGCTCCCGTACGTGGCCGCGCTCGTGGACCTGGAGGAGGGGCCGCGCATGATGACCAACGTCGTGGAGTGCTCCTTCGACGAGCTGACCGCCGACATGCCCCTCGAGGTCGTCTACGAGCAGGTCTCCGACGACCCCCTCGTGAAGCTGCCCCGGTTCCGCCCGGTCCGGGACGCCGCCCGGTGAGCGGGGTCCCGCCGGCGGGGGCCGAGCCCGAGTGGAGCTTCGCCTACGAGCGCCCGATCCACGACGTCTTCCCGGCGCTCCACGACGCCCAGGCGGCGTGGCTCAGCCAGATCGACTCGCTGCACGCGCCCGACCGCAAGACCCACGAGCTCATCCGCATGGTGTGCACGGTGGTGGCCCGCAACCCGGTCGGGATCCGGCGTCACGCGCGGCTGGCCCGCGAGGTGGGGGCGTCGTGGGACGAGATCCTCGGGTCGGTCATGCTGACCTGCGTCGCCTTCGGCGTGGGCCCCGCGGTCGAGGCCATCCCGCACGCCCGGGCCGGGTTCGACGAAGCCGCCGAGGTGGAGGCCGACGATGAGTGACGCACCCTTCCGGATCCTGCCCCGGATCACCGAGCGCAACGAGGCGTTCTGGTCGTCGGGTCAGGACGGCCGGCTGCGCTTCCAGCGCTGCGGCTCGTGCCGGTACTGGATCCATCCGCACTCCGTGCTGTGCCCGCAGTGCCTCGGCAAGGATCTCGCCTACGAGGCGGTGTCGGGCCGGGCGGTCGTGCACACGTTCACCGTCAACCACCAGCCCTGGATGCCGGTGCCGGAGCTCCCGTTCGCGTTGGCGATCGTGGAGCTCCCCGAGCAGGAGGGGCTCCGGCTCACCACGGTGATCGTGCACTGCCCGGTGGACGAGGTCGCGATCGGCATGCCCGTGCAGGTGACGTTCGAGGCCCACGAGGACGAGAACATCTGGATCCCGATGTTCGAGCCGATCCGGGAGTCGCAGTGACCCGACCCGAGCACCTGACCGTCATCAGCGGGGTCGGCCAGTCCGACATCGGCCGGCGGCTGTTCCGCGACCCGCTCGAGCTCACCCTCGACGCCTGCGTGGCCGCGATCGAGGACGCCGGGCTCACCACCCGCGACATCGACGGCATCTCGACCTACCCGGGCGCGGCCGGGGAGCCGCCCGGCTTCACCGGTGCCGGGGCGGTCGAGGTGCACGACGCCCTCCGGCTCGAGCTGGGCTGGTGGAGCGGCGGCCTCGAGCGCCCCGGGCAGCTCGGCGCGGTGATCGACGCCTGCCTGGCCGTGGCCTTCGGCCTCGCCCGGCACGTCCTGTGCTTCCGGTCGGTCTGGGAGGGCAGTGCCCAGGGGTCGGGCGGACGGGCCGCGGTCATGCCCGGTGGCTCGAGCGGCCGCAGCGCCCCGCGCGCCTCGGGCTTCATGGAGTGGGTGCTGCCCTACGGCGCCCCGTCGGCCGCACCCTGGATCGCGATGATGGCGCAGCGCCACTTCCACGAGTTCGGCACCACGCCCGAGCAGCTGGGCCAGATCGCGGTGAACGCGCGCCGCAACGCCGCGTTGAACCCGAAGGCGATCTACACCGATCCGATGAGCCTCGACGACTACCTCGCGTCGCGGGTCATCGCCACCCCGCTGCGGCTGTTCGACTGCGACGTCCCGTGCGACGGCGGCACCGCGATGATCGTGTCGCACGTCGACACCGTGCCCGACCTGCGCAAGCCCCCGATCCGGGTCGAGGCGGTCGGGACCGCGCTGCGGGGCCGGCCGTCGTGGGACCAGTTCGACGACCTCACCACGATGGCCCTGCGCGACGCCGCCGCCCAGATGTGGTCCCGCACCGATCTCGGGCCCGCCGACGTGCAGGTGGCCGAGCTCTACGACGGGTTCAGCTTCATCACGATGGCCTGGCTCGAGGCGCTCGGGTTCTGCGGCAAGGGGGAGGCGGGACCGTTCGTCGAGGGCGGGCACAACATCGCCCGCGACGGCGTGCTCCCGCTGAACACCCACGGCGGGCAGCTGTCGGCCGGGCGGCTCCACGGGTTCGGCTTTCTCCACGAGGCCTGCGTGCAGCTGTGGGGCGAGGCCGGGGACCGGCAGGTGCCGGGGACGCCCGAGGTCGGCGTGGCCGGCGCCGGCGGCGGCCCGCTGGCGGGCTCGCTGCTGCTCACCCGCTCGCGCTGACGTCGCCCGGGCGACCGGCGGCGGCCGCGACGTGCGCCGGGGTCAGTCGAGCGCGATCGCGGCGAGCTCCTCCAGGTGCTCGGCCGCGCCGCCGCCGAGGCCCTGGAGCGTCATGAGCCGCTTGTAGAACAGGTGGGCGTCGTGCTCCCAGGTGTAGCCGACGCCCCCGTGCACCTGCACCACGTCGGCACCGACCCGGTAGAGCCCGTCGGCGGCGAACGCGATGGCCATCGTCGCGGCGCGGTGCCCCTCGGCACGGTCGGCGGCGTCGAGCGCCCAGCACGCGTAGTACGACGCGGCGCGGGCGAGCTCGACGTTGCGCAGCATGTCGGCGCAGAGGTGCTGGACGGCCTGGAACGATCCGATCGGCGCCCCGAACTGCCGCCGGTCGCGGGCGTAGTCCACCGCCATGGTCATGGCGGCCTCGGCGGCGCCCACGCCGTCGACCACCCATGCGGTGTGGAGCCGGTCGACGGTCACCGCGACTGCGGCGGTGGCGTCACCCGACCCGATGCGACGGGCGGGGGCGTCGGCGAGGGTGAGGGTGCCGGCCCGACGGGTGCCGTCGACGAGCGCAGTGGGCACCACGGTCGCGGCGGCCGGGTCCACGGCGAAGACCCCGAGGCCGTCGGCGGTCGCGGCCACCACGAGCACGACGGTGGCCGCGGGGAGGTCGGGGACGTGGACCTTCGTCCCGGTGAGGGCCCAGCCCGTCCCCGCGGGGGACGCGACGGTGGTGGCCCCCCGCCAGTCGCTGCGGCGGCCGGGCTCGGCGAGGGCGACGGTGCCGATCGCGGTGCCGGCGGCGAGGTCGGGGAGGAGGGGGTCGGCGGGATCGAGGTCGGCGACGAGCCCGGCCGCCCCCACCGCGGAGGCCACCACCGGTCCGGGGTGGGCGACCCGCCCCAGCTCCTCGCAGACGACCGCGGCGTCGACCATCCCGCCGCCCGTCCCTCCGGCGGCGGCGGGGACGAGGAGGCCGGGGACGCCGAGGTCGGCCAGGCCCTGCCACACGGGGTCGGTGGTGCCCCGGGGGTCGTCCCACACGGTGCGCGCGAACCCGAGGGGGGCGCGTGCCTCGAGGAACCTCCGGACCGAGGTCCGCAGCGCCTCCTGCTCGTCGTCGAACTCGAAGTTCACGGGTGCGCAACGTAGTCCGTGACGCGGGTAGGTTGCAGGTCGTGAAGCTCAAGTACAGCGAGTCCGAAGAGGCGTTCCGGGCTGACCTCGTGGCCTGGCTCGACGCCAACGCCCCGGCCAAGGAGCTGCTGGCGATCCCGCGGCTCTCGAGCGCGCACCTGCCCGACTGGGCTCGGGAGTGGCAGCGCACCCTGTTCGACAACGGGTGGCTCGTTCCCGGCTGGCCGCCGGAGCTCGGTGGTCGCAACGCCAGCGCGACCGAGCAGATGATCTACTTCGAGGAGATGAAGAAGCGCGAGATCCCGCGCAGCTACAACCCGCAGGGACTCGGCATCATCGCCCCCTCGCTGCTCGACTACGGCACCGAGGAGCAGAAGGAGCGGTGGCTGCTCCCGACCCTCAAGGCCGAGATCTCCTGGTCGCTCGGGATGAGCGAGCCTGGCGCCGGGAGCGACCTCGCGTCGCTCAAGACCAAGGCCGTCCTCGACGGGGACCACTTCGTCGTGAACGGTCAGAAGGTCTGGACGTCGGGCGCGCACCACTCCGACTGGAACATGTGCTTCGTCCGCACCGATCCCGACGCGCCGAAGCACAAGGGGATCAGCGTCCTCATCATCGACATGCAGTCCCCCGGGGTGGAGCCGCGGCCCTTCCCCGAGCTCACCGACCCGGACTACACCGACTTCAACGAGGTCTTCCTCACCGACGTGATGGTCCCGAAGGCGAACCTGCTCGGTGAGATGAACCAGGGCTGGGCCCTCGCCGGCGGCTCGCTCGCCCACGAGCGGGCGATGCTGTGGATCGACTACGCCTACGACAGCGCGCAGGGGATCGAGCACCTCATCTCCCTCGGCAACCAGATCGGGCCCAACGGCACGCCGCTGCGCGACGACCCGAAGTTCCGCGCCGACGTCGCGTCGTTGTACGTGGACTCGCAGGGTCTCATGCTGATGGGCTACCGGGGCTTCTCGAAGTTCCTCAAGGGGCGCTCGGCGCCCGAGCACTCGCTCCTCAAGCTCTTCGGCGGCGAGACCGTGCAGCGGATCATGCTCACGGGCACCGAGGCCCAGGGCGTCGCGTCGCTCGACGACGCCGCCGCGGGCCCGAAGGTCCACCGGACCGGCTCGTGGGCCACGTCGTACCTGCGGTCCTTCGGCGGGACGATCCCGGGCGGCACCAGCGAGATCCAGCGCAACATCATCGCCGAGCGGGTGCTCGGCCTCCCGCGCGGCTGACCCCCGGTTCGCGTGCGCGGCTGACCCCCGGGGCGCGGGCGCAGCCGGCGAGGGGATCGGGCCTCAGGCGGGGGTGACGAAGGGGGCCACGGCCCCGCCGCCCGCAGCCTTGGCCGCGTACATCGCGCGGTCGGCGTGGGCGAGGAGCCGATCGGCGCCGATGTCGGCGTCGCCGACCGCGACCCCCACGCTCGCCGCCACCTCGACCCGTCGCTCGTCGAACTCGAACGGCGGGGCGAGGGCGCCGAGGACCCGCTCGGCGATGGCGAGGGCCGCCTCCATCGACGGCACCGCGTCCGACATCACCACGAACTCGTCGCCGCCGAGGCGGGCGAGGGTGTCCTCGGGGCGGAGCAGGCCCCGCAGCCGGGTCGCGACCAGCTGCAGCACCCGGTCGCCGGCCGGGTGGCCGAACCGGTCGTTGACCAGCTTGAAGGCGTCGAGGTCGAGGTAGATCACGGCGACGAGGTCGCCCGAGCGCCGGGTGCGGGCGAGCGCGTGCTGCATGCGGTCGCGCAGCAGGGTGCGGTTGGCCAGCCCGGTGAGCGGGTCGTGGAAGGCCAGGTGGCTGATCATGCGCTCGACGTGGCGGCGGCCGGTGACGTCGCGCTCGATCCATCCGATCGCCACGACCGTGCCGTCGGGGTCGGTGATGGCCGACGCGCTGACGGAGACGTCCACCACCCGCCCGTCGCGGTCGATCCGGCGGAGGTCGAAGGGATCGCACCGCGCGCCGCGCCCGAGGAGGGACAGCACCTCGGTGAGCTCGGCGGCGTCCTCGGCGGCGGTGACCTCGGTCAGGGGACGGCCGAGCATCTCGCCGGCGGTGTGCCCGTAGAGCCGGGTGGCCCCGGGGTTCCACGCCGTCACGACCGCGTCGGGGGTGGTGAGGATGATGGCGTCCTCGGCCGCGTCGACGAGCGACCGCAGGAGGCGGTCCGGCCCGGGTCGGTCGGGGTGGGGGGGATCGGTCGGCGTGGTCACCGGGCTCCAGTCTCCCCGGTGACCGGGGACCGGTGGGGGACGGGTCGGTGGCGGGTCGGTGGCGGGTCGGTGGCGGGTCCGGGTCAGTCCTGGTTGGCCGCGAAGGTGGGGCTGATGCGGTCGGCCGCCCACTCGTCCCGCCGGGCCTCGCTGGTGGCGGCCATCGCCTCCCAGCGGGACTCGGGCACGTCGGCGATCTGCATGTCGAAGCGGTCGCAGTCCTTGCGGATCTCGAGGATCTCGACCCCGTCGGGCCCCGGGGTGTAGCCGTAGGGCGCGTCGGCGGGGATGAAGAAGCTGTCACCCGGGCGCAGCACCTGGTTGCCCATGTGGGCCTCCCCCGAGATCACGTAGTACATGCAGTCGACGTCGTGCGAGTGCCGGGGCAGCGGGAACTCGGACTTGAACCAGCAGTGGACCAGGCTGAAGCCGCCCGACTCCGGGGTGCTGCGGTTCAGCACCTTCACCACGGCGCCGTCGCCGGACCCGGTGCCCACGAGCTTGCCGAGGCCGGCCCGGGCCGCGTCCGACATGGTGGGGGCGTCCATGAAGTCGGTCGCGTGCAGGTCGACCGACTCGGTGGCCCGGAAGATCTTGACGCCCTTGCGGGCCTTGGCGGGGTTCGACTCGTCCATGGGTTCCTCCCGGGGTTCGGTCGGGCTCGGGCGGGGCGGGGCGGGGCGGGGCGGGGGTCAGGCGATGGCGATCGGGTTGACCGGGCTCCCGGTCCCGCCGGTCACGAGCAGGGGGGCGACGACGAGCAGGCACTCGGTGACGCCGTCACGGGTGAGCGGGGTCAGCACGAGGTGCTCGAGCAGGGTGACGCCGCGGTGCACGAGCAGGGCGATGTGCAGCGACAGGAACTCGCCGTCGAAGGGGATCACCTCGACCGCCGAGTTGTCGCACCCCACCGCGGCGAGGTCGTGGTCGGCGATGTAGTCGACCGTGCTCGCGCCGAGGCCGGGCTGGAGGATCGGGGGCGGCTCGAACCGGGCCGTGTGGTCGGCGAACTGGTCGAGCCAGCCGGTGCGCACGAGCAGGATGTCGCCGGGGCCGAGGTCGGTCCCGGCCGCGGCCCGGGTCGCCTCGAGGTCGTCGGCGGTCACGTTGTACCCGGGCTCGAGCCAGTCGACCCCGTGGTGGCCGGCGACGTCGAGCACCACGGCCCGCCCCGCGAACCCGCCGGTCTTCTCGATCCCGCACGCCGGGGCGCCGTTGTGGGACGCGAACTCGTGGGCGGACCGGCCGTTGTAGAGCTGCTCGTCGGCGTACACGTGGCACAGCGCGTCCATGTGGGTGCCGTTGTGCGCAGCGATGACGAGCACGTCCTCGTTGGACCCGACGCCGGGCCGGCAGCCGTAGACCGCGTTCATGCCGTCGTCGGTCTGGCTGGTGAGGGTGAGGCGCTGGGGCGCCCCCCGGTAGGGGAGGACCGGCGTGCCGTGCCGGGCGACCGGGAGGCCGAGGTTGTAGACCTTCCCGGTCCGGCACGTCTGCGTGGCGGTGCGGACACGGTCGGGGGTGATGAGGTTGAGCGCGCCGCGCTCGTCGTCGTCACCCCAACGGCCCCAGTTGCCCGGGCGGGCGTCGGTGCTGGTCATCGGGCGGTCCTCCCTGGCCGGCGGTGCGGAAGTAGGTCTACGCCGGCGCACCCGAGCGGAGCACGGTGCCGGGCTTGGTCGCGAGGGCCTCGGGGTCGGGGGTGCCGTCGACCCGGATCGGCGTGCCGTTGACCACGACGTGGCGCATGCCCGAGGGCGCGTCGGCGACCAGGCGGGCGCCGTCGGCCGGGAAGTCCTGGACCCGCCGCACCGGCCCGGGGCCGACCGTGGCCGGGTCGAACACGGCGAGGTCGGCGTGGGCGCCCTCGGCGACCACGCCCCGGCCCGCGAACCCGTAGATCCCGGCCGGCTCCCCGGTGAGCTTGTGCACCGCCCGCTCGAGCGTGAGCACCTCGCGCTCGCGCACCCAGTTGCCCAGCAGGTCCGTGGGCAGGCAGGCGTCGCACAGCTGCCCGACGTGGGCCCCGGCGTCGGAGAGACCGAGCACGAGGCCGTCCTGGCGGAGCAGGTCGGCGATCACGGTCTCGTCGTCGTTGGCGATGGTGTCGCGGAAGCGGGGCTCGAGGTCGTCGGCGAGGGCGACGTCGAGCATCGCGTCGAGGGGAGCGAGCCCCCGCTCGGCGGCGATCTCGGCGACGGTGCGCCCGTTGACCTGCGGGTCGCGGGAGTCGTCGACCGTCATCGTCGCCCAGTTGGGCATGAACGTGCCGGCGGCCAGCTCCTCGGTGGCCCGGCGCCGCCATTCGGGGTCGCGGTAGGCGGCGATCCGCTCCTCCATCGGGCGGTCCATGAGGGCGGCCCACATGGCGCGGGTGTTGAACGTGAACGGGTCGCGCAGGTTCATCTGGAAGGTCAGCGGCCGGCAGGTCACCTGCGGGTAGACCTCGGCGCCGTCGGCCTGCTGCTCGGCGGTGAACGCGGCCATGTCCTGGGCGAACGTGGTGCCCCGGCGCGTGAGCAGCGCGGTCCAGGTGAACGGGCGGCCGATCCGCTTCTGGAGCGCGTAGACCTCGGGGTGCTTCACCCGCTCGCCCGGGGTGAAGGCCCCCACGCCCCGGCCCAGCTCGCGCAGCGGGGTGACCAGCGCCTCCATCTCGTGGATGTCGGCGAGGCGCGAGGGCACCGGGCGTCCGCCCTCGCCGTTGTGGGTCGGGGCCGAGGTGGTGGCGAAGCCGACGGCACCGGCGAGCAGCGCCTCCCAGACGACCGCGGCCATGGCGTCGAGCTCCGCCTCGGTGGCCTCGCGCTCGTAGCCCTCGTCGCCCATCACGAACAGCCGCAGCGCGGTGTGGCCGACGTAGGCGCCGAAGTTGAGCGCGCTGCCGTGGCGGGCGACCGAGTCGAGGTACTCGGGGAAGGTCTCGAAGTCCCACGGGATCCCGGCCTGGAGGGTGGCGAGGTTCATGTCCTCGACGTGCTGGAGCGTCCGGCCGATCAGCTCGCGGTGCTCGGGTCGGCACGGCGCGATGGTGAACCCGCAGTTGCCCGCGACCACGCTGGTGACCCCGTGCCACGACGACGGGGTGAGCGCAGGGTCCCAGAACACCTGGGCGTCGTAGTGGGTGTGGATGTCGATGAAGCCGGGGGCGACCACGTGCCCGTCGGCCTCGAGCACCCGAGCGCCCTCGAGCCCCTCGCCGATCTCGACGATGCGGCCGTCGCGCACCGCGACGTCGGCCCGGTAGCCCGGGGCGCCGGTGCCGTCGACGACGGTGCCTCCACGGATGACGAGATCGGCGGCCATGCTCGTGGGTCCTCCTGGGACTCGGGGTCGGTCCCCCATGCTGGCACCCCGGCGCCCCGGGGGCCAGAACCGCGCCCGATCCCGGACGCGCGACCGGGCGACCGGCCCGGCTCCCGTTTGACCGGTCCCGCCGTGCCTGGCCACACTCGGGGCATGGCTCCCAGCGCAGACCCGGCCGAGTACCCCACCGTCCACCGGGCGGTCGTCTACACGGAGCGGGGCCACGTCGAGGTGGCCGAGCGGCCGGTCGCCCCCCTGGGGCCCCGTGACGTGCTCCTCTCGGTGAGCCACTGCGGGGTCTGCGGGAGCGACATCCACTTCGTGACCGAGGGCTGGGGACGCCCCGGATCGGTCGAGGGCCACGAGTACAGCGGCACCGTGCTCGCCGTGGGCGAGGCCGTGACCCGCTGGGCCCCCGGCGACCGGGTGGTCGGCGGTCCGTCGCCGCGCTGCGGCACCTGCGAGTACTGCGCCGCCGGCCGGCCGTCGCTGTGCGTGGGCCGCTCGGCTGCGGGAGTGGACGAGTACCCCGACGGTGCGTTCGCCGACCACACGGTCGCGGCCGAGGACGCGCTCCTCGCCGTGCCCGACGGGGTCAGCCTGCGGGCCGCGGCCCTGGCCGAGCCCCTGGCCGTGGCCCTCCACGGGCTCACCCGGGGTGGCGTCACCGCGGGCCAGCGCCTGCTGGTCACCGGGGGCGGTCCCATCGGTGCCCTGTCGGTGGCCGCGGCCCGGGTCCGCGGCGTCACCGACATCGTGGTCAGCGAGCCCCACCCGCGGCGCCGCGACCTGTGCGCCCGCCTCGGCGCCGAGGTCGTGACGCCCGACGCCCTGGTCGCGCCGGCCATGCCGCACGCCGTCGTCGACGAGCCCTTCGACGTCGCGCTCGAGTGCTCGGGCCACCCGGCGGCGATGGAGGCGGCCCTGGGGCAGCTCAAGCGGGCGGGCACGCTGGTGCTCGTCGGCGCCGGGGTGAAGCGGCCCCGCTTCGACACCAGCCGCATCCTGCTGAACGAGCTCGTCATCACCGGTTCGTTCGTCTACGACGCCGACGGCTTCGAGCGTGCGCTCGAGCTGCTGGCCCGGCCCGACTTCCCGAGCGAGGCGATGATCGAGCCCGGCGACTTCCCACTCGCCGGCGTGCTCGACGCGATCCACGGACTGGAGGCGGGCGAGTACGCCGGCAAGGTGATGATCGTCCCGTCGGCGTCCTGACGCCGCTCGCCGTTCCCGTTCGCCGTTCCCGTTCCCTCTTCCGTCCCCGTCCCCGAGCCCCCACCGGAGCCCCCGTGCCGTCCACCGACACCCGTCCGCCCCGCTTCAACCACGTGGCCATGAGCGTGCCCCGCGACCTGCTCGACGAGCAGGGTCGGGCCGACCTCGTCGCGTTCTACTCCGAGGTCTTCGGCTTCGAGGAGCTGCCGACGATGACCGAGGACCGCCGCCGCCTCGTGTTCGGCTGCCACACGATCGAGCAGTTCGTGTTCCTCATCGCCGGCGACGACCCGCCGATGACCTGCCCCCGGCTCGACCACTACGGCTTCTCCGTCGGGACCGAGGCCGAGCTCGACGCCGTGCTCGCCCGGGCGAAGGCGTTCCAGGCGAAGGACCCGCGCGTCGACATCATCGACAAGCACGTCGACGACCACGGGCGGATCGCGATCACCGCGATCTACATCGGGTACCTCCTCCCGATGATGGTGGAGATCCAGTGGTGGGACTTCAAGCAGCCGGCGGCCGGCACGACCGCCGCGGCCGACGCGTCGTGACCGCGCCCCTGCGCTACGGCGCCTTCGTCCCCCAGGGCTGGAAGCTCGAGTACTCGGGCTGGGGTGCCGCCGAGGCGTGGGCCCGCAGCGTCGAGCTCGCGCAGGAGATCGAGGCGCTCGGGTACGACCACCTGTGGGTCTACGACCACGTCGAGACCGTGCCGCGACGCGAGCCGACGCACGTGTTCGAGGCGTTCACGATGCTCGCCGCGCTCTCGCAGCGCACCGAGCGGGTCCGGCTCGGTCAGCTCGTCACGTGCGCGGCGTACCGCAACGCGGGGCTGCTGGCCAAGGAGGCGGCCGGCATCGACGTGATGTCGGGCGGCCGGCTCATCCTCGGGATCGGCGGCGGGTGGTACGACCGCGAGTACCAGGCCTACGGCTACCCGTTCCCGTCGGCGGCCGAGCGCCTGCGGATCATGGAGGAGACCACCGAGGTCGTCCGGCGGCTCTGGACCGAGGAGACCGTCACCTACGAGGGGCGCCACCTCCGCCTCGACGGCGCCTACTGCGACCCGAAGCCCCTCCAGCAGCTGCCCGAGGTCTGGATCGGCGGCGGGGGCGAGCAGGTCACGCTGCGCATCGCCGCTCGCCTCGCCGACAAGACCAACTGGCAGGTCGGCCTGGCCGAGTTCGTGCACAAGTCCGAGGTGCTGCGGGGCCACTGCGAGCGGGTGGGCCGTGACTTCGACGAGATCGTGCGCACCCACGGGCCCGACTGCCGGATCTTCGACACCGAGCGGGAGCTGCGCGAATGGTGCGAGTCGCCGACCGGCGGTCAGCTCCGCAAGGCGGTGCCGACCGACGAGTACATCCGCGACAACCTCGTCGGCACGCCCGAGATGGTGGCCGAGAAGACCCAGGCCTTCGTCGACGCCGGCTGCCGCGAGTTCGTGCTGTGGTTCCGCGACTTCCCGTCGTCGGAGAGCCTGCAGCGCTTCGCGCGTGAGGTGATCCCCGCCGTCACCGGCTGATCGGCGCCCGGGTGGCGACCCGGCTCCCGGGAGCGGCGCGGTGTTAGCGTGCCCGCCGTGAGCGCCCCGACCGACGCCGCGGACGACACCGCGCCCGAGGCTGCGACCGGGACTGCGACCGAGGCGGCGGCCGAGGCGGCGGCCGAGACCGAGACCGGCCCGACGTCGGCGATCCCGGCGACGTCCGACCGGGTCCGCCGCCTCGGTGCGGTCGCGGTGGGTGTCGTGCTCGTGGCCGCGGTGCTGCTCCGCTTCGTGGTGCGCAGCGACCTGTGGCTCGACGAGGCGCTCACGGTGAACATCGCCGGGCTGCCCCTCGCGGAGATGCCGGCGGCCCTGCGGCGCGACGGTGCGCCCCCGCTCTACTACGTGCTGCTGCACCTCTGGATCGCCGGGTTCGGGGAGGGCGACACCGCGGTGCGGGCCCTGTCGGGGGTCCTGTGGCTCGCGACCCTGCCCGCGATGTGGCTCGCCGGGCGACGGCTCGGGGGCAGATCGGCGGCGTGGGCGACGCTGCTCGTGTTCGCGACGGTCCCGTACACCTTCCGGTACGCGAGCGAGACCCGCATGTACGCCCTGGTCATGTTCCTCGTCGCGTGGGGATACCTGGCGCTGCGGCGCGCGCTCGGGTCGCCCACGCTCGGCCGGCTCGCGCCGGTCGCAGTGGTGACGGCGGCGTTGCTCTACACCCACAACTGGTCGTACTACCTGCTCGCGACCGTGGGGGTCGTGGTCCTGGTGCAGGCGTGGCGCGGCGCCACTGCCGACGCGCGCCGCGGCGCCCGGCGGGTCGCCGCCGCCATCGTGGTGGGGGGGCTGGCGTACCTGCCGTGGCTCCCGACCGTGCTGTTCCAGCTCGGGCACACGGGGACCCCGTGGGGTGATCCCCAGCTCCCGTGGTCGGCCGGGGCGGCGTTCCTGCTCGGGTTCGCCGGGGTGTTCACCCCGCCGCACGCCGAGCCCTTCATGCTCGCGGTGTTCGTGCTCGTCCTCCCACTGCTCGCGCTCTTCGGCGCGGCCCGCGGTGCCACCCACGTCGACCTCGACCTCCGGACCCGTCCGCTCGTGCGCGGTGAGGCGGTGGTGGCGCTGGGCGCGCTCGGCCTCGGCTTGACCCTCTCGTTCGCCACCGGCACCGCCTTCGACGGTCGGTACGCCGCGGTGATCGTCCCGCTGTTCGTGCTGTGCATCGCCATGGGGACGCAGGTGTTCGGTGACCCCCGGGTCCGGGTGGCCGTGCTCGCGGCGGTCGTGGTGCTGGGGCTGGCCGGTGGGGTGCGCAACGCGGTCGACCAGCGGACCCAGGCGGGCGAGGTGGCCGCGGTCCTGCGGGCCGAGGCCGAGCCCGGTGACGTGGTCGTGTACTGCCCCGACCAGCTCGCGCCGGCCGTGCACCGCGTGCTCGGCGACGGCCGGGGGCTGACCGAGGTCACGTTCCCGGCGCTCGGCGGCCCGGAGCGGATCAACTGGGTGGACTACCGCGACCGGATCGACCGGACCGACTCCGACGCCTTCGCCGCCGAGGTGCTCGCGCGTGCCGCCGGGGCCCGCATCTGGCTCGTCACGACCCCGGGGTACCTCAGCGTCGAGGGGCGCTGCGAGGAGGTGGTCCTCGCCCTGGGCGCAGCGCGCCCGGGCGGAGCGCAGCGGATCGAGCCCGGCACCGGCGACTACTTCGAGCTGGTCGGCCTGTTCGAGTACCCGGCGGCGTGACCGTGCTCCGCACGCGCTTCGTGCGCGAGGACCTGCGGGCGGCTGTGGTCCCGTGGGTGGTGGCCCGTGTGCTGGTGGTGGGTGCGCTCGGGCTGGTGCGCGAGGTCCTCGACGCCCTCGGGGTCGCCGACCGACCGGTGCAGGCGGCCCAGGGCCTGTTCGCCTGGGACGCCGCCTACTACCGCGACATCGCCGAGTACGGATACGGCGCGCTCCCTGCCGACGCGCTGCGGTTCTTCCCGGTCGTGCCGCTCGCGGCGCGGGGCCTGGGCGTCGTCCTGTTCGGCCGGTACGGGCTCGCGCTCCTGGTCCTGGTCAACGTCGGCGCGCTGGTGTTCGGCGCGCTGCTCCACCGGATCACGGTGCTCGAGACCGGCGACCGGCGGGCCGCGGCCCGGGCGGCCTGGTTCGCGGCGGTCCTCCCGGTCGCGGCGGTCTTCGTGATGGGCTACGCCGACGCGCCCGCCGCGGCGCTCGCGGTCGGCGCGTTCCTTGCGCTGCGCACCGATCGCTTCGCGCTCGCGGGTGCCCTCGGCCTCGTGGCCGGCGCGACCCGGCCCGTGGGCGCCTTCCTGGCCCTCCCCGCGTTGATCGAGGCGCTGCGGATCCGCCACGGGCACACGGCGCGCGCCTGGGCCGGACGGCTGGCGGCGGTCGCCGGACCCCCGCTCGGCCTCGTCGCCTACCTCGCCTGGGTCGGGGCCGACCGCGGTGACCCGTGGCTGCCGTTCTCGGTCCAGCAGCGGGCCTCGCTGCGGGGTGGCTTCGTCGACCCCGTGTCGCGCCTCGTGCGGGCGGCGGGCGATCTCGGGGGCGGTGACCGGTTCGGCTCGGGCCTGCACCTGGTCGGGGCCCTGGTGTTCCTCGGCCTGCTCGTCGTGGTGGCCCGGCGCCTGCCCGCGTCCTACACGGCGTTCAGCGCCCTGACCCTCCTGGTCACCCTGTCCGCGGAGAACCTCGACTCGTCGGAGCGCTACGCCGTGGGCGCCTTCCCGCTGCTCGTCGGCCTCGCGCTCGTGACCGGGCGGCGCGCCGTGGAGCGGGCCGCCCTGGCCCTCGCCGCCGGGGGCCTCGTGGCCTACGCCGTCCTGGGCTTCACCGGGGTGGCGGTGCCCTGAGCCGAGCCCGGGTCGCCGTAGAATCCCGAAGCCGTCGTTCGTCCCCGTCCTTCCGCCCCGCCGCTCTACCCCGCACCGCCCCCCGTCGTTCCGCGAGGAGACGCCACCCGCCGTGAGCACCACCGTCGACACCAGCGTCGCCCCCGAGGTCGTCGTCATCGGCGCCGGGCCCGCGGGCCTCACCGCCGCCTACGAGCTGACCCGCCGCGGCGCCACCCCCACCGTGCTCGAGCTCGACGACGTGGTGGGCGGGATCAGCCGCACCGTCGTGCGCGACGGGTGGCGCTTCGACATCGGGGGGCACCGCTTCTTCACCAAGGTCACCCCGGTCGACGACCTCTGGTTCGAGATCCTGGGGGCGGAGAACTTCCTGCGCCGGCCGCGGATGAGCCGCATCTACTACCAGGGCAAGTTCTACGACTACCCGCTCGTCCCCATGAACGCCCTCAAGAACCTGGGCATCGTGGAGGCGGTCAAGTGCGTCGGGTCGTACGTCTGGGTCCGGATCAAGAAGCCCAAGGACCAGACCAACCTCGAGGGCTTCTACGCCGCGCGCTTCGGCTGGCGCCTCTACCGGACGTTCTTCGAGACCTACACCGAGAAGGTGTGGGGGGTCCCGGTGCGCGAACTCCAGGCCGACTGGGGCGCGCAGCGGGTCAAGAACCTGTCGCTGTTCCGGGCCGGCTGGGAGGCGATCAAGCCCAAGTGGCTGCGCGCCCGCCAGGACAAGGCGAAGCAGGTCACCAGCCTGATCGAGGAGTTCAACTACCCGAAGTACGGCCCGGGCCAGATGTGGGAGCGCTGCACCGAGATCGTGGAGGAGCGTGGTGGCGCGGTGCGGATGGAGACCCTGGTCACCAGGGTCCGCCACGAGAACGGGCGGGCGGTGTCGGTCACGGCCCGGGCCAAGGACGGCACCGAGACCACCTACGACTGCACGCACGTGGTGTCGTCCATGCCGATGAGCGAGCTGCTGCGGGCGATGGACCCACCGGCGCCGGCCGAGGTGGTCGCGGCGGCCGACGACCTGCGCTACCGCGACTTCATGACCGTGGCCCTGGTCGTCCCCGAGGACGCCGGGTTCCCCGACAACTGGATCTACATCCACGACCCGGCGGTGCGGGTCGGGCGGGTGCAGAACTTCGGGCAGTGGTCGCCGTACCTGGTGAAGGAGGGCCGCACCTGCCTCGGGCTCGAGTTCTTCGTGAGCGAGGGCGACGACATGTGGACCAAGGCCGACGACGCGCTGGTCGAGCAGGGCAAGCGCGAGCTGGCCCACCTCGGCCTGTGCGACGCCGACCGGGTCGAGGCGGGCTACGTCGTGCGGGTCAAGAAGGCGTACCCGGTGTACGACGCGATGTACAAGCACAACGTCGACGTCATGCGCGACTGGATCGCGGCCAACTGCCCCAACGTGCTCCCGGTCGGGCGCAACGGGATGCACAAGTACAACAACCAGGACCACTCGATGTACACGGCGATGCTCTCGGTCGAGAACATCTACGGCGCGACGCACGACGTCTGGACCGTGAACGTCGAGGACGAGTACCACGAGGAGGAGGACCCCACGACCTCGCGGGGGACCGGGCGCGACGCGCCGCTCCTTCCCCGTCCCGACGTGCCTGCGGCGCGCTGAGCCCGAACCGGTCCGATCAGGGGCCGGCGGGGGTGCTCGGTACCGGCGGAGTGGCGGCCTGGGTCCGCAGGGCGGCGTAGAGGGCGTCGAGCAGCCGGGGAGCGGTCCAGGCGGCGCCGTCGGCCTCGTAATGGACACCGTCTTTGGGGCGGAGCACCACGCCGTCCCGGGCGGGGGCACAGGCACCGTTGTCGGGAGCCCCTTCCGGGCACACGATGCTCGAGAGATCGATCACTGCGACGTCGGGGTGTCGGGTCGCGAACCGATCCATCACGTCGTTGACCGCTGCCAGGCGCCGCTGGTGGTCCCTGGTAACGATGCGGAGCGAGTTGGTCGCCAGCGGGGGGTTGTTCACGAGGACGAACCGGGCGCCGTTTGCTGCGGTCAGCAACCGCACTCGCTCCATCTCGCCGAGGAGCCATTCCTCCCAAGCCGGGGTGCCCACAAGCAGGCGCCTCCCGTCGACCCGTTGATCCGACGACTCCCAGGTGCTCAACCACAGCACCGTGTCGGGCTTCACCTCTGCGATCGCGTCGGCCTGGTACTGCGCAGTCGCGCGGGCGCAATCGGTACCCCAGTCGACGGGCGTCCCGTCGGGCAGGAGGGGCACCCCGGTCGTCATCCCGCACCCCAGGCGCCCGATCGTCCGAAGCTGCACCCCGTCCTCGGCACCGGCCCGGGCGAGCGCGTCGGTGAGCGTCACGGCCACCGAGTCGCCGAGCACCAGGGTTCGTCGGGTGGGCGAGTCGGTGCCTCCGGGGGCAATGCCCGCAACCGGGCTCCCCCCCCCACCCAGGACGGTGCCGGGCCGCCCGGCGAGGAGGTCGGTCGTGGCGCCGACGGTCGCACCCAACAGGACCCCGAGGGTCGCCGCGAAACCACCGAACACGAGCACGGTCGGCACCAACTTGCTGCGGTAGCGCCGGTGCCGGATCGGAAGCTCGACCAGGTAGTAGGAGAGCGCACTGATTCCGACGGTCACTGAGAGCTGCACGCCTGCGAGCCGCCAGCCGGTGACGGGGACACCCCAGCTCGCCATGCGGGCCGGGTTGAGCGCCACCCATACCGGCCAGTGCCACAGATAGATTCCGTAGGAGATCTGCCCGATCCAGCGCACCGGCCTCAGGCTGAGGGCCGTCTGCGCCGGGTTTGCGCCTGTCGGTTGCACCATGGCGCAGATAACCGCAGCGGAGGCGACGGCGAACAGTACGAAGCCACCGCGGTAGAGGAAGGTGCCCTGGTCCCGTCCCGCCCAGAACAGGACGAGCACGACTGCGATCCCGATCCACCCGGCGACCTGGACGCCCACGCGTGTCACCCGCATCCGGGGTGCCCAGTGCCCGAGTACGAGCGCGAGGAGGGCCCCGATCAGGAGCTGGCTCGCTCGCGTGTCGGTGCCGTAGTACACGCGTGACGGGTCGCGTCCGGGCTCGAAGCGCCACTGCATGACCGCCACCGACAGCGCAGTTCCCAAGACGCACACGACGGTGAGCACGACGTGCCGACCCCGGTTGACCCACAGCGCCGCAAAGACCACGAGGGGCCACAGCAGGTAGAACTGCTCCTCGATCGCGAGCGACCACATGTGGCGCAACATCGAGGGCTCGGTGGTGAAGTACGACTGCCCCGAGAGAACGAAGTGCCAGTTGGCACCGTAGAACAGCGACCAAACGCCGTCGGAGCGAAGCCGACCCCACTGGTCGGAGGGGAGGACGAGGCGTCCCCACAGTGCGACTGCGACGAGCAGCACGAAGAGGGCGGGCAGCAGACGACGGAAGCGCCGCGCCCAGAAGGCCCCGAAACGGATCGTCCCGGTGCTGCGCCGTTCGATCAGCAACAGAGAGGTGATCAGGTAGCCCGAAAGCACGAAGAAGAGGTCGACGCCGAGGAACCCCCCCTGCAGCCACCCGGCACCGAAGTGGTACGCGACCACGGCCAGCACCGCAACCGCCCGGAGGCCGTCGAGCGCAGGCTTGTACGTGAATCGGGTCGGGTCCAGGATCCACCCGGAGGCGTCGGGGGCGTCAGCTGCGGTCGGTGTCGGGTCGGTCGCCGGGGTCTCGACCGGTGGTCCGGTCGGTGCCGACGACGTCCCGTCGGCGGCGACGGATCGGGCCATCACGCGACGCTATCAGCGCGCCCGGCGCCTGCCTGGGGCACCCGACCGGGTCGCCCAGCGCCTGCGACGCGGGTTCGGGTATGGGCAGAATCGACGTGATCGTTAGATTGCCCGGGTGGCGGAGTCGACGATCTCGCCACCGATGTCCTCGGATCGATCGGCCCAGATCTGGAGGACCAGCGTCACCAGCGCGAAGAGCACGAGGTGATGCGCCACGCCGAAGCGCGTCGGCCACAGCGCGTCGTGCAGGTAGTCGTGGCGCACCTGCCGCCCGACCACCACCAGGACGGCGGCCTCCAGCGCCGCCAGGGGTGCAACGCGCACCGCAGCGGCCAGGGGACGTGAGCGTGCGGCACCGTGGCTCGCTGCGGCCACGACGGCGACGGCGACGGCGACCGACGGTCCGGCCGTGAGCGCTGCGCCCACTACCGCCACACCTGATGCCACCCATGGGGTGGCGGGCACCGACCCGAGCGCGGAGCGTCCGGGCCACACGGGGTTCGCTGTGGGGGATGCGCTCCGGTTGCGGCGACGGAACCCGACCAGTGCGACGCAGGTCAACACCCCGAGGGCAGACACCGCCAGGGCGAGGTCGACCTGACGCTGCGGCATCCACGACACCACCAACTCTGTCGGTCCGGAGGTCGGCTTCTCGACCAGCCACCCGGCGGCGTACAGGTCGAGTGAGTGCGATGGTCCGAGGTCGGTGGTGCGACCCGCCCGGGTCGCGGTGACCTTCCATCCCGCGTTGTCGCTCTGGTGGAGGCGGAACCAGTACGGCTCCCCGTTGGGGACCACAGTGGCGCCGTCGGGCCCGGCGTCACGCACGGCCGGTGCGGTGCCCGGGTCGGCGGCGGTGGCGAACCCCGACGACACCAGCGCCAGCACGTCGAGGTCGAACCCCAGGTCGAGACCGTTCGCGGAGCGTACGACGTGGACCCCCGCACCGAGGGTCAGTGGCGCACCGCAGGGCTCGACGGCCAGAGCACCCGTGGTGCCGGGACCCACGCGACCCGTGAGACGCACGGGTACCGGTGCGTCATCGACGGAGAGCAGGTCGGAGCGGCACGGGGTGCTCGTCACGCCACCGTCGGTCCCCGGGGTTCTTCCGCCGATCTCGAGGTCCACCTCGGCGACGGCGACGGGTAGCTCGACCGGGTTGCCCGAGAGGTCGGTGCCGAACCGGGGATCGACGTCACGCACGGTGATCGTCACCGACCGCCCGCGTACCGGGACGCCGAGCGCCACGCGGGCCACGGCCCCGGGCACGTCCGACTCGGCGGTCGGCGGGACGGTCACCGCCCGCGGCACCCCGTCGACCGCGACGTCGAGCGAGATCGGCAGGCTGTGGCGACCGTCGGCGACGAGGTGGAGCGTCAGATCGTCGGTGGCGACGCCGGCGTCGACGGTGACGGTCCACGAACTGCCTGCGGCGGCTGCGAACGGTGAGACCCAGGCGGTGCTGAGGTTGCCGTCGAGCGCCGCTGAGGCTCTGGCGCTGGGGTCGCCGAGGTTGCGACCCGACGCAGTAGCGCTCACCCCGGCCGGCAAGGAGCCGAGGGCGGCGTCGAGCACGGCATCAGGAGCGCGGGGATTCACGTGTGCGACGCCCTGGACGGTGAAGATGTCGGCGGCGGGGACCTCGACGAGTCGGCGGATCCGGGGCTCCGGATCGGAGCGGAACAGCAGCGACGCGTCGGCGCGCTGCCGGGCGAGCACGATGGCGAGGGGAACCTGTCCGGACTGTGGGTCCCGCCGGGTCAGCGAGCGGGGGGTGCGCACGAACTCCTCGACCTCGACGCCGGGGATGCGTACCTCAGCGATTCCGATGGCGCCGACGGACTCCGGGTTGTCGGGGATGCGGAGTTCGAGGGTGCGGAACGCACGGCTGTCGAGGGTGACCGTGACGCCGGAAGCGTCGTGTGCGGTAGTAGCGTCGATGGTGACCGGCACCGTGCGGTTGCCGTCGAGCACCACGTCGAATGCGGTGATCGGGGCCGTACCGGGACGCCATGGCGCCTGCACGACGGTCACGGTGTCGGTGCGCACCGTCCGACCGAGGTCGACGGTGAGGGTCTGGGCGGTGCCGCCGGTGAGCGGCCGGAAGGAGGTCGGGTCGACCCGCCAGGCGGTGCGGAGATCGCCGTCGAAGGCATTGGCGGGTCGTTCCTCGGGCAGAAGGCTGATGACGTTGCCGTAGGCGGAGGCGCGCACGGACCGCACGCCGCGGAGGACCGTCACGCTCTGCTCGGCGGTGCTGGACCCGTTGGCCTCGGTGGTGGTGACGTCCTCGGTCACTCCGGACCTCGGGTCGCCGGCACTGGTCTGGGTCGCCCCGTCGTTCTCCAACAGGGTGGTGTACCGGTGCTCAGCCCTCCGGTTGGTATCGGTCACGATGTGACGTGTGGTGGCCCGGGTGGCCACGCGCCGCCCAGCGGGCCAGTCGTCGAGCTCGTGGGCGGTGAGCCAGGGACCCGAGGTGACGTCGATTCCGGGGAGTCCGGCGGCCGCGGTGGCCACGAACCCTGCGCCATCACCGTGCAGGACGATCTCGGCTCCGCTCGCCTGGGCGCCGACCGGCGCCGGGTGGGAGTCGGGGACCCTGAACACCGCCACCTGGGGCAGCGTTGCGGGCAGAGTCCGGGCGGTGCGCACCGCCTTCTCGTCGGTGACCGGGGCGGGGTTCGCCGGCGTGAGGTAACCGGGGTTGAACGACCGCACCAACTCGAGCCCGGCAGCCTGATCTGAGAGCGCGGCCATCACCGCCTCTGGCCGTTGGATGCGGTAGCGGTCGATCTCGAGGTCGTTGGCCACCACGATCCACCGAACCCCGAGGGCCTGGGCGACGGGCTTGATCGTCGTGGGGTCGATCGTGCCGGCCTGGAGGGACCGGTCGAAGGCGGCGAGGAGGTCGGATCCGGCGATGCCACCCATGGGTAGCACCTCACGCCAGGTCGCCTCGCTGCGCGTGAGTCCGACCAGCACCGGATCGAGGGTGTGCCCCCAGCGGTAGGACGCGAAGTCGCTGCCGGGGAGGAGCAGGGCGCGGCCAGGGTGACGATCGAGGAACCGACCGGCGTCGCGCCAGGCGGCCGGGACCTGCTCCGGGCGGGAGTAGCGATCGGCGATGAGCGCAGTGGACCACGGTGCCACGAACGTGGCGGCCGCCAGGGCGACCACGACCGCGCCTGTGGCCGTGCCGAGGCGCGGGGACCGCCGCACGAGGGCGGCGACGCCGGCCGCGGCAAGGCCGGCGAGTCCGAGCACGGTCAGAGCGATGGCCCGCTGCGAGTTGCGCAACGACAGCACCAGCCCCGACGAGCGACTCGCCGACTCGAAGGCCCGGCCCACGACCGACCGGTCGGTTCCCCCAAAGGCGACCGACGACATCAGCACGCCGACGAGGACGAGCCCGGCGAAGAACACGCGCTCACGGAAGCGAGACCACCAACCGAGCGCGAGTGCGACAAGCGGGCCCGCGAACGACACGACCACCACGGTGACGTTCCGGGTGAACGCCGGGGCCAGCCCCGCTAGCCACGGGCCCTGGTTGTCGCCGCCGTAGAAGAACCAGTAGCCGAGCCCTCGGAGCCCTTCGACCGCCGACGCCGACGACGACGTTTCGCGTACGGTCTCGGTCACCTCGAGCACCGGGAGGCCGAAGGTGCCGCCGACCCGGTAGGCGACGATCCACCACAGCTGGGTGACCAACGTGAGCAGGCCGATGCGCAGGACCACCCACCAGGCGTCCCGAGCGCCGACCGACCGCTCCCAGCACACGGCGTAGGGAACGAAGAGCATCGAGCCGACGACGACGAAGAAGATCGACGACCCGTTGAGGGAGCCGGCGGACGTGACGACGAGCGCGTAGACGGCCGCCCAGCGCCACGGATCACCTCGGAGGGCGGTGCGGGTGGCCAGGATCAGCCAGGGCAGGGCGCAGAAGGGGAGGAGCAGTGCCGACTGGCCGGAGATCATGCCGAGCACGAACGGCGACAACCCGTACAGCAGCGCGCCGGTGAAGGCGGCGCGTCGGTCCCCCCAGAGCGCCCGGAAGAGCGTGAAGGCGCCGAGGGCGGCGACGAAGAGGATCGAGCCGGTCCACAGGCGTTGGGCGAGCCAGTCGGGAAGCCCGAGCAGCTCGGCGACCCGGAAGAAGGGGCCCATCGGCCACAGGTAACCGATGTACTGGTGTGTCACCGTCCCGCCGCTCAGTCGCGAGTTCCAGAGGTCGGGCGCGCTGCGCAGGAGTTGCGCCGGGTCTAGGTAGAGGTATTGCTTGGTGTCGGCCGTGAGGGTGCCGCGGTGGGTGAGCAGCAGGGGCACGTAGCACAGCGCGGCAAGTGCGGTGATCCAGGGCCAGGGTCGGCCACCGGGCGCCGGTCCGTCGCGGTGGGAGGCTGCAGGTCGTCGACGGTCGTCGATGGCGGCGCCCACGACGGCAATCTAGGTCCCAGGAGGCTCGCGGCCCGGGCAGTCCGGATGGCAGGATGAAGTCCCACCGCCGAGGAGCCCCGTGACTGCTCGCCCTGCGCTCTCAATCGTGATTCCCGCCTTCAACGAGGCGACCCGGATTTCCCGGACGCTGGCTGCCGTGCGGGAACGGTGCACCGATCCGGTTCCCCAGGTCGTGGTGGTCGACGACGGCAGTGTCGACGACACAGCCCTGGTCGCCCGGGCCGCAGCGTCGGCGTCATTCCCGGTGGAGGTGCTGGTCCTGCCTGTGAATCGGGGCAAAGGTGCCGCCGTTCGCGCCGGTGTGGCGGCCACCACGGGCGACGCGATCCTGGTGATGGATGCCGATCTGGCCACCGACCTGGCGGCGATCGAGCCCGCCCTCGCCCTGGTCGCGGCCGACGTCGACGTCGTCGTGGGCTCCCGGGCCGTCCCGGGGTCCAGCGTCCGAGGTGCGACCGGGCTGCGCCGGGCCATGGGTCGCAGCTTCAACTACATGGTCCGGGCCGTCACCCGCCTCGAGGTGCACGACTCGCAGTGCGGGTTCAAGGCGTTCCGGGGCGATGTCGGGCGATTGCTGCTCGCCCTCAGCGAGGTCGACGGGTTCGCCTACGACCCGGAGGTCCTGTTCCTGGCCCGGATCCTGGGCTACCGGATGGTGGAGATCCCCGTCGACTGGACGGCGGTCGAAGGATCGACCGTCCGGCCGGTGCGCGATTCCGTGGTTACGGGGGCTGCGCTGTGCCGCATCGTGACACGGCGCCATCCGCGGCGGGTGCGCGCCGAGGCAGGGCGCCTCGGTTGGGCCCCCCGGACCGGAGACCGACCATGAAGATCGCAGTCCTGGCCTGGCGCGACCTGACCCACCCGCGCGCGGGCGGTTCGGAGTATGTCGTGGACCACCTCTGCGTCGGACTGCAGGATCGCGGTCACGACGTCGTGCTCCTCGCAGGCTCCCCGGTCGCAGCCCACCCCTACCCGGTCCAGCCGCTCGGCGGAACGTTCGACCAGTACCTGCGGGCACCCTGGGTGTTGCGACGACGTGTGGGCCGGGTCGACGTCGTGCTCGACGTGCAGAACGGGATTCCGTACTTCGCGCCGCTCTGGCAAGGGGCACCGGTGGTGTGCCTCGTGCACCACGTCCACACCGAGCAGTGGGCGATGGAGTTCCCGGCTCCGGTCGCCACCCTCGGACGCTGGCTCGAGCGTTCGGTGATGCCCCGCGTCTACCGGCGCTCGACGTACGTCGCCGTGTCGGACTCCACGAAGCGGGCCCTGACGGCGATCGGGGTGGCGGCTGACGCCGTGCACACGATCGAGATGGGCGCGGCACCGGTGGGCGTCACCGGGGAGCGGTCGATCGAGCCGCGCTTCCTCGTGCTCGGACGTTTGGTCTCGCACAAGCGCGTCGACCTCGCACTACGTTGCTGGCCCCGCGTTCGCGCTGCGATCGGAGGTACGTTGGTGATCGCAGGCGACGGCCCTGACGCCGCCGCGCTCCGGGCTCGGGTCGGCCCCGATGACGGGGTGGAGTTCACCGGCTACGTGAGCGAGGAGCGCAAATCGGCGGAACTTGGCGCAGCGTGGCTGCTGGTGCACCCGGCCCACCACGAGGGCTGGGGAACCGTGATCATCGAGGCGGCGGCGGCCGGGGTCCCGGCCGTAGGCTTCGACGTCGAGGGGGTCCGGGACTCCGTGGTGGCGGGGGAGACCGGGATCCTTGCCCGCTCGGAGGACGAGTTCGTGGCGGCCTGGATCCGTTTGGGCAGCGATGCTGCGCTGCGAACCAGGATGGGCGATTCCGCCCGGTCCCGGGCGGCCGCGCTGACCTGGCCCGCCGCCCTCGACCGGATGGAGACAGTGCTGCACGACGCGACGACGCCGACCGGGTGGCGGCGGTGACGACCATCGGTGCGGCGTCCGGTGGACGGATCGCGCGCTCCCGCGAGCTCTGGCGGCTGTTCCGGGCCGAGCGCACCGATCCCGGGGCCTTCTACCGTCGGCTCGCCGCCGACGGGGTGGCCGGGCTCGAGCGCCGGCACGGCTCGCTGGCGGGCCGGCGCATCGCCGACGTCGGCTGCGGGCCCGGGTACTACACGGAGGCGTTCCGCGCCGCCGGGGCGACGGTCGTGCCGGTCGAGTACGACGCCGGTGAGCTGCGCCTGGCCGGGGCGCCCCCGCCCGACGCCGTGCTCGGCGACGCGCAGCGGCTCCCGATCGCGACCGCGGCGCTCGACGGGATCTTCAGCTCCAACATGCTCGAGCACGCGCCGCGGCCGGGGCTCGTGATCGACGAGATGGTCCGCGTCCTCCGGCCCGGGGGCTGGGGCTACCTGTCGTTCACCAACTGGTACTCGCCGTGGGGTGGCCACGAGATGAGCCCGTACCACCTCCTCGGGCCCGACCGCGGGGTGCGCGCGTACGAGCGCCGCCACGGCACCGACCACAAGCACCACGTGGGCGAGAACCTGTTCGTCACCCACATCGGGCCGACCCTGCGCGACTTCGCCGGGCGGCGTGACGTCGAGGTGCTGCGGGTCGAGCCGCGCTACTACCCGTGGGCGGCGCCGATCATGCGGGTGCCGGGGGTCCGGGAGCTGCTGGCCTGGAACTGCGTGGTCCGCTTCGTCAAGCGGTGACCCGGGACCCGACCCGGTAGCGTGACCGGCCGTGGCCGACGCTCCCAAGTCCCTCGGGCTCACCGCCGAGCTCCACGCGTACGTGGTGGCCCACGGCACCCCGCCCGACCCGGTGCAGGCGGCGCTCATCGCCCGGACCGCGGCCCTCGGGGGCGTGTCGGTCATGCAGATCGCGCCCGAGCAGGGGGCGCTCATGACGACGCTGACCCGGTTGCTCGGGGTGCGCCACGCGCTCGAGATCGGCACGTTCACCGGGTACTCGGCCCTCTGCATCGCCCGCGGGCTCGCGCCGGGTGGACGCCTGGTCTGCTGCGACGTCAGCGAGGAGTGGGCGGCGATCGCCCGTGACGCCTGGGCCGAGGCCGGCGTGGCCGACCGGATCGACCTGCGCATCGGTCCGGCGCTCGACACGATCGCGACGCTCCCGACCGAGGCTCACCTCGACCTGGTGTTCCTCGACGCCGACAAGGAGAGCTACGCCGCCTACTACGAGGCGCTCCTGCCCCGGGTGCGTCCCAACGGGGTGATCCTGGTCGACAACACGCTCTGGTCGGGTGCGGTGGTCGATCCCGATCGCACCGACCCGGCCACCGAGGCGATCCGCGCGTTCAACGCCCGGGTCGCCGCCGACGACCGGGTCGACTGCGTGCTGCTGGCCGTCAGCGACGGCCTCACCCTCCTGCGCAAGCGCTGAGCCGCGCCCGCGCCGCGGGATCAGTACTCGCTCTGGGAAGCGGCGGCACCGATGAGGGCCGACACCACGATGCCGAGGGGCAGCGTGCCCCAGTACGAGAGGTCGAGGCCGACGTTGCCGAGGAACAGCATCAGCAGCCACGTCGCCGGGAAGGTGGCGATGAAGAAGATGACGAGCAGGGCGAGCAGGGCCTTGAGCACGGTGGACCTCCGGGTCGGGTCCCCGGACGGTAACCCACGGAGGTCGCGCCGCCGGGGATGCCCGTCGCGGCCCCGGCGGGGTCAGTCGAACGAGCCGGTGCGCCCGTAGCGGTAGTAGCCCGAGAACTGCTGGTTGACCGCGTCGGGGAGCGGGACCACGGTGCCGAGGGCCCGGGCCCCGTGGATGATCTCGGCGGTGCGCTCGATGAGCTGGGCGATGTGCAGCACGTCCTTGGGGGTGCGCCCCACCACGAAAAGCCCGTGGTTGGCCATGAGGACCGCCGCCTTGCGGCCGACCCGGGCCGCGACCTCCTCGGCCAGCTCGTCGGTGCCGGTGGTGCGGTACTCCGCCACCTCCACGTCGCCGCCCACGTAGACGTCGAACTCCTCGATCACCGCCGGGATCGGCTGGCGGGTGACCGCGAACATCGTGGCGTACTTGGCGTGGCAGTGCATGGTCGCCCCGATCTCGGGGTAGCTCCGGAGGGCCGAGAGGTGGAGCGACTTCTCGCTGGTCGGGGTGCGGTGCCCCTCGACCACGGTGCCGTCGAGGTCGCAGACCACGAGGTCGTCGAGGCCCATCTCGAGGTAGTCGAGCGACGAGGGGGTCAGCACGACGTTGCCGTCGGGGAGCCGGGCGGCGAGGTTGCCCGCCGTGCCCTCGACCAGGCCGCTGCGCAGCATCTCCTGCGCGGTCCACAGGAGCTGGTCCCGGGCCTCGGCGTCGGTGAGGGGCTGCTTGGTGCTCATCGGTCGAGGACCTCCGGGTTGACGAGGTTGACGGGACGGCCGCCGGCGAGGAGCTCGGCGATCCCGTCGGCGATGACCTTGGAGTGGTTGGCCTCGGTGTCGTAGGTGGCGCCCCCGATGTGGGGGGTGAGGACGACCCGGCCCATCGCGCAGAGGGGGTGGTCCACGGGGAGCTTCTCGCCCACGAAGTGGTCGAGGCCGGCGCCCCCGAGGTGGCCCGACTCCAGCGCGGCGACGAGCGCGTCGGTGTCGTGGAGCTGGGCCCGCGCCGTGTTGAGGAAGACCGCGCCCTCGGGCATGCGGGCGAACTGCTCGGCGCCGATCATCCCGGTGGTCTCGGGGGTGACCGGTGCGTGCATCGACACCACGTCGGCCGCGGCGAGGAGCTCGTCGAGGGTCGAGGTGGCGTCGGGCGCGTACGGGTCGAAGGACAGGACGGTCATGCCCAGGCCCTCGAGACGCCACTTGAGCGCCCGGCCCACCGCGCCCAGCCCGACCAGGCCGGCGGTGCGCCCGGCGACCTGCCAGGCGCGGTAGCGCTGGTAGGGGATGGTGCCGTCGCGGAAGGTCTGGCCCTCGCGGACGTCGGCGTCGGCCGGCACGATCCCGCGGTTGACCGCGAACAGCAGCGCCACGGCCAGCTCGGCGACCGCGTCGGCGTTGCGGCCGGGGGCCCGCAGCACCGGGATGCCCTTGGCCGTGGCCTGGGCGACGTCGATGTTGTTGGGGTCGCCCCGGCACGCGCCGAGCGCGACGAGGGGCAGGTCGTAGAGCGCGGTGCCGGTCACGAAGTCGGACTCGACGATCAGGATGTCGGCGCCGTGCTCGGTCACCTTGGCCGCGAGCGCGTCGCCGTCGAGGAGGCGCACCGGCTGGTGGTCGATCCAGGGGTCGAGCACGACGTCGGCGAGGCCGCGCAGGGTGTCGAGGCCCTCGCCCCGGAAGGGTGCGGTGACGTAGGCGGTGTGGTGGGGGGTGCTCATCGGCCGCAGTCTCGCACGGACCTGACGGAAATGTCAGTTCGAGCCGGGCCCGTCGCCGAGGAGGCGCCCGAGGGCGGCCACGTCGGTCGGTCCCGGGCGGCCCCAGTCGGCGTCGTAGCCGAACACAGACCGGGCCGACTCGGACCCGAAGCGGTCGTCGAGGATCTCGAGCTGCCCGGTCGTGACCAGGGCCGGGTGTGCCACCCCACAGGCCCGGCTGAGGCGCAGCAGCTCGTGGCGGAGGGCCGACAGGTAGGTCGCGCAGCGGACCGACTTGTCGGTCGGGTCGAGGCCCCGCTGGAGGCGCCGGGACTGGGTGGCGACCCCGGTCGGGCACCGGTCGGTGTGGCAGCGCTGGGCCTGGATGCAGCCGATCGAGAGCATCGCCTCCCGGCCCACGTTGACCCCGTCGCACCCGAGGGCGAAGGCGAGGAGGGCGTTGGCCGGCAGCCCGAGTCGGCCCGAGCCGAGGAACACGACGCGGTCGGTGAGGCCGGCCTCGGCGAAGATCCGGTAGACGCGGGCGAAGCCGACCTTGAACGGGAGCGCGACGTGGTCGGTGAAGACGAGCGGGCCGGCCCCCGTGCCGCCCTCGCCCCCGTCGATCACGAGGAAGTCGATGCCGCGGTCGCCCCGAGCCATGAGGCGGGCGAGGTCGTGGAAGAGGGCGTCGTCGCCGACCGCGGTCTTGATCCCGACCGGCTTGCCCGACATCTCGGCGAGCGCCTCGACGAAGTCGAGCAGCGCGTCGGCGTCACGGAACGCCGAGTGGGCCGCCGGGCTCACGCAGTCGACCCCGGCGGGCACGCCGCGCAGGGCGGCGATCTCCGGGGTGACCTTGGCCGCGGGGAGCAGCCCGCCGATCCCGGGCTTGGCCCCCTGGCTGAGCTTGACCTCGATCGCCCGGATCGTCGGCTCGGCCTCGACCACCGCTCGGAAGCGGGCGGGGTCGAAGCGCCCGGCGGCGTCGCGGCACCCGAAGTAGCCGGTGCCGATCTGCCAGATCAGATCGCCCCCGTGGCGGTGGTGCGGGGTGATGCCGCCCTCGCCGGTGCCCTGCCAGCAGCCGGCGAGCGCGGCGCCGCGGTTGAGCGACTCCACGGCGCGGCCGCTGAGCGAGCCGTAGCTCATGCTCGAGATGTTGACCGCCGAGGTCGGGCGCCACGCGTCGCGGCGCTCGCGGGCTGCGCCGAGGACCTTGGCCATGGGGAGCCGGTCGTCGGGGTCGGCGAGGGTCGCGGGCCGGGGGGCGTCGAGCGGGAACGCGGCCTGCTTGACGATCAGGTAGTGGTTCGATCCCTCGAGGTCGTTGTCGGTGCCGAACCCGTAGTAGGCGTCGGTGCGCTTGGCCGAGGCGTAGACCCAGCGGCGGTGGTCACGGCTGAACGGCTTGTCGGAGTCGTTGTCGGTGACGATGTACTGGCGCAGCTCGGGGCCGATCGCCTCGAGCAGGTAGCGCAGGTGCCCGACGACCGGGAAGTTGCGCAGGATCGCGTGGCGGCGCTGGGTGAGGTCGTACGCCACGACCGCGACCAGCAGCCCGGCGACCCCCACGAGCACCCACAGCCACCAGTCCACGGTGGTCGGTCCGGGTCAGCCGCGCGGGAGGCCGAGCACCCGCTGGGCGATGATGTTCTTGTTGATCTGGGTGGTGCCGCCGGCGATCGTCGCCTGGCGGCTCCCGACCCGGTCGCGCCCCCAGCGACCCGTGCCCGCGTCCGGGCCGAGCACCGCGGCGGCGACCTCGCCGATGTGCTGGTCGGTCTCGCTCCAGACCAGCTTGGCGATCGACGCCTCGGGCCCGAGGGCCCGGCCGTGGAGCTCGCCCGAGATGGCCCGCTCGGCCACGAGCTTGAGCAGCTCGGCCTCGAGGTAGACCCGGGCGAGCAGCTGGCGCAGCGCCGGCTCGTCCGCGGCGCGGCCGCCGGCGCGCCCGGGCGCCTCGCGGGCGGCGGCGAACAGATCGGCGACCTTCTGTCGGGTCCCGAGGTGGAGGCGGGCCACCCCGCCCCGCTCGTGGTTGAGCGTGGTCATCGCGACCCGCCAGCCCTCGTGCTCGGGGCCGAGGATCGCGTCGGCCGGGACCCGCACGTCGTCGAAGAACACCTCGTTGAAGTCGTGCGCGCCGGTGATGGTGATCAGGGGCCGGATCGCGATCCCGGGGGTGTGCATGTCGACGATCAGGCAGGTGATGCCCCGGTGCTTGGGCGCGTCGGGGTCGGTGCGCACGAGCAGCTCGCACCACCGGGCGTGGTGGCCGAGGCTGGTCCAGACCTTCTGGCCGTTGATCACCCAGTGGTCACCGTCGCGCGCGGCGGTGGTGGACAGCCCGGCCAGGTCGGAGCCGGCGTCGGGCTCCGAGAACCCCTGGCACCACACCTCGTCGCCGCGCAGCATCGGGGGCAGGAGGCGGGTCTTCTGGGCCTCGGTGCCGTAGGTCATGATCGCCGGGGCGACGTTGGGGATCCCGAGGACGTTGACCGGTCCGGGGGCGCCCGAGCGGTGCAGCTCCTCGGCCCACACGACCTGCTCCATCACCCCGGCGCCGCGACCGCCGTACTCGACCGGCCAGGCGATGGCGGCGTAGCCGGCGTCGGCGAGGCGACGGTTCCACGCCTGCGCCGCGGCCAGCTGCCCGGGCTCGTCGTAGCCGAGTCCGCCCCCGCCCAGGGCGCGGATCTCGTCGGTGACGTTGGCCTCGAGCCAGTCCCGGAACTCCTTCCGGAAGGCCTCGGCGTCGGCGGGGTAGGTGAAGTCCATAGTGGACATCACTGTAGGGCAGGGTCAGGCGACGCCGAGGCGGCGGGCGGCGCGCTCGGCCGCCTCGGCCCCGGCGATCCGACGCAGCAGCAGCAGGCCGTCCGCCGCGGCGACGGTCGCCTCGGCCTCGGCCCGGCGGCGGGGTCGCGGCCCGGTGAGGCGGTCGGCGGCCCAGTCGATCCACGCCTTGACCAGGACCGGGACGACGTCGCGGTAGGGCGCCCGGTCGGCGGCGGCGAGTCCGACCGCCTCGAAGTACAGCGCGAACACCCAGTCGACCTCGGGGTCGGCGAGGCGGGGCCAGAGGGTCCGCAGCAGCGCCCGGTGGTCGGCGCGGGGGGCGGCGACCGCCGGGGCGAGGAGGGCCTGGAGGCGGAGGCCGAGGTCGAGCAGCACCGCCTCGACCAGGGCGCCGACGGTGGGGAAGTAGTAGGCGACCATCCGGTCGCTGGCCCCGGCGGCGCGCCCCACCCGACCGTAGGTGCAGCGGTGGAGGCCCTCGGTCCGGGCCACCGTCACCGCGGCGGCGAGGATCTCGGCGCGGTCGTGGCGGTGCCCCATCCGCCGACACTATCGACGGGCTGCGCTACGATTCTGTAATGATCACTACAAACAGCGGGGGGAGCGGGGAGAGCGGGGAGAGCGGGGAGAGCGGGGAGAGCGGCGGGAGCGGCGGGAGCGGCGGGAGCGGGGACGCCGACGGGTTCCGCCGCCCACCCGACCGCTGGGTCCCGGTGGCCCAGGGGGCCGTGGGCGTGCGGACCTTCGGCGCCGGACCCGACGTCGTGTTCGTCCACGGCTGGCCGGTGAGCGGCGCCACCTTCCGCCACCTGGTGCCCCTCCTCGCCCCGCACTGCACCTGTCACGTCCTCGACCTGCCCGGGGCGGGCGCGAGCCGGTTCGATCCCGCGGTCCCGGTGAGCGTTGCCGGGCACGTGGAGGCGGTCCGGGCCGTGGTCGATGCGCTCGGCCTCGCGTCGTTCGCGGTTGTGGGGCACGACAGCGGCGGGCTCATCGCCCGGCACGCGCTGGCCGACGACCCCCGGGTCCGGGCGTGGGGCCTGCTCGACACCGAGCACCCGGGCCGGCCCGGGTGGCGGTTCCGGTCCATCCTGGCCCTGCGTCGACTCCCGGCGTTGCCGCGCGTGGTCGGGGCCATGCTCGGGTGGCGCGGGCTCCGTCACCTCGCCGTGGGCGCGGCGTTCGTCGACCGCCGCGGGCTCGACGGGGAGTTCGCCGAGTTCTTCTGCGACCCGGTGCGCCGCGACCCGGCCCGACGCACCGCGTCGGCGCAGGTCGTGCGGTCGTTCGACCTCGCCCTGGTCGACGCCCTGCCGGCGGTGCACCGGCGCATGACCGCACCGGTCCGGTTGGTGTGGGGTGCCCGGGACCCGTACTTCCCGGTGGCGGCGGCGCGCGCGATGGTGCCCACGTTCCCCGACGCGACGTTGGTGGTCGTCGACGACGCGGCCCTGTTCGTGCACGAGGAGCAGCCGACGGCGGTGGCCGCCGCCCTTCGCCCCGTGCTGACCTGAGCGCTCAGTCCTCGAGGCCGCCGCGGGCGAGCTGGGCGTCCAGCTCTGCCGCCTTGCGCACGTTCTCGGCGTGGAGCTCCTCGGTCGTGCGGATCTGCCCGTCGGCCTTGAGCTCGCCCATGATGTGCACCTCGCCCAGCGTGGATGCCAGGTAGTCGGGTCCCTCGCCGGTCGGGATGAACCAGCCCGTCGGGCACATGGTGAGGATCTCGACGAACGAGAAGCCCTCGCGGCGGCGCTGGGCCTCGAACGCCCGCCGGACCATCTTGGTGGTGCGGGCGACCGCGCCGGCGTTGTGGACCGAGCCGCGTGCGACGTAGGCCGCGCCCTCGAGCTGGGCGATGAGGTCGCCGATGAGGATCGGGTAGCCGTGGTACTCGGCGTCGCGGCCCTCGATCGTGTTCTTGGTCCGCTGCCCGAGCACGCTGGTGGCGGTCATGTGACCGCCGGTCTCGCCGAAGACGCCGTTGTTCACGAGGACCGCAGTCAGCGACTCGCCGCGGGCGGCGGTGTGCAGCACCTCCTGGAGGCCCTCGTTGACCATGTCGCCGTCGCCCTGGAGGGTGAAGACGGTCGCGTCGGGGAGCATCCGCTTGACACCGGTCGCGACCGACGGCGCCCGGCCGTGCAGGCACTGCACGAGGTCGACGTCGACGGTGGCACCGAAGCTCGTGTAGCAGCCGATCCCGAGCGCGCACACCGCGGTGTCGACGAGCCCGAGGTCCTCGAGCGCCTCGGCGATCGCCCGGACCGCGAGCGGCTCGCCGCACCCGGGGCACAGGTGGTGGTGGTTGGTGAGCAGCAGCGCGGGCGTCTTCGGCTCCACCACGCGCGCGCCGTCGCCGGGGGCGTGGGCGGTGTCGAGGACCGGACCGAGGGGGATCGTGCTCACGGCGTGACCTCCGGGGTGGGGGCGAGCTGGTGGGGGGCGGGCTCGTAGGTGAATTCCTCGTAGCCGGGGACCGGCGGCTGGGTCCGGCCCTCGTGGAGGGCCCGGATCCGCTCGCGCACCTCGTCGACGTCGAGCAGCCGGCCGAGGCCGAAGCCGGAGTGGTCGCTCGACACGCCGCCGATGAACTCGACCGGCGCGGCGCCGGCCACCGCGATGCGCACGTCGTCGACCAGCTGGCCCGACGAGATCTCGAACGAGCCCACGACCCGGGCGGTGCGGGTGGCGGCCCGGACCGCGTCGACGGGGAACGGCCACAGCGTGATCGGGCGGACCCATCCGACCCGCAGGCCCTCGTCACGGAGCTGGGCCACGGCGTACTTCACGAACTTGGCCGGCGAGCCGAAGGCCACGACCACGGTCTCGGCGTCCTCGCAGAAGCCCGCCTCGGCCCGGGCCTCGCGCTCGACGTAGGCCATCTTCGTGGCGATGTACTGGGCCTTGCCCTCCTGACCGAAGTGGCGCTGACCGACCTTGGTCACCCCGAGCGGGGTGACGCTGCGCGACCGGCCGGTGCCGCTGCGGCTGCCGTCGACGGCCCAGTCCTTCGCCGGCAGGGGCGGGAACTCGACCCGCTCGACCGAGACGGCCTCCTGGGTGTGGGCGAGGAGGTAGTCGCCGTAGATCATCACCGGGTTGCGCCACTTGTCGGCGAGGTGGAACGCGAGCTGCACCAGCGCGACGCCCTCGCGCACGTCCTGGGGGGCGAGGACGATGTGGCGGTAGTCGCCGTGGCCACCACCCCGGGTGGCCTGGAAGTAGTCGCCCTGGCTCCGGCTCATGTTGAAGATCACGAGCGGCAGCTCGGCCAGCGTGGCCTCCGAGAACGACTCCTGCATCAGCGCGAGGCCCTGGCCGGTGGAGCCGGTCGCGGCCCGCGCCCCGGTGGCCACCGCGCCCCAGGCCATGCCCACCGCCTCGATCTCCGACTCGGCGTTGATGCACACGCCGCCGGCGTCGGGCAGCAGGGCCGCGAAGTGCTCGAGCACCTCGGTGAAGGGCGTCATCGGGTAGCCGGCGAAGAAGCGGCAGTCGGCCAGGATCGCGGCGCGCACGAGGGCCTCGGAGCCCTCCATGAGCGCGCGAGCCGAGGCTCCGGTGCTCGCGGACCCGGAGGTCGTGGTCCCGGTACTCGTGGTCCCGGTGGTCGTGGTCATGACGGCACCTCGTGCTCGACGGGGGTCTGGAAGCGGAAGACCTCGAAGCAGTAGTCCGGGCACACCATGAGGCAGGCGGCGCATCCGGTGCAGCCGGGGTGGAGCTCGGGGTAGTGGTAGCCCCGCTTGTTGACCGGACCCGACATGGTGAGCACCGCGGGCGGGCACGCGGGGATGCACAGCTCGCACCCCTTGCACGACTCCACGTCGATGGTCACCGTGCCGCGGGACTTGACGACCGTGGTCATGCGAGCGCTCCTTCCCAGGCGCGCGGGGCGCCGACGTCGGTGGGGGCGGCGGCGAACCCGGCGTGCAGCGCCCGCTCGTTCGCCTCGACGTGCTGACGCCGGTACGACGGGATCGCCTCGCGCATCCCCTCGACCAGCGCGTCGAGCGTGACCAGCCCGGTGAGCGCGCTGTAGGCGCCGATCATGACCATGGTGCCGCCCATGGGGTTCCCGGCCTCGGCGGCCAGCTCGGTGGCGGGGAGCCGGACGACGGTGAGCGACGCAGCGACCGCGGTGGCGATCGACGCGGTGAAGGTCGAGTCGTTGACCAGGACCAGGCCGCCGGGCCGGAGCTTCGGCTCGATCGGGGACCAGAACTCGTCGTGCATCGCGATCGCCGACCACGTGCGGGCCACGACCGGCGGCGCCGTGATCGGCGAGTCGGCGACAACCACGGTGCTGTCGGTGTTGCCGCCCCGCATCATCCCGCCGTAGATGCCGAAGAACATCACCTCGCGCCCCTCCCGGGTCGCGGCCCGGGCCACGACCTGGGCGGCGAGCTGGACGCCCTGGCCCCCGATGCCGGTGCACAGCAGCTCGTACTCAGCCATGGCCGATTCCTCTCAGGGTGAACGCCACCAGGCGGTCGACGTCGGCGCGGCCGGGGACGGTGCGCCGCACCAGCGCGGTCTCCATGGTGCCGAAGGCGAGGTGGTGGCACCACTCGGGGTCGCGGTCGGGATCGCCACCGGCCGCGGCGACCGCCGGGCGCAGGGGGGCGAGCAGCGCATCGCGCGAGGCGAGCCACTCCTCGGGGAAGCGGTCGGCGATGCGGGCGCCGTGCACGGCGAAGGGCCGGGTGTTGGCCGCGGCGTCGGCGTTGCGGGCCTGGGCGAGCACGCCCTCGATCCAGGCTGCGACCTGGGGCGCGCCGGGGGCGACCCGCGCCATCCGGGCGGTGAGGGTGGCGAGGAGCCGCTGGCGGCCGTCGGTCAGCACGGCGAGGAGCAGCGCGTCCTTCGAGCGGAAGTGCCGGTAGAACGCCTGGTTCGACAGGCCCGCCGCCTTCACCACGTCGGCCACCCGGGGCTCGATGTCTCCGGTGGACCGCATCACGGCGTAGGCGGCGTCGATCAGGCGGCGCACCTCGTCGGCGTAGCCGGCCCGGCGGGCGTCGACGGCCCGCGCGGCGAGGGTCTCGGCCACTGAGGGCTCGGAGATGGGAACGACGTTCCGCACTTTCGGAACGATATTCCAGATCGGCGGGCCGGTCAATCGGCGGTGGCGGCGGTCACGGGCTCGGGGGATCGGCTGACCCGGGGCCGGCGTCGGCCGACCCGTTCCAGGGCGGCGTCGATGCCGACCGCCGCAAGGAGGCACAGGCAGGTCTCGGCACTGGCCCGGTAGCGATTCATGTAGAAGGTGAGCGTGATCGCGAGCATCACCACGACGAGGGGTGCGACCAAGGGGATGACGGTGACCCGCCGGTGCCGGAGCGCGATCACGCCCACGACCGAGAAGCTGGCCAGGCCGTAGAACATGAAGGCGCCGCCCCAGGCGACCAAGGCGTCCCGACCCTCGACGTAGCGGTCTTTGTCGACCTGGTCGAAGCCGGTGAACAGGTCCCATACCCCCGTGGCCCGTGCCCACCGGGCGACGACCACCACCGGGACTCGTGACGGATGGGCGCGGATGTACTCGATGGCCTCCTTGCGGAACGCGACCTCGTTGACCGAACGGTCGTTGCGCGGTGCGTCGATGCGCTCGTAGGTTGGCTCCGCGCAGGCGAAGTCCCAGTAGCCGGTTCCCTCGCCGTAATAGGTGGTGTCGCAGGTCGCGGTGAGCAGCGTGTAGCCGAAGTTGTCCGAGAGGGTGACCGGGCGTTCGAATCGGGTGAGGTTGAACGCCACCCAGGGGCTGACCAGCACCGCCGCGGCCACGCCGGCGAGCACGAGGCGGCCCAGTCGCTCACAACCGGACGTGTCGGGTGTCCGCCAGAGGAGTGGGGCGAGGAGTATGGGGACGAGCAGGGCCAACTCCGAGCGGGACAACATGGCCAGGGCGCACCCGACCCCCACCCAGGCCGCGCGCCAACGCGACGGCGCCTGCCAGTAACGGTACGCGAGGAACACGGTGAGGGTCACTGCGAAGATCGCCATCGTCTCACTCTGCAGGAACCCGTCGTGCGAGAATACGTTCGGGTAGACGGCAGCGAGGGCCGCAGCCCCGAGGCCGACCCGGGTGCCGGCGATGAGGCGCCCCGTGCAACCGACGAGGACGACGGTCCCGGCCCCGAGCACGGCCGACCACAGCGCAGCGGCCTCGGCGCCGGTGATCCCGACCGCCGCTGGGAGCCAGAGCCACAGCATGAACAGCGGAACGTGCGAGGCGTCCTCCTGGCGGATGCCGAAGAGGTCGAACTGGTACGGGTTGATGAAGCCCTCACCCTCGGCGAGGAGCACTGCGCCCCGCTGGTAGAGGTAGGCGTCGCCGAGGCGGAACGGATCCCCACCGATCTCGAAATCGGCGAAGAAGTCCTGCCGTGCGGTCAGGATGTAGACAATTCGCACCACCAGCGCGACCACCGTGACCGCGACGAGTCCCCACACGAAGCGGCGGGTGGCAGCCGATCGTGCAGAGGTCATGACCGTCGCATCCGCCGCACCTGCCGTGCGCACCGGTCCCGAACGCCCCACCAGGTCACGAGCAGCAGCTCCTCGGCGGCGACCCGCAGTGTCATCTTCGAATACCCGCGCACCCGGTCGGTGAATGCGATCGGTGACTCGGAGACCGTGCCGCCACGTTGCCACACCCGATAGGCGGTCTCGATCATGAAGCCGTAGCCTTTCGACCGGGTCGACGCGTAGTCGATCGACCGGAGGGCCGAGGCGCGGTAGACGCGGAACCCCGAGGTGCTGTCGTGCACCGATGTTCCGAGGACCAGCCCGGCGTAGAAGTTTCCCACCTTCGACAGCATGCGCCGGAACCACGGCCAGTGGGGGATCGATCCTCCGGGGACGTAGCGCGACCCGATGACGAGGTCGGCGGGGTCGTCGTGGAGACGGCTGATCAGGACCGGCAGGGCGGCCGGGTCGTGGGAGAGGTCGGCATCCATGTGGCAGATCAACTCGTAGTCGCGGTTGATGCCCCACCCCAGCCCGGCTCGGTACGCGACCCCGAGTCCCTCCTTGGCGGACCGGTGGAGCACATGCACCCGGCCGAGCTCAACCCCCACCTCCTCGGCTCGCGCGCCCGTGCCGTCAGGGCTCGCATCGTCGACGACGAGGATGTCGGCATCGGGGACGGCGGCCCTCGTGCGCCTGAGGAATTCCTCGATGTTGCCGACCTCGTCGTAGGTCGGCGTGATCACGAGCGTTCGCACCGCGGCATCCTAGGGTTCGGTGCGATCACACCGGCGGTAGACGTCGAACCACGGCGCAAAGGTCCCGACGGGGCAGAACCGCTCCCGGAGCACACGATCGGGGGCGGGATCCCCCGGTCGGGACGAGTCGTTGGCCTCGTTCCACTCCTGCCAGATCCGGGAGAGAACGACGACGTCCGACCGACGGAGGTCGGCCGCCATGCGGGAGCCCCGGGCGTTAGCGATGCCCGGGTCCATCTCGATGAAGTAGGTACCGGGCACCGCCTCGGGGTAGAGCGCGTACAACCATGCCTCGCTGGTCACGGTCCGACGGAGGTCGGTCGGACCGACGAAGAGGCGGTCGCCGGGTCGAACGAGGCGGTCGAGCGTCGGGATCATCGCGTTGGCGGCGTCGGCCACCGAGGGATCTCCGTAGTAGAAGCGGCGGCCATCGCGCTCGATCGCGAACGATGCCCGGCGCCGGTCGAACGTCTGGGCGACAAAGTCGGCGTACGCCCGGTAGGTGAAGTTCGGGACGACCAGCAGCAAGAAGAGCGCAGGCACCCCACACGCAACGAGACGGCGTCCGCGAGCGGGGTGGGTGGGGTCCCGGCGCCCAGCCCGGCAGCGTGCCTCCATCAGCGCGATCGGGAGCAAGCCGATCGACACGCAGCTGACCCACGCAATGTGGGTCGAGTCCGGGCGCTGGAGGGTCTGCGAAACCATGCCGAGGCTGAGGAGTCCGGCCGCAAGCACCGCCCGGGCCCGAACCGAGTGTGGCTCCCGACGCAGTGCACGCGCACCGACGACGACGAGCACGGTGATGGCGGCGAGGTTGGCGAAGAACCACAGGAAGAGCTGTTGAGACGTGGCCAGAGTCGGCACTGGCCAGCGCAGACGCGGCGGGATGTCGCCCACCATCTGGAGGAACCCGTCGAGCGTGCCCCACGACGGGGGGACCGGGAGCCGTCGGCCGTCACGGAGATCGAACACCGGCTCGAGCACCATGCCGCGGACCGCGTTGCCGAACCCGGCCATCGCAACGTGCGCAAGGAGCAGCGCCGCAGTGCCGAGCGCCCCGCCGACGAGACCGAGGGCGCGGGCCCGGGGCGCCCTCCAGCCGATCACTGCGATCGTCAACGCGCAGGCCACGACGAGGTCGATCCGGTAGAGGAAGGCAATCCCGAACAGGATCCCGGCGATCACGGCGAGCCGGAAGCCCCGCCGGTCGTCTGGGGTGGTCCGGGCGTGCAGCCCCACGGCCAGTCCGAGCAGTACGGCGCCCACGCCTCCCGTCCAGGCGAAGGCGGTGAGCCCGGCGGGCGGGAGCATGAGCAGGATGGCAAGCAGCGCACACGTCACCGCGACCCGTCGGCCCCACCATCGAGCGACGAAGAACACGCCGTACGCGACCGCGGCCTGCTGGACCAGGCCGAACAGCCGCTGGACCTCGAGGGACGCGCCGAAGACCTTGTACACACCCGCGAGGACCCACACGCTCCCCGGGCCGTAGAGGTGCAGGAAATCGCGGTTGGGGATCTCCCCGCGCAGCAGCCGCTCGGGGAAGGTGAGCATGAATCCCTCCTCCATCGGCGGACCGGGAAGGCGAAGGAGACCTCGGAGGGGGAGGAGCAGTGCCGCGGCGACGACGGCGAGCGCGATGACGTCTCGCTGACGGAACGACGCCCCGGCGGGCGGCGGCGGGGACCCGCTGCGGTCGAGCCCGTGGAGATCGGGACCGGTGGCCGGCGGTTCCACGGCGCGAAGCCTAACGCCGGGTCGATGCGTTCCTGGGGCGGTGGGTCCGGGTCGGCCAAGATAGCGAGGTGGACGACGCAGTGGCGACCGACGCCGGGCACGCTGCCGCCGGGGTCGCCCCGGTCGGTGGCTCCCAGCATCGGCGGACGTTCGCCGGGCGCCGGTCCGTGTGCCTCGGTGACGCGACCGGGACCGGCCGCGCCCGCCTCGACGCGCTGGCGCGCTACCTCCAGGACGTCGCCACCGACGACGCGGCCGACGCCGGGTTCCCCGACGGCTGGATCGTCCGGCGGCTCGCCCTGCGCGTCGACGCGTTCCCCCGGTTCCGGGAGGCGGTGGACCTGGTGACGTGGTGCTCGGGCATCGGTGCGAGTGCCGCCGAGCGGCACACGGTGCTCACCGCGGGGGACCGGCCGCTCGCGACCGCGGTGGCCCTGTGGGTCTTCGTCGGGCCCGACGGGCGTCCCGCCCGCATCGACCGTGACCGGTTCGCGGCGTTCGGCATCCCGGTCGACCGGAGCATCGTGACCCGGCTCGGGCACCCCGACCCACCGGCGCCCGGCGCACCGGGGACGCGATCGGTGCCCTGGCCCCTCCGGGCGGCCGACGTCGACGTGCTGCGCCACGTGAACAACGCGGTGTCGGCCGCCGCGATCGAGGAGGCGCTCGCGGCCGAGGGCCTGGGCACGCGCCCCGCACCGTGGTCGGTGGAGCTCGAGTTCCGGGCGCCGATGGCACCCGACGACACCCCGGAGCTCAGCTGGGCCTGGAGCCCCGACGGGCCGGGCGGGCCGGGCGGGCTGGGCGGTCCGGGCACCCTGGTCGGGGGACTCCGTTGTGGGGGGTCGGTCCGCACGACCTTCGCCTGCTCGGTTCCGGGGGCGCCCGGACCGGCGAACCTAGAATCGTCTTTCTGAGCAGTTCGCTTGCGTCCGTGGCGGGTCGCCGCTGTGTCGTGACGGGGGGATTGGGCTTCATCGGCTCCAACCTCGCCCTCGCGCTGGCCCGCGCCGGGGCCTCGGTCACGGTGGTCGACGCCTGCTACCCGCGTCACGGCGCCAACCCGGCCAACCTCGACGGCCCCGACGGCGCCGGCATCCGCCGGGTCACCGCCGACTGCGCCGATCCCGCGGCCCGGACGGCGCTCGAGGGCGCCGAGGTGGTGTTCAACCTCGCCGGCCAGGTCAGCCACATCGACTCGATGACCGACCCGGCGTTCGACCTCGACGTCAACACCCGCAGCCAGGTGGTGCTGCTCGAGGCGCTGCGCTGGGTCGCGCCCGAGGCGATGGTCGTGTTCACGTCGACCCGCCAGCTCTTCGGTCGCCCCCAGTACCTCCCGGTCGACGAGGAGCACCCGGTGCGCCCGGTCGACGTGAACGGGATCACCAAGCACGCCGCCGAGCAGTTCCACCGGCTCTACCACGAGGTGCACGGGCTGCGTACGACCGTGGTGCGCCTCACCAACGTGTTCGGGCCCCGCCAGCGCCTCCGCGACGACTTCCAGGGCTTCCTGCCGATCTTCATCCGGCGCGCGCTCCTCGGGCAGCCGATCAGCCTGTTCGGCGACGGCGCCCAGGAGCGCGACTGCCTTTACGTCGACGACGTGGTCGACTGTCTCGTGCGCGCCGCGTCGACCGAGGAGGCGGTCGGCGAGATCTTCAACGTCGGCAACGACGAGCACCTCTCGCTGCGCGTCATCGCCGACCTCATCGTCGGCGCCGCCGGCTCGGGCTCGGTCGAGATGGTGCCGTGGCCGCCCGACCGCGACGCCATCGACATCGGCTCGTACTTCGGCGACTCGTCCAAGGCCAAGCGGATGCTCGGGTGGACCCCCCGGACGTCGTTCGCCGAGGGCATCGAGCGCACCGTGGCCTTCTACCGGGCCCACCTCGACCGGTACCTGTAGGGATCCCGGAGCCCGCCCCGCCATGGCCACCGTCCCCGTCGTCGACCTCGCCCGGCGCGCGGCCGCCCTCGAGCCCGAGCTCTCGGCGGCGATCGCCGAGGTCCTCGCCGCCGGGGTGTTCCTCCTCGGCCCCCAGACGCTCGCGTTCGAGGACGAGTTCGCCGCCTTCTGCGGGCGGCGCCACGCCGTCGCGGTCGCGTCGGGCACCGAGGCGCTGCGGCTCGCGCTCGTCGCCATGGGGCTCGGACCCGGTGACGAGGTGATCGTGCCGGCCATGACCGCGGTGCCCACCGCGGCGGCGGTGGTGGCGGCCGGCGCGGTGCCGGTCTTCGCCGACGTGCGCCGCGACACCGCCGGGCTCGATCCCGTCGCCGCGGCCGCCGCGGTCACCGACCGCACCCGGGTCGTGATCCCGGTCCACCTCCACGGCTTCCCGGCCGACATCCCCGACCTCGGCGTCCCGGTGCTCGAGGACGCCGCCCAGGCCCACGGTGCGCTCGATCCCGCCGCCCCGTCGGTGGCGGCCGCGTACTCCTTCTACCCGACCAAGAACCTCGGCGGGATCGGCGACGGGGGCGCGGTGGTGACCGACGACGACGACCTCGCTGCGCTCGTGCGCGAGCTGCGCAACCACAGCCGGGGTCCCGACTACGACCACCCCCACGTCACCGGCAACTCGCGGCTCTCGGAGATCGAGGCCGCCGCGCTGCGCATCGGGCTGCGCCGCTTGGCGGCCGACAACGCCCGCCGCCGGGAGGTGGCGGCCGCGTACCGGGCCGCCGCCCCGGACCTGGCCTGGCCGCCCGACCACCCCCGTCACGTGTACCACCTCTGCGTGGCCCGGGTCCCCGACCGCGACGCCTGGCGGGCCGCCCGCCCGTTCGAGACCGGCATCCACTACGCCCGGGCGCTGACCCAGCAGTCCGGCTACCGGCGCTACGTCCGCGCCGCCTGCCCGGAAGCCGAGGCCTGGGCGGCCGAGTGCGTATCGTTGCCGTGCTTCCCCGAGATCACCGACGACGAGATCGAGGCGGTGTGTCGCGCACTCCAGTGAACCCGGCGGTCACCTCGATCTCGGCGTTCTTCCCCTGTTACAACGACGAAGCCACCATCGCGTCGATGGTCAACCTCGCGCTGGTCACCATCGACCGGGTCGGGGTGGAGGGCGAGGTCATCGTCATCGACGACGGCTCCAGCGACGGCTCGGCCCAGGTCCTGGCCGAGCTCGCCGCGGTGCAGCCCCGGCTCCGGGTCGTGACCCACGAGCGCAACCGGGGCTACGGCGGGGCGCTGCGGTCGGGCTTCGAAGCCGCGACCAACGAGTGGGTCTTCTACACCGACGGCGACGCGCAGTTCGATCCCGCCGAGCTCGAGCTCCTCGTGGCCCGGGCCGGTCCCGACGTGGACGTGGTGCAGGGCTACAAGATCCGTCGGGCCGACAACGTCGTGCGGCGGGTGATCGGTCGCGTCTACCACCGCACGGTCTCGGTGATGTTCGGTCTGAAGATCCGCGACACCGACTGCGACTTCCGGCTCATCCGGCGGTCGCTGCTCGAGCGGATCGAGCTCGAGCACACGTCGGGGGTGATCTGCGTGGAGCTGGTCCGCAAGCTCCAGGACGCCGGCGCCCGCTTCGTCGAGGTGCCGGTGCACCACTACCCGCGCCTGCACGGGCAGTCCCAGTTCTTCCGGGTCGCCGCGGTCGCCTCCACCGGACGCGACCTCATCGGCCTCTGGAGCGACCTGGTCGTCGCCCCCCGTCGGCGCCGCTGATCGCGCTCCGGCGCTCGGGCTCGGCGGCCGCCGGGCTCAGGGGCGGGTGGCCAGCACCACGACGCTGCTCCCGACCGGCAGGTCGCGCCGCCGGAGCCACTGCCGTTCGGCGCGGGCGAGGCGGGCGAACGCAGGGTCGAGCGTTCGGCGCTCGACGTCGGAGCCCGCGTCGGCGGTGGCGTGGGGCCGTAGCCGTTCGGCGAGGGCGAGCGCTCCCGCCGGGGGCACGAGGAACGAGTACGCGTACGTGGCGCGCCGCACGGTGAGCCCGGCGGCCCGCGCGGTGTCGGCGAGGCCCGGGCGGGTGTAGCGGCGCCGGGAGTGCACGGTCTTGTCGTGGGCCCGGGTCAGCCACGCGAAGGCCGGTTCGATCATCAGGGCGGCCCCACCGGGGCGCAGGACCCGGGCGAGCTCGCGCACGGCGCCGGCGTCGTCGTCGACGCAGTACAGCACGGTGATCGCCGCGACCACGTCGAACGACGCGTCGGCAAAGGGCAGGCGCTCGAGGGTGCCGGCCACCGGCGTGGTCCCGGGCCGGCGGGCCTGGACGAAGGCCAGGGCGTCGGGGGAGACGTCGATGCCGACGACCGCGCCGGCGGTGGCGAGACCGGCGCCGTTCCCGCCCGGCCCGCACCCGGCGTCGAGGATCCTCCGCTCGGACCGGCCCGGGGTCGGCCGCGGGGCCAGCCACGGGTCGAGGAGGTCGGCCATCACCGCCCGGGTGGCGCGGTACCACCAGTGGTCGTCCTCGGCCGCGGCGATCCGGGCGTACTCCTCGATCTCCACCGGTCGCCGACGCTAGCCCGCCGCGCCGCGCGGCCGGTCAGGCCGCGACGACGGCGAGCCGCTCCACCCGGACCTCGGTGGACGCCCAGGCGTGCACGCCGATGCGGTCCCCGGGGAGCGGGTCGCACCCCCCGGCGAGGGGCCGGGGTGCCCGCAGCACCTCGGCCCCGTCGAGGACGGCGACGAGCGCCGCCGGTCCGACCGTGATGTCGAGCGCGTGGGCGCCGAAGAGCGCGGCGGGATCGGGGACCGGCGCGACCACGAGGGGCCGCCAGTGCCGGTGCCCGCCGACCCACCGGCGCACCACGAGGCCGCCCCCGGCCTCGAACGGGTCGACGTCGACGGAGATCCCGTCGATCCGGCCGTGGGCGTCGCGGGCGACCCCGAGGAGGACGCCGAAGCCGGCGCCCGAGGCGAACGTGGTCGCGACCGACGCGGTGTAGGCCGGTCCCGGGGCGAGGCCGGCGAGGGCCCACCGGGCCTCGGCCCGCCGGAGGACCAGGGCCCCGTCGGCGGCGGCGGCTACCGCCGGGAACTGGCCGCCCACCTCCCAGTCCGACCCGGCCGCGACCGCCACCGGACCGGGAGGAGACGCGCCCGACGGCGCGTCGGCCGGCGGGCCGGGCGTGGCGGCGCCGGCGGGAGCGGTCGTGGAGAGGGTGGCGGCGAGGGCGGCGGACAGGGTGGCGGACAGGGTCGCGGTCATGGTGGGGTGATCGGCACGTCGGGCCCGGTCCTGAAGCCCGGGATCGGAGCGGCGCGCGCGGCGCGGGCTACGGTCGGCCCGTGGCCGTGTACGCGCTCGGGGACGCCGTCCCCGTCATCCACCCCGACGCCTACGTGCACCCCGAGGCGACGGTGATCGGGGCGGTCACCATCGGCGCCGAGGCGACGGTGTGGCCCCAGGCGGTGCTGCGGGGCGACTCCGGCCGCATCGTGATCGGCCCGCGGACCTCGGTCCAGGACGGCACCGTGATCCACTGCACCCCGCAGCACCCGACGCTGATCGGCGCCGACTGCGTGATCGGGCACCTCGCCCACATCGAGGGTGCGGTCGTGGAGGACGTCGCCCTCGTGGGCAACGGCTCCATCGTGCTGCACCGCGTCGTCGTGCGCACCGTGGCGCTGGTCGGGGCCGGGGCGGTGGTGCCGGCGGGGACCGAGGTGCCGAGCGGGGCGATGGCCCTGGGCGTGCCCGCCCGGATCCGGCCCGACGTGGTCACCGCCGACCAGATCCTCCCGATGGTCGAGAACTACGTCGAGCGGGCCCGCCAGTACCGCGACGGCCTGCGCCGCCTCGACTGAGGCGCCCGCCCGCCCGGCGGTGGGTCACCGGGCCACGGCGGTACGCGCCGGGGCGGCCCGGGCTCGGCTGCGGGCCAGGCGACGGTGCTCGTCGGCGCCGTAGACCGGGCGGTCGTCGGGCCCGGCCCCGGCCGGCGCCCCGACCCGCACGCCCGCGGCGGCGAACGCGGCGGCGAGCTCGGTGGCGCGCTCGGGTCCGATGAACTCGGCGGTGGCATCGACGAGGACGCGGGTGAACGTGGTGCCGTGGTGGGGCAGGCCGGGGTCGGACCACAGCGCCCAGTGCACGAGCTCGTGGAGCACCACGCCCTTGGTGCGGTAGCGCCGGGGGAGGGTGATGGTCGGGCCGGTGGGCTCGTCGCGGAAGAACGCCTGCCGGGCGCCGTTGCCGGGCCGGAACCGGGGGAGGCCGCCGAGGTCGCAGGCCGGGAAGCGGACCGCCCACCACAGCGACCCCACCACCCGCTCCGCGAAGGTGCGGCAGGCGTCGAGCCCGGGGAGCGGGCTCACGCCCACCGCCGACTCCGCTGCGTACACCCGGGCCCGCTGCGCGTCGCGGGGCCGCCGGGGCTCGGCGGCTGCGGCGTCCGGGGCGTCGAGGGAGTCGAGGGAGTCGAGGGCGTCGAGGGCGTCGGGGGCGTCGGGGGCGCTCGCCCCGCCCCGAGGGACCGGGGCCGCGGTGGGGGGGCGGCCGAGCCTCACGCGGGCGGGAGCGGCATGGGGTTGACCCGCTGCACCGCGATCGTGCTCGCGTGGTCGCGGGCGGCGCGTGACGCCATGATCCCGTGCTCGGCGCGCAGCGCGGCCATGCCCTCGTTGCGGCCCGTGTACTCGGGGGGCTGGCGCAGCATCCAGCAGATGCCCTCGGCGGCCACCTCGCAGGGCTCCCAGTCGGTGGTGTCGACGCCCGGGGAGTTGTGGACGAAGCCCTCGGAGGCGACGGGCACGTCGATGCGGAACGTGTTCACCGCGATGCCGTCGCCCCGGAGCTGGGCCGCGAGGCTCACGGTCATGTGCTCGAGCGCGATCTTCGACATCCCGTAGGCCATCTGGGTCGGGAAGTAGTTCAGCGCCGCCAGCGACGAGACGTTGCAGATCGTCCCCGACCCGCGGGCGCGCATGCCGGGGACGACGGCCTGGATCGCGATCAGCGGGGCCCGCAGGTTCACGGCGAAGACGAGGTCGTGGCGCTTCATGGGGAGGTCGAGGTCACCCGGGAACGTGATCGCCGCGTTGTTGACGAGGATGTCGACCGCACCCCACTCCGCCTCGGCCCGGGCCACCATCGCCACGACGTCGGCGTCGTCGGCGAGGTTGGTCGGCACCGCGATGGCCTCGCCGCCAGCGTCGGTGATGGCCCGCACGGTGCCGTCGACGGTCCCGGGGACGGGGAGCGGCGCCGCGTCGGTGGCGCGGGCGGCGCAGGCGACCCGGGCGCCCGCCGCTCCGAGCG
>CAIUKV010000080.1 GCA_903899845.1 uncultured Actinomycetes bacterium
CGCGACCGGGTGACGGTGCGGGCGAGCTACGGCCACATCCGCGATCTCCCCCAGGGGGCCCGTGACGTGCCCAAGTCGGTCACCGACCCCCGGGTCCGTCGCCTGGGGATCGACGTCGACGACCACTTCGCCCCGGTCTACGTGGTGCCCGACGCGAAGAAGGAGCAGGTCCGACTGCTCAAGGCGGCGCTCAAGGATGCGAGCGAGGTCTACCTCGCCACCGACGAGGACCGCGAGGGTGAGGCGATCTCGTGGCACGTCCTCGAGGTGCTCAAGCCCAAGGTGCCCGTGAAGCGGATGGTCTTCCACGAGATCACCCGTGAGGCGATCGAGGAGGCGATCGAGAACTCCCGCGACCTCGACATGAAGCTGGTCGAGGCGCAGGAGGGCCGCCGCATCCTCGACCGCCTCTACGGGTACGAGATGTCGCTGGTGATGCGGCGGCGGGCGGGCGGGGCCACCTCGGCCGGCCGCGTCCAGAGCGTGGCCGCCCGCCTCGTGGTCGACCGGGAGCGGGCCCGCATGGCCTTCCGGACCGCCGACTACTGGGACGTCGCAGGCACCTTCGCCGCGGCGGACGCCGTCGCCACCGACGAGGCGGCCGCCTTCCCGGGGGCGCTCGTGCTCGTGGCGGCCCAGCGGGTCGCGAGCGGTCGGGACTTCGACGCCGCGACCGGACGCCTGGTCAAGCCCGGTGAGGTGGTGCACCTCGACGAGGCGGCCGCCGTCGCACTGGTGGCCGAGCTCGAGGGCCGCGAGTTCCGGGTCGCGTCGGTGGAGTCGCGCGACACCACCGAACGACCGAAGGCCCCGTTCATCACCTCGACCCTCCAGCAGGAGGCAGGGCGCAAGCTGCGCTGGAGCTCCGCCCGCACGATGGCGATCGCGCAGCGGCTCTACGAGAACGGCTTCATCACCTACATGCGCACCGACTCCACCAGCCTCTCGTCGGAGGCGGTGGGCGCGGCCCGCTCCGAGATCCGGGCGCGCTACGGCGACGCGTACCTGCCCGACGCGCCGCGGTCGTACCGCGGCAAGGTCAAGAACGCACAGGAGGCCCACGAGGCCATTCGCCCCGCCGGCGCGCAGTTCCGTCACCCCGACGACGTCGCCCGTGAGGTCGGCCACGACGAGGCGGTGCTCTACGACCTCGTCTGGAAGCGCACGATCGCCTGCCAGATGGCCGACGCCCGGATCCGACGGGTCACGGTGCGGTTCGACGCCACCGGCGCCCACGGGACCGCGGTGACCTTCCAGGCCACCGGCCGCACGATCGAGTTCCCCGGCTTCCTCAAGGCCTACGTCGAGGGGTCCGACGACCCCGACGCCGACCTCGAGGACCGCGACGTCGTGCTGCCCCCCCTCGCCGAGGGTGACGTGCTGGTCGCCCGCGCCCTCGAGGCGTCGGGCCACCAGACCCAGCCACCGGCGCGCTACACCGAGGCGAGCCTGGTGAAGGAGCTCGAGGAGCGGGGCATCGGGCGCCCGTCCACGTACGCCTCGGTGATCGAGACGCTGCTGCGGCGCGACTACGTCTGGAAGAAGGGCTCGGCGCTGGTGCCGTCGTGGACCGCCTTCGCCAAGGTCCAGCTGCTCGAGCAGCACTTCCCCCACCTCATCGACTACGACTTCACCGCCACGATGGAAGAGGCGCTCGACACGGTCGCGCGCGGCGAGGGTGAGGCCGAGAAGTGGTTGCACGCCTTCTACTTCGGGAACGGTCAGGCGGGCCTCCGGGAGCTCATCGACGAGGAGCACCTCGCGACGATCGACCCGGCCGTGGTGAACGCGGTGCCGATCGGTACCGACGACGAGGGTCGGGCGATCGTCGTGCGGGTGTGGAGCAACGGCGCGACGGTCGAGCGGGGTGACGAGAAGGGACCGGTGCCCGCCGACCTGGCCCCCGACGAGCTGACGATCGCCCGGGCGCAGGAGTGCATCGCCCGGGGCGCCGCCGGGCCCCGCGCGCTCGGCCTCGATCCGGCGACGGGCCTGACCGTGCTCGCCCTCACCGGCCGGTTCGGTCCCTTCGTGCAGCTCGGTGAGATCGACCCGGCGGTGAAGGGGGAGAAGCCGCCCCGGGCGTCGCTCTTCGCCGACATGGCCCCCGAGACGGTCACCCTCGAGGAGGCGCTGGCGCTGCTGGCCCTGCCCCGGGTGGTCGGGGAGTCGGGCGGCGTCGAGGTCACGGCGCAGAACGGCCGCTTCGGCCCGTACCTGAAGCGGGGGGCGGAGACCCGCAGCCTCGAGTCCGAGCGCCAGATCTTCAGCGTCACCATCGAGCAGGCGGAGGCCCTGTTCGCCCAACCCAAGCGCCGGGGTCGGGGTGCGGCCAAGCCGCCGCTCGCCGACCTCGGGCCCCACCCGGAGTCGGGCGCCACGGTGCGCGTGCTCGAGGGTCGCTTCGGCCCCTACGTCACCGACGGCACGACCAACGCGAGCCTGCCGCGCGGGGTGGTCCCCGAGGAGCTCGACCTCGAGCGCGCGGTGGAGCTGCTGCGGGAGCGCGCGGCCCGGGGCCCGGCGGCGAAGAAGACGACCGCCAAGAAGACGACCGCCAAGAAGACGACCGCCAAGAAGACGACCGCCAAGAAGACGGCGAAGAAGACCACCGCCAAGAAGACCACCGCCAAGAAGACCACCGCGACGAAGACCACCGCGACGAAGACGCCGACCCCGGCGACCGCGGCGGCGAAGCGGCGGGCGACGGCCGAAGGGCAGGCGGCCAACGCCGCGCTGGTCCGCCAGGTCGACGGCGGCCCGACCCCGGCGCCGTGACCGGCCGACCCGGGGGCCGGGCCCCGGTCCGCACCCCGGTCGTAGGCTGACCCCCAGGTGAGCAAGGACCAGGCCCCGTTCATCCCGAGCAGCCCCGACGCCGATCCGGTCCCGGCGGCGCCGTGGCGGGTCTTCGGCACCCGCTCGTACTTCCGGTTGTGGATCGCGCAGGTGATCTCGAGCACCGGCGACTGGATCGGGCTGATCGCGATCCTCGCCATCGCGGCCCGGGTCTCCGACAACTCGGGTGCGGCGGTGAGCCTCGTGATGCTCGCCCGGGTGGTGCCCGGTTTCTTCCTCGGGACCATCGGCGGTGTGCTCATCGACCGCCTCGACCGTCGCCTCGTGATGGTCTGCTCCGACATCGGCCGGGCCGTGTTGCTCGTGCTGCTGCCGTTCGTCGAGACGCTCGCCGCCCTCGTGCTGGTCAGCTTCCTGCTCGAGATCTTCACCCTGCTGTGGGGTCCGGCGAAGGACGCCTCGGTCCCGCACCTCGTCTCCAACGAGCAGCTGTCGTCGGCGAACACGCTCTCGCTGGTCGCGTCGTACGGCACGTTCCCGTTCGCGTCGATCGTGTTCTCGTTGCTCGCGGCGCTGGCGGCCTGGCTCGGCGGCTTCGACCAGTTGCGGCGCTTCCAGGTGGACCAGGAGTCCCTGGCGCTGTTCGTGGACGCAGGCACCTTTCTCGTCTCCGCCCTCATCGTGCTCCGGCTCCCGATCCCCCGGGGGGGCAGCGCCCGTGACACGCGGCTGCGGGTGTCCGAGACCGCACGGGACATCCGGGAGGGGCTGGCCTACATCGGTCGGGAGCCCCGGGTCCGGGGGGTGATCGTCGGCCTCGGGCTCGGCCTGATCGGGGGTGGGGCGATGATCCCCCTCGGTCCCGTGTTCGCCCAGCAGGGGATCGGTGGTGACGCCGCCACCTTCGGGGTGCTCATGAGCGCGCTCGGCTTCGGCGCCGCCGGCGGGGTCGTCGTGCTGCTGTTCGTGCAGAAGCGCATCCCCCGCGAGACGGTCTTCGACTACGCGGTGATGGGGACCGGCGCGTTCCTCATGATCGCAGCCACGTTGTCGGCGCTGTTCCCTGCCGCCCTCGCCGTCGTGGTCCTGGGCGCGTGTGCCGGGACGTCGTACGTCACGGGGTTCACGGTGCTGCAGGAGACGGTGGCCGACGACCTGCGCGGCCGCATCTTCGCCACCCTCTACACCGTGATCCGGATGTGCCTGCTGGTCGCCCTGGTCGTGTCGCCGTTGTTCGCCGACTTCTGGGACTGGGTCGTCAACGACCTCATGGGGGTGGGCGCGGTGAGCGTCGGCCGGGTCGAGTACTCATTCCCGGGGGTGCGGATCGCCCTCTGGTGCGGCGGCCTCCTCACCCTCTTCGCCGGCCTCTACGCCCGGTGGTCGATGAAGCGGATCCCCCCGATCGGCCGGGGTGCCGACGGCCCGGACACCGGGGCCGCGGCGTGAGCGCCGGGGGAACCGGGACCCCACCGGGTCGCTTCGTCGTGCTCGAGGGCTGCGACGGCTGCGGGAAGAGCACGCAGGCCGACCGCCTCGCCCGCGCCCTGCGAGCCCGGGGGCGCACGGTGTGCCCGACGTTCGAGCCCGGGGCCACCGACCTCGGCCGCGATCTCCGTCGCCTCCTCCTCGGTGGACCCCACGCGGTCGTGCCGCGGGCCGAGGCGCTGCTGATGGCGGCCGACCGGGCCCAGCACGTGGACACCGTCGTGCGCCCGGCGCTGGAGCGGGGCGACTGGGTCGTGAGCGATCGCTTCGTGGGCTCGTCCCTCGCGTATCAAGGCGGGGCCCGGGGCCTCGGGGTCGCCGCGGTGGCGGCGATCAACGACTTCGGGACCGGCGGGCTCGTGCCCGACCTGGTCGTCTACCTCCGGGCCCCGGTGGCGGTGCTGGCCGCCCGGCGCACCGGCCCGGCCGACCGCATCGAGGGCGAGGGCGACGCGTTCCTCGCCGCCGTGGCGACGGCGTACGACGACCTCGCGACCGCACAGGGCTGGGCGGTCGTCGACGCCACCCCCGGTCCCGACGAGGTGGCCGCGGCGGTCTGGGCCACCGTGGTGCGGGAGCTCGAGCCGTGACGACCTGGGATCGGCTCGTGGGGCAGGAGCGCGCGGTGGCCACCCTGCAGCGCGCGGCCGAGCGCCCGGTGCACGCCTACCTGCTCGTCGGCCCCCGCGGCTCGGGGGTCGAGGACGCGGCCCGGTGCTTCGCGGCCGCGCTGGTGGCGCCCGACGACGCCCGGGCGGCCGACCTGGCCTGGCGGGGGATGCACCCCGACGTGGTCGAGTTCGAGCCCGAGGGCACCGGGTTCCGGGTGAACGAGGACGTCCGGCAGCGGATCATCCCCGAGGCGTCGCGCAGCCCGATCGAGGGCGCGCGCAAGGTGGTGGTCCTGTTCGAGGCGGACCGCCTCAGCGCGAACGCCGCGGTGTCGGCCAACGCGCTGCTCAAGACGCTCGAGGAGCCGCCGGCCCGCACGGTGCTGCTGCTCGTGACGGCCGTTCCCGACGACCTCCCCGAGACGGTGCGGTCACGGTGCCAGCGCATCGACGTGGCCCCCCTCCCGACGTCGGCGATCCGGGCCACGCTCGAGGCCGAGGGGGTCGATCCCGACCGGGCGGCCCGCGCCGCGGCCCGCTCCGGGGGTCAGCTCGGTCGGGCCCGGGCCCTCGCCGGCCCGCTGGCGCCCGCCCGCGACGCATTCGTGGCCGCGGCGGTCGGGCTCGACGGCCGGGCCGGCACCGCCGTGGCTGCGGCCGACGCGATCGCCGAGGTGTGCCGGGCCACCGTCACCGCGCTGGAGGAACGCCACGCCGTGGAGGCCGATGCCCTCGCCGCCGAGCTCGACGACGCCGGGTACCCGGAGCGGTCGCGCGCGGCGGTCGTCAACCGGCTCACCGACCGGCACAAGCGCGAGCACCGGGCGGCGCGCCGCCGGGCGCTGGCCGAGGGCATCGCGGCACTCGAGGACCTGTACCGCGACGCCCTCGCCGGTGCCGCGCACCGGGACCCCGAGCAGCCGGTGCTGCCCTTGACGCCCGCCGCCGCCGCAACGGCGCTCGACGCGTGCCGGGTGGCACGCGAGTCGCTCGCGCGCAATCCCAACGAGGCCCTCCTCGTCGAGCGGCTGCTGGTGCACCTCCCGGGGGCCCGGGACGGCGCGTCCCCGCGGCGCTAGGCCCGGGGCGCACAGGGCCGATCGCGTACACTGCGCCTCCCCGCCGGGATAGCTCAGTCGGTAGAGCAGCTCACTCGTAATGAGCAGGTCAGGGGTTCGAGTCCCCTTCCCGGCTCCACCCGCCG
>CAIUKV010000081.1 GCA_903899845.1 uncultured Actinomycetes bacterium
CGAGCGCAGGGAGCACGCCGAAGACCAGCGCCGGGCTCACCCCGATCCGCAGTCGGGCCGGGATGCGGGCCGCGAGCGTGACCATGCGCTGCCACCCGTCGTCGACGTGCCGCACCAGGGCCGTCGCCTCGGCGACGAGATCGCGACCGATCGGGGTCAGCGTGACCTGCCGGGTGGTCCGGGTGAACAGCGGCGCGCCGAGTTGGTCCTCGAGCCGGCGGACCCGGTCGGTGAGCCCCTGCTGGCTCAGGTGGAGCCGGTGCGCGGCGCGCGTGAAGCTCAGCTCCTCGGCCACGGCGAGGAAGGCGCGCAGGTTCCGGAGATCGGGCTCCACGACCTCGGCTCAGCCCGTGACCCGGGCCACGAAGGCGGCCATCTCCTCCACGGCCTGCACCGCCTCGGGGAACGCCGGGTAGCTGGTCTGCCACACGTGCGGCATCCCCTCGTAGACCGAGTGGGTGACGTCCACGCCCGCCGCCCGGGCGGTCTCGGTGATGCGCACGGAGTCGTCGAAGAGGGTCTCGATGCTGCCGTTCAGCACGAGCAACGGCGGCATCCCGGTCCAGTCGCCGAACACCGGCGACGCGATCGGGTCGCGGGGATCGTGCCCGGCGAGGTAGAGCGCCGCGGCTTCGTCGGCACTGGTGCGACCGAACAGCTTGTCGGTCTCCGCGTGGCGGGAGTACGAGTCGGCGGAGTTGGTGAGGTCCACCCAGGCCGAGAGCAGGATCCCCCCGGCCGGGAGCGGCAGGCCGTCACGGCACGCGGCGAGCAGCAGGGACGCCGTGAGCCCGCCACCGGCGGAGTCCCCCCCGGCGACGATCCGGCCCGGCGCGACGCCCTGGTCGAGGACCCACCGGTAGGCGGCGACCACGTCGGTCACCGCGGCAGGGAACGGGTGCTCGGGCGCCAGCCGGTAGTCGACGACGAGCACGCGTGCCCGCAGCGCGGCGGCGAGGTGCGACCCGTGGGCCCGGTACGACTGGGCCGAGCACATGCGGAAGCCGCCGCCGTGGAAGTAGATAACCCAGGGGTCGTCGTCACCACCGGCGCGCGTGCACAGGACCGCGCCGACCCCGTGGGCGTCGACCGGCTCGGCCGTGGTGCCGTCGGCGAGCGGGAGCGCGCCCATCGACGTCTCGATGCGGTCGCGCAGCTCCTGCAGCGACCCGGGCGGGGGCGGGGGCGGATTGGCCGCCATCTTCTGCTGGAACTCGAGGAACTCGGCGCTCGGCATGGTCTCCTCCTCGGCCGCCGGTTTCGGGACGCCCGGACCGGTCTGCGATGATCATGCCATCCCCGACCCGCCTGGCGGCCGGGGTCTCGCCCCGAGGTTTCCGTGATCGTCTCCCACCAGCACCGCTTCGTGTTCGTCAAGACGTTCAAGACGGCGGGGACCAGCGTCGAGATCGGGCTGTCGGCGCACTGCGGTCCCGACGACGTGATCACTCCGATCATGGACGAGGACCTGCGCCGGGCGTCCGGAGGTCGTGGACCCCAGCACGACCGGGTCCCCGTCCACCGCTACCGGGCTCCCGAGATCGCCGCCGCCCTGCGTCGCCGCGACTGGGTGCGCTTCGCCGAGCACACGCCTGCGGTCACGGCCCGGCGCCTCCTCGGGCGACGGGTGTGGAACGACTACTTCACCTTCACGATCGAGCGGAACCCGTGGGACAAGGTCATCTCCGCCTACTACTGGCGGTTTCGTGAGGTGCCGCCCCGGTGGCCATCGATCGCCGAGTGGCTGCAGACGAGTCGGTCCCACGTCATGGGCTTCGAGCTGTACGCGGACGACGGATCGGTGATCGTCGATCGGGTGCTGCGCTACGAGTCGCTCGACGACGAGCTCACCGAGGTCGCCGCGCTTCTCGGCCTGGCGGGACCCGTGGTGCTCCCCCGGGCGAAGACGGGGTACCGCCACGACCAGCACCCGTACCGCGAGGTGCTCGGCCCGGCCGAACGCGAACGGATCGCGCACGAGTACGCGCGTGAGATCGCGCTCATGGGCTACGAGTTCTGAGCCCGACCGGGCTCGGCGCACGACGCCCGCGGTCGCCCCGTGCCGGAACCGGCGCGGCCGGTCAGGTCCGGAGCAGGCGGGCGACCGCCTGCATGGCCTCGTCGACCATGTCGGCCTCCTCGGCGTGGCCGTCACGGCCCTGGGCGTGGGTCACGCAGTGGCGGACGTGCTCGTCGAGCAACCCGAGGGCCACGCTCTGCAGCGCCCGGTTCACGGAGGCGATCTGGGTCAGCACGTCGATGCAGTACGCGTCGGCGTCGATCATGCGTTGCAGGCCGCGTACCTGTCCCTCGATCCGGCGGAGCCGGGCCTGGTAGTCGTCCTTGGCGATCGAGTAGCCGCGCACGTCACTGCTCCTGGGGGTGGGGTGGGGTGAGGGCGGGAGTCCCGGCGATCGACCAGAACCGGCGGAGGCGGAGGCTGTTGGTGACCACGAACACGCTGCTGGCGGCCATGGCTGCGCCGGCGATCAGGGGGTCGAGCAGTCCGGCCGCGGCGAGGGGGATCGCAGCGACGTTGTAGGCGAACGCCCAGAACAGGTTCCCCTGGATCGTGCGCAGGGTCCGCCGGGAGAGCTGGACCGCGTCGGCCGTGCCCCGGAGGTCGGTGCGGACCAGGGTGATGTCGGCGGCGGCGATGGCGACGTCGGTGCCGCTCCCGAGCGCGAGACCGAGGTCGGCCTGGGCGAGCGCGGCGGCGTCGTTCACGCCGTCGCCGACCATGGCCACGACCCGGCCGTCGGCCTGCAGGTCGCGTACGAGCGCGATCTTGTCGGCCGGGAGCAAGCCGGCGACCACGTCGTCGATGCCGACCTCGGCGGCCACGGTCTGCGCCGAGCGCGCGTTGTCGCCGGTGGCCAGCACCGGGTGCAGCCCGAGGTCGCGCAACGCCGCGATCGCGGCGTCGGCGTCGTCCTTCACGGTGTCGGCGAGCACGAGCACGCCGTGAAGCGTGCCGTCCCAGCCGACGCCGATGGCGGTGTGCCCCTGCGCCTCCGCCGTGTCGATCGCGGCGCGCCCCGGCGCGGGGACGGTGCACGACCGGTCGGCGAGGAACCCCGGGCGGCCGGCGACCACGCCGTGGCCCTCGACCGTCCCTGCGACCCCGAGTCCGGCGGTCGCGGTGAAGTCGGTGACCGGCGAGGGCTCGAGGCCCCGGGCCCGGGCGGCGTCGGCCACGGCCCGGCCGACAGGGTGCTCGCTGGCCGCCTCGACCCCCGCGGCGAGCCGCAGCACGGTGTCGGCGGGGACGGCGCCGGTCGCCACGACGTCGACGAGGCGCATGCGGCCCGTGGTCACCGTGCCGGTCTTGTCGAGCACGACGGTGTCGATCCGGCGGGTCGACTCGAGGATCTCGGGACCCGCGATGAGGATGCCGAGCTGGGCGCCGCGCCCGGTGCCGACCAGGAGCGCGGTCGGGGTGGCGAGGCCGAGCGCGCAGGGGCAGGCGATGATGCAGACCGCGACCGCGGCGCTGAAGGCGGTGGGTGCACCGGCCCCGGCCCCGAGCCAGAAGCCCAACGTCGCCCCTGCGATCAGGAGCACCACCGGCACGAACACCGCGGACACCCGGTCGGCCAGCCGCTGCACCGGGGCCTTGCCCGTCTGGGCCCGGGTCACGAGCCGGGTGATCTGGGCCAGGGCGGTGTCGGCGCCGACCCGGGTGGCCCGCACCACGAGGCGACCCCCGGCGTTCACCGTCGCCCCGGTGACCGCATCGCCGGGGCCGACCTCGACCGGGACCGGTTCACCGGTGAGCAGGGAGGCGTCGATGGCCGAGGTGCCCTCCTCCACCACGCCGTCGGTGGCGACCTTCTCGCCGGGCCGGACGACGAAGCGGTCGCCGACGACCAGGGCGTCGACCGGGGCCGGGACCTCGACCCCGCCGCGCAGGACGGTGACCTCCTTGGCCCCGAGCTCCACGAGCGCGCGCAGCGCGGCGCCCGACCGGCGCTTGGCCCGGGCCTCGAGGTAGCGGCCGGCCAGCACGAGCACGGTCACCCCGGCCGCGACCTCGAGGTAGATCTCGTCGGTGCCCGCGCTGCGGGAGAGCGCGAGCATGGGTCGCATCCGCATCCCGGGGTCGCCGGCGTCGCCGAGGAACAGCGCGACGATCGACCAGCCGAAGGCGGCCAGCGTCCCGATGGAGATGAGCGTGTCCATCGTCGCCTCGCCGTGGCGGAGGTTGGCCCACGCAGCGCGGTGGAACGGCCACGCACCCCACACCACGACCGGTGCCGCGAGGGTCAGCGAGAGCCACTGCCAGTGGTCGAACTGCAGGGCGGGGATCATCGCGAGCAGCACCACGGGAACGGTCAGTCCGCCGGTGATCGCGAGCCGGCGGCGCAGCTCCTCGGCGGGGTCGGGCGCACCCGCCGACGCCGGGTCCCCGGCGGCGGCCACTCCGGGGGCGGGGAGCGGGCGGGCGCGGTAGCCCGCCGCCTCCACCGCGGCCACCACCGCGGCGACGGCGTCGGTGGCGTCCCCGGTGGACGCCGGATCGGCGTCGGGGACGGAGGTCGAGCCGGGGAGCTCGACGTGGGCGCGCTCGGTGGCGAAGTTGACCGAGGCGACCACGCCCGGGAGCTGGTTGAGCCGCTGCTCGATGCGCGCGGCGCAGCCGGCGCAGGTCATCCCGTCGATCGCGAGGTCGACCGTCGCCGGGCTCCCCGCTGCCGCGCCCGGTCCGGGGGTCACCGGTCGCCTCCGGCGTCGGCGTGCGGGGCGGTGCCGTGGGCGGGCGGTCGGGCCGGGTCCGACCCCCCGATCGGACCCACGGCTGCGCCGGTGGCGTACCCGACCCCGAGCGCGCCGAGCAGGCCGAGCGCGAAGACGGCGAGGCGGGTCCGGGTCGGCACGGGGCTCCTCCGGGTCGACGGGACGGTGGGGGGACGACGGCCGCCGGCCGTCGCCGGCCGGTCCACCGCGGCTGACAGGATACCCCCCCACCCTATTACCCACCCCCCCACCGGCCCCGGCGGCCCCGTCGGTCCCGTGGACGGCGGGGGCCCCCGGTCGTATGCTCCCGGCCGTGGATCTGACCAAGTACCGACACACCGAGACCGTCGCCGTGGCCGCGAGCCCCGAGGCCGTCTACGCCCTCGTCTCCGACATCACCCGCATGGGCGAGTGGAGCCCGGTCTGCACCGGCGGCTCGTGGACCGACGACGCCCGCACCACCTTCGTCGGCACGAACGACAGCGGTGTGCTGCAGTGGGAGACCCACTGTCGGGTCGAGGTGGCCGAGCCCGCTCGGGAGTTCACCTTCGTCATGGCCGGCTTCACCGGCGAGACCGACCTCGCCCGCTGGTCGTACACCATCGCGCCGACCGCCGACGGGTGCGAGCTCTCCGAGCACTGGTCGGTCCTGCCCGCCTACCCCGGGTTCATCGGGCCGCTGATCGGCGACCGGCCGGTCGAGGACTACCTCGACGAGACGCTGGGGCGGACCCGCGCCGGGATGGCCGAGACCCTGGCGCGGATGAAGGCCGTCGCCGAGGCCTGATCAGACCGTCAGCAGGGTCGTCACCGGCACGCCGATCCCGGCGAGCCCGGCGCGTCCGCCGAGCGCGGTGAGCTCGAGCAGCACCACCACCCCCACCACCTCGGCGTCGAACCGGCGAGCGAGCGCGCACGCGGCCACCGCCGTCCCCCCGGTGGCGAGGACGTCGTCGATCACGACCACCCGGTCGGACGCGCCGAGCGCGTCCCGGTGGACCTCGAGGGTGCCGGTGCCGTACTCGAGCTCGTAGGTGTGGGCGTGGGTGTCCCAGGGGAGCTTGCCCTGCTTGCGCACCGGGACGAGTGGGAGCCCCCGGGCCTGGGCCACCGGCGCGGCGAACAGGAATCCTCGGGCGTCGATCCCGATCACCGCCGTCGCGTCGGCGGGCACGGCGGCGGCCATCCGGGTGGTGGCGTCGGCGAACGCCCCGGGTTCGGCCAGCAGCGGGGTCACGTCGCGGAAGGTCACCCCGGGCGCGGGGAAGTCGGGCACGGTCCGGATGCGGGCCGCGAGGTGGTCGGGTCCCTCCACGCCGGTCCTCCCTCCGAGGTGATCGGCCGGACCGTACCCGACGCCGGGTGCCGGGCGCCGGGTCCGGGGTGCGACACTGGGGGCATGGAGATCAACGACGAGCGCGGCAGCATCTTCATCTCGCCGACGGCCTACGCCGACCAGGCCCGCTGGCACGCGGTGGCGGCCGAGCTGCGTCGGGACGCCCCCGTGCTCCGGGTGGAGGCGGAGGGCTACAGCCCCTTCTACGTGCTGACCCGCCACGCCGACGTGTTCGAGGTGTCGCGCCGAAGCGACCTGTTCCACAACACCCGCAACTCGGTGATCGGGCCCGACGCGAACTTCGCCTTCCTCACCTCGCTCGGCATCGAGCCCAAGACCCTGATCCACATGGACGGGATCGAGCACCGGGACCACCGCCAGGTGACCAACGACTGGTTCAAGCCCGCAGCGGTCAAGCGCCGCCAGGGCGACATCGACGCCATCGCCGACGAGTTCGTCGACCGGCTCGCCGACTTCGGGGGTGCCTGCGACTTCGCCCGAGACATCGCGGTTCCCTACACGCTGCGGGTCATCATGAGCATCTTCGGCATCCCCCGCGACGACGAGCGGCTCATGCTCGAGCTGACCCAGGGGATCTTCGGCGCCGCCGACCCCGAGTACTTCGGCGACGTCGGCGACCCGCTCGAGTACCTCACCGGCACGATCGCCCGCTTCGACGACTACTTCGCCGCCCTGACCGACGAGCGGCGGGCGCACCCGACCGGCGACCTCGCCACCGTCATCGCCAACGGTGAGATCGACGGATGCCCGATGGAGCGCCACGCGCGGCTCTGGTACTTCATCATCGTGGCGACGGCCGGGCACGACACGACGTCGTACGCGCTGTCGGGCGGGATGGAGCAGCTCCTCCGTCACCCCGACCAGATGGCCGCGCTCGCCGCCGATCCCGGCCTCGCGACGAACGCGGCGGAGGAGATGATCCGCTGGACGTCGCCGGTGCGGTCGTTCCTCCGCTACGCGCAGGCCGACACCGAGATCGACGGCGTCCCCATCGCCGCCGGTGATCGGGTGCTCCTCTCGTATCCGGCGGCCAACCGCGACGACGCCGTGTTCGTCGACCCGATGCGCTTCGACATCACGCGGCCCGACGCCGAGAAGCTGATCTCCTTCGGCCTCGGGGTGCACTACTGCCTCGGATCGCAGTTCGCCCGGCGGGAGGTCCGCACGATGCTGCCCAAGGTGCTGGAGCGGGTCTCGTCGATCGAGCTCGCCGGCGACCCGGTGTGGGCCGAAGCGGCGTTCGTCGGTGGCGTGAAGCGCCTGCCGATCCGCTACACGCTGCGCTGAACGCTGTCCCGAGCGCAGCGCCGAACGCGGTCGCGCGGGATCAGTCGCGGCGGCCCATCGCGGCACGCCCGCCGGCGGGGGGCAGGTCGTGGACCCGCTGCACGTACAGGTGCATCCGGGTGATGCGGTCGTCGGCGTCGACGTCGAACACGATCACCTCGGGGGTCCGCCGGAGCGCGCCGTCGACCTCGTACTCCTCGGTGACCTCGGCGACCGCGTGCCCGTCGGCGGCGAAGACCCGCTCGGTCACGAGGCGGTAGGCCGCCCCGAGGGTCGGCACGACGTCGCGGAGGAAGGCGACGTACTCGGCGGCCGAGGTGATGTGGTCGCCGTACGGTCCGATCCGGTGGAAGTCGGTGGGGGAGAAGCAGGCGGCGAGCCCGTCGAAGTCGCGGGCGTTGTACCGGTCGAGGAAGCGGGTGGCGGCGGCGACGGTCACGGATCGGCTCCCGGGGTCCGGTCGGGGCAGGCGCAGGGGGTCGCCGCACAGCGCGGGCAGCCGTCGTCGTAGCGGGCGAAGGCCTCGGCCAGGGAGCAGTCGAGCTGGTTGGCCAACGACGCCAGCCAGGCCAGGACGTCGCCGAGCTCGTGGAGCCGCTCGGCCCGGGTGCCCTTGCGGGCCGCCTTGGCCAGCTCGCCGACCTCCTCGGCCAGCCAGGCCACCGTGGCGGGCACGCCCCGGGCCGCGTCCCGCTCGCCGTAGACGGCAGCCATGCGGGCCTGGACGGCGTCGAGGTCGGTCATCCCCGGAGCGTACGACGGCGGGGCGCCGGCCGCCCGCGCCCCGACGCCCCGCGACAGTGTTATAATGAGACTCATTCTCATTTTGTCTCCGGCTCTCAGTTCTCGGAGCCCCGGTCCCCGGAGGTCCACGATGTCGTCCCGCCGCATGCTCGTTCGAAAGACGGTCGCCGCGCTGGCGGTGCTGGGCGCGACGGTCGCCGCCGGCGGCGTTCCGGCCGGGGCCCAGTCGGGTCCGGGGAAGGTGCAGGCCGTCGCCGCCTTCTACCCGCTCGCCTGGGTGCTCGAGCAGGTCGGGGGCACCCGGGTGGTGGTGACAAACCTGACCCCGGCGGGGGCCGAGCCCCACGACCTGGAGCTGACCCCGAAGCAGCGCGACGCGATCGACGACGCCGATCTCGTGGTCGTGATGGGCTCGGGGTTCCAGCCCGCGCTGGAGGAGGCCGCCGCCACCCGTCGGTCGGGCACGCTCGCGCTGCTGGCCCGACTGCCGATCGCCGGCGCCGGGCAGAAGGTCGCCGATGCGCACGAGGACGAGAAGAAGCACAAGGACGAGAAGAAGCACAAGGACGAGAAGAAGCACAAGGACGAGGCCGATCACGTCGACGGTGGCCTCGATCCCCACGTCTGGCTCGACCCCACGCTCATGCAGGCGATTGTCGACGAGACCACTGCCGCGCTGGTCAAGGCCGACCCGTCGGGCCAGGCCACCTACACGGCCAACGCGGCGGCCCTGAAGGACCGGCTGGCGGCGCTCGACGACCGCTTCCGGACCGGTCTGGCGAACTGCCCCCGGACGCTGATCGTGAGCTCCCACGAAGCGTTCGGCTACCTCGCCGCGGCCTACGGGCTCCAGCAGGAAGGTGTCGCGGGGCTCTCGCCCGACGCCGAGCCCGACCCGAAGCGCCTCGCAGCGCTGAGCGACCTGGTGCAGCGGAAGGGCGTCACCACGATCTTCACCGAGGAGCTGGTCTCGCCGCGGATCGCCCGGACCCTGGCCCGGGAGGCCGGCGGGCTGAAGACCGCGACGCTCAATCCGCTCGAGGGGCTCACGCCCCGCGAGGCCGCCCGGGGTGACGACTACGAACGGGTCATGGACCGGAACCTCGCGACGCTGCGGACCGCCCTCGGGTGCCGGTGACGGACGGGTGCTCCACCGGCCGTCGCTAGGTTCGGGGCATGGAGCCCCGCATCGTTCCCGTCGACGAGTCTGCCGAGTTCGCCACCGAGGAGCGCTGCCGGATCCTCGAGTGGTGGAACGACCCCTCGGATCCTGCGGTCTCGGTCGCCCGGGCGCGCGTGGCCCCGGGGGTGACCACGGCCTGGCACCGCGTGTCGGTCGACGAGCGGTACGTGATCCTCGCCGGCCGGGGTGCGATGCACCTCGGCGACCGTCCGGGCACGACGGTGGGCCCGGGTGACGTCGTGGTGATCCCGGCGGGCGTGCCGCAGCGCATCGCCAACACCGGGACCGTCGACCTCGTCTTCGTCTGCGTGTGCACCCCCCGGTTCCGGCCCGAGGTCTACGAGGCGCTCCCCGAGCCGTCGGCCTGAGGGATCGGCCCGAGGGCCCCGCTGCGGGGGTCCGGGCGCGGTCGGACCCGGCCCCGCCCCCGGTACCCTCGCCGCTCCCCCACGAAAGGCCGCCCGTGCGCCGTCGTCCCGTCCTCCGCGTCCTCCTCCCC
>CAIUKV010000082.1 GCA_903899845.1 uncultured Actinomycetes bacterium
ATCTTCTCCCGCAGCTGGTTGATGAAGATGCAGATCGTGTTGGAGCGGTTGAGGTTGGCCGTCAGCTTGCGCAGGGCCTGGCTCATGAGCCGGGCCTGGAGGCCGACGTGGGTGTCGCCCATCTCGCCCTCGATCTCGGCCCGGGGGACGAGTGCGGCCACGGAGTCGATCACGACGACGTCGAGCGCACCGGACCGGATCAGCATGTCGGCGATCTCGAGCGCCTGCTCCCCGGTGTCGGGCTGGGAGATGTAGAGGTCGTCGACGTTGACCCCGATGGCCTCGGCGTAGGCCGGGTCCATGGCGTGCTCGGCGTCGATGTAGGCGCAGGTGCCGCCGTTGCGCTGGGCCTCGGCGACCACGTGCATGGCCAGGGTGGACTTGCCCGACGACTCGGGGCCGAAGATCTCGACGACCCGGCCCCGGGGGAGGCCGCCGATGCCGAGGGCGAGGTCGAGGGCGAGGGCCCCGGTCGGGATGGCCTCGATGGAGACGCTCGGGCGCTCGCCCAGGCGCATGATCGCGCCCTTGCCGAACTGCTTCTCGATCTGGCCGAGGGCCATGTCCAGGGACTGGTTGCGGTCCATCGTGGTTCCTCCAGTGGGGTGTGGGTCGTTCGGGGTCTTGGGGGATGACCCCCGGAACGCTACGGACGGGGTGTGACGGTTATCGGCGGTCGGTCGCCCGGTCGGCTGGCCGGTCGGCTGGCCGGTCGGCCGGCCGGTCGGTCGGTGGGTCGCCCGGGTCGGGAGTGGTGCTCTGGTGACCCCGAATGACAACCGTGACATTAGCGAACACCTGTTCGCAGTGCAAGCATCCCCTCCGGACCGGGCCGATCAGGCGCCGAGGGGGCACCGGGCCACCACCTCGTGGCGGTGGCCCTCGGACCCGGGGACCGACGAGACCACGACCACCTCGGTGGCGACCCAGGGCGCGGTCGCCCCGAGGTGCCGGCCGAGGGCCCGGGACACCGCGGGCCCGACCCGCCCGGACGGCGGCTCGGGCGCCCGGACCAGGCTGAGGTGGGCCCGGAAGGGCCGGGTCGGGGCGGGCCGGTCGCACGGCACCGTGTCCACCACTGCGGCGAGGTCGGCCAGTCGCGCGTCGGCGCCGACGTCGTGGACGCCCGCCCACACGACGGCGCCCCGCCCCCCGACCGGGAACGTGCCGACGCCCCCCAGGCGGACGGTCACCGGGCGGTGGGACGTCAGTCGGGCCGCCAGGTCGGTCACGACGCGCTCGGGCTCGGCCACCGCCCCCAGGAATCGCAGGGTCACGTGCCAGTGCGCCGGTGGCACCCAGCGCAGCCCGGGCGCCGGGCCGACGGCGGCGCGGGCGTCGCGCACGGCCGCGACCAGGGCCGAGCGGACCGGCGGCGGGGGGACCACGGCGACGAACGCACGCGCGAGGCCCGCCACCGCGTCCTCAGGGCAGGGAGCGCAGCCGCAGGCGCAGGAGGTTCAGCGCCGTGATGGTCGAGAACTGCCGGATGCGCTCCCGGTCGAACGGGAGCTTCGCGGTCACGGCCTCGGTGGCCCGGCCCGGCACGGCGACCGCGTACCAGACGGTGCCGACGGGCTGACCCTCCTGCTCGGCGGGCCCGGCGACGCCGGTGATCCCGATGCCGACGTCGGCCCCGAGCACGCGCTGCGCCGCCTCGGCCATCTGGACCGCGCACTCCTCGGACACGACCCGCTCGGCGGTGACCCCGAGGACCGAGCGCTTCACCTCGGTCGCGTACGAGGCGACCGAGCCCCGGAAGACCTCGGAGGCTCCGGGCACGTTCGCGAGCCGCGCGCCGATCAACCCGCCGGTGAGCGACTCGGCCACCCCGAGGGTCCATCCCCGGTCCCGGCACTGCCCGAGCACCGTGGACTCCATCGTCTCGTCGTCGATCCCGAAGACCAGCTCGCCGAGGATCTTGCGGAGCTCGGCGTCCTCCGCGTCGAGGAGGGCCTGGGCCTCGGCCTCGCTGGCGGCCTTCGCGGTCATGCGCACGTAGAGCCCCTCGATCCCGCGCGCGAGGAACGCGATCGTGGGGTTCTGCTGGGCGTCGACGCGGTGGGCGATCATCTCGGCCAGCCCCGACTCCGACGTCCCCCAGGTCTTGAGCGACCGCGACCGGATCACCGACTGCGCACCGGAGCGGGCGAGGAGGTCGGGCAGCACGTGCTCACGCACCATCCGGTGCATCTCGTAGGGGACGCCCGGCACGGCGTAGACCACCCGGTCCCGGCCGTCGAGCGGGAAGGCGGCGAGGATCCCCGGCGCCGTGCCGATCGGGTTCGGGATCGGCTCGGCCCCCACCGGGATGTCGGCCTGGCGGAGGTTGTTCTCCGGCATCTCACGACCCCGCGATCCGAACATCTCCCGGATCACGGCGATCAGGTCCTCCCGGCGCTCGAGCCCCACGCCCATCACCTCGGCGATGGCCTCACGGGTGACGTCGTCGGGGGTCGGCCCGAGCCCACCGCACACGATCACGGCGTCGGCCTCCTCGAGCAGGTCGCGCAGGGCGCGCACCATGCGTCCGAGGTTGTCGCCCACCTTGCGGTGGTCGTAGGTGTCGACGCCGGCCTCGGCGAGCTGCTCGCCGAGCCAGGAACTGTTGGTGTCGACGATCTGGCCGAGGAGCAGCTCGGTGCCGATCGCGAGGACGTCGCAGCGCATGGGCCGGATGCTAGGAGGTCGGGACCCCACCCGCCGTCGGTGGGCGCCGGGCGTGCACAACGAGGTCGACGCCCGACACCACGGTCAGGGCCACCGCGACCCAGAGCGCGGCGTCGGCCACCCCCGGGGTCCCGGCCGTCGGCGGGAAGAGCGCGATCGCCACCGCGAGGTACTGGATCGTG
>CAIUKV010000083.1 GCA_903899845.1 uncultured Actinomycetes bacterium
CCGTAGGGCACGAACACCGTGACCGGTCCGGCCACGGGCTGCCGCAGCGCGGTGGAGAGGTTGTAGTGCTCGCTCGAGTGGTGGACCACGTGGTACGCCCAGGCCTGGCGACTCGTGTGCATCCACCGGTGGTTCCAGTAGTAGACGAAGTCCCACCCGAGGACGGCGAGCGCGAGGGCGAGCGGGCCCCGGCCCAGATCGGGCAGTCGGCGGCGGGCCCACAGCACGTCGGGCCGGGTGCGGTCGTTCCAGTACAGCCCGAGCGCGACCCCGCCCGCGGCGACGGCAGCCGCCCCGCCGATGCGGGCGGTCCGGTCGGCGATCACGGTGACCCGGTCGCGTGGCTCCGCCGTGGGAGCCTCCGCCGAGGGAGGCTCCGCCCCGGGTCGCCCCCGGCGCCGGGCCCGGCGGCGCACACGGTCGGCGACGGTCGTGACCACGGCCGCACCGACCGCGCCGGCCACGAGCGCCCTGCCGAAGCGACCCCGCCCGGGGACGAACGGTCCGAGCACCCGCTCGGCCACCACGGGCGCGAGCACCGAGGCGGTCCCCATCGCGAGGCTGGTCAGGGTGTCGCGCCGCTCGTAGTCGCCGGCGGTCGGTGGACGGTGCGCGGCCTGGCGTCGGAGGTACGCGTGCTCGATCGCCATCGTGGCGAAGAACCCCGGGGTGGCGGCGCGGGTCAGGTCCACGACGTCTCGGCGCCCCGCAGGACCCGGCCCGGACGTGCGCCCGTGGCGACGCCGTCGCGCAGGAGCTCCTCACCGTTCACCACGACGTGGCGGTACCCGGTGGCGTCGACCACCAGACGGCCCGCGCCGGCCGGGAAGTCGTCGACCCACCGGGTGGTGCCGACGCCGAGCGCGGCGCGGTCGACCACGACCAGGTCGGCCCACGCACCGGGCCGGATCGTCCCCCGGTCGTGGAGGCCGTGGGTGGACGCGGGAACGGCGGTGATCCGGCGCACCGCCTCCTCGAAGGAGAGGTGGTCGGGCACCCACTCGGTGAGGAGGCGGGTCGTGTAGTCGGCACCCACGAACGAGGCCAGGTGCGCCCCGCCGTCGCTGCTCCCGGCCATGGCGAGCGGATGGTCGATCAGGGCCTCGGTCACCACCCGGCCACCGCGCTCGAGCAGCGGCGTCACGAAGAAGGTGGTCCGGAGGTCGTCGGCGAGGGCGAGGTCGAGGAACGCGTCCAGGGGATCACCGCCGCGCTCGGCGGTCAGCTCGGCCAAGGTGCGACCGACCCAGGCTGCGTGCTCGGGCCGGTGCACCGCGTACACCGTGGTGAGGTCGTACTGGACCGGGAACGATGGCGCGGGCGGACCCACCAGGTCGCGCCGCATCCGGTCGCGTACCGCCGGGTCGCGCAGCGCGGCGCTCCGCTCGGGCTCGGGCCGGGTGAGGGCGTCGCGGAACGCGGCCATGTCGTCGAACAGGAAGGTGGAGTCGAGCGTGTAGTACGCCCCACCCCGGTGGGCGGCGTACATGGGGTACGGGCGCAGCCCCTCCGCCGCGAGCTCCTCGAGGAACGCCATCGACCGCGACCAGGCGTCGGGGAGGTGCGGGAACCACACGACCGGATTGAGGTCGAGGGGCTTGCCCGACACGGTCCCGATGGCCCGCAGGAGCGCCCGGTCGGCGTCGTCGTAGCCCTCGGCGAACGATCGGGGGATGATCTCGATCGCGCCGTGGTCGAACTCGGCGAGCACTGCGCACAGCGCGATCACCTCGTCCGCGGTCGCCAGGTTCGAGGGGACGGGCAGCCCGTTGTGGGCCTGGTGGATGTCGAGCTGGGAGGTGCTGAAGCCGGCGGCGCCGGCGCGCATCGCGCCGCGGACGAGGTCGCACATCGCGTCGATCTCGGCCGCGGTCGCCGCACGCGTCTGCGCGTCGTCACCCATCACGTAGCGGCGCACCGCCGAGTGCCCCACGTAGGCCGCCGCGTTCACGCCGATCCGGCCGTCGAGGCCGTCGAGGAAGTCGCCGAAGCTGCCGCCGGCGAAGTCGACCCCGGCGCGCAGCGCGTCGGCCGACATCCCCTCGACCCGGGAGAGCATCTCGAGCAGCCACGCGGCGTCGCCGGAACGCGCCGGCGCCACGGAGAAGCCGCAGTTGCCCATGATCACCGTGGTCACGCCGTGCCACGACGCCGGCGATGCCGTGGGCTCGAAGTGCAACTGGGCGTCGTAGTGGGTGTGGATGTCGATGAAGCCCGGGAGCACGTGGAGGCCGTCGGCGTCGATCACCCGCCCGGCGGCGGCCACCGCGGCGGAGGTCAGCGTCCCCACCCGGACGATTCGGCCGGCCCGCACGGCGACGTCGGCTGCGTACGCCGGCAGCCCCGAGCCGTCGACGACCCGACCGCCCCGGACCACGAGGTCGTACGGTGCGGTGCCGTCCGCCGTCGTCGATGCGCTCACCGGTTCCCTCCCGTTGGGGACCCGGCGACGGCCGGGACGACATCGGTGGCGATGCGCTCGTACTGCGCGACCACGCCGTCGGCGTCGAGGTCCGACGCCGAGGTCCAGCATCGCAGCACGAGGTGCTCGACCCCCGCCTCGGCCAGCGCCCGCACGTCGGCGACCACCTGCTCCACGGTACCCACGAGGCGGGGGCGCCCGTCCGGTGCGGTCGGTGGGGCCGGGGCGTACCCGAACTCGGGCCGGGCCCGGGCCGCGGCCGTCCCGGGCGGGACTCGCGGGACCGGCGGGGACGACGGTGCCGCCGGTCGGTCGAGGATGCGGGTCGCCGCCGCGCTGTACGACCAGGTGAACGGTCCGGTTCGGCCCCGGCGGGCCCGCTCGGCCTCGATCGTGGCCCGACCCCGGGCGTAGGCCTCGGGGGTCGGGAACAGCGGGTGCCAGCCGTCGCCCGCCCGGGCCGCCCGCCGGAGCGCGACCCCGGCGTTGCCCCCCACCCACAACGGCACGGCCCCGGGCACGAACCCGCCCGGCGGGGTGCCCACCGGGTGCACGTCCGTGAAGGCGAACCGGGGTCCCGGGTGCGCGACCGGACCGGCCTCGGCCCAGCAGGCCCGCAGCACGTCGAGCACCTCGTCGGTGCACGGACCCCGGTCGGCCGGGTCGAGCCCGAGCGCGGCGAACTCGCCCTCGAGGTAGCCCACCCCGATCCCGACGACCAGGCGCTCCCCCGAGAGGCGGGCGAGGGACCCGGCGAGCGCGGCGAGCACCAGCGGTGGCCGGTACGGCGCGACGAGGACGTCGGTCCCGAACCGCAGGCGGCGGGTGCGCCCGAGGCCCCACGCGCACGCCGCCAGCGGGTCGAGCATGGGGGGCGGCAGGACCGGCGTCGCGTAGTCGGGCAGCGCGACGTGATCGGCGAACCACACCCCCTCGAACCCGAGGGCCTCGGCCGCGTCGATGCACACCGCCAGCGCGCCGGGATCCCCCAGCGCGCCGTAGCTCGGGACGACGACCGAGAACCTCACGCCGCACCGGGCGCGGGAGCAGGAGCCGGAGCAGCCGCGCTCGGGGGACCCTGCTCGGCGAGGACGTGGTCGAGGAGGGCCCGTCCGTGGTCGGACGCCACCGCGACGTCGGCGGCAGTCACCACGAGACCCGGCCGCAAGGCCTGGAGGCGCAGGTTCTCACCGCGATGCTGGGGGCTCGGGAAGATCCCGGCGAAGCCGAACCCGGCGTCGGCGAGCTCGTCGCCGACCAGTCCGGTGGCGGGCTGATCGAGGCGGAGGTCGACGAAGACCACGTCGACGCCGCGCGCGAACTGCGCGTCGCGCTGCTCGGTCAGCACCGTCGCCAGGTCGGTGCCGATCTGCTCGACGTGGAGGATCAGGGTGTTGTGCGTGGTCAGCGCCTCGGCGTGGACACGAGAGTGGGGCGGGACCTTCGTCCGGGCCGGCGTCTCGGCGAGGCGACCCCGCAGCCCCCCGCGGTGGAGCACTGCGTGGGTCACGTCGCGGTGGCGGGCCGGCGCGTACACGGGGTGCGCCGGGGCCGGGTTGGTCCGCAGGTGGTACAGCACCACTGACGCCCGCACCGGCGCGGTCAGGGTGGTGGCGTCGTTCGCCACCGTGGCCGGGATCCAGGCGAGGAGGATGCCGGTCTCGGTGGCGCCGAGGTCGAGGTTGGCCCTCTGGCTGTACGGATGGGCTGCGGTCGCCTCGCTGAAGATGCCGAGGATGCCGCGGGCCCGGGCCCAGTCGGCGAGGTGCGCCTTGACCCGGGTGAACACGTGATGGCCCCGGGCCTCGGGGAGGCTCACCGCCTGCCCGGCGTGGACCACCTGGTCGTCGTGGTCGTGACGGGTGAGGGCGGCATGGCCGAGGAGGTCGCCCGACGGCGTGAACGCGGCGGCCGAGACCATCTGGCCGTGGGCGAGCCGGTGGGCGATCTCGACCGGGTCGTAGCACCACGCCACGTCGTAGGAGTCCCCGTACGCCGACCGGATCGCGCGGACCACGAGATCGGCCTCGTCGGGACCGAGGAGGCGGATGACGAGCTCGTCGGCGGGCACCGGGGCAGCATCGCGCACCGGGACCGTGGCCGACCCGTCGGACCGCCCGCTACGGTTCGGCCATGGCCGAGACCGTGACCTTCCCCTGCGGCGACGGGGCCACCGCCGACGGCGTCCTCGTCGTGCCGGCGGGCGGGACCGGACCCGGTGTGCTCGTCATCCAGGAGTGGTGGGGGCTCGACCCCGGCATCCTCGAGCTCGCCGACCGGCTCGGTGCCGCCGGGTTCGTGGCCCTCGTCCCGGACCTCTACCACGGCGAGGTCGCGGCCCACACCGAGATGGACAAGGCCGCGCAGCTCATGACCACGCTCCCCCCCCGAGCGGGCCGCGCGCGACATGCGCGGCGCGGTGGACTTCCTCGCCGACCACCCGGCGGTCACCGGCTCGGGCATCGGCGTGATGGGCTTCTGCATGGGCGGGATGCTCACGTGGCGGATCGCCGCCGACCGGGGCGACGTCGTCCGCGCCGCGGTGCCGTTCTACGGGTTCCCCGGCCCCGACGACGAACCCGACTGGTCGGGGCTCACCGCCGTGGTCCGCGGCCACATGGCGGAGCACGACGACTTCTTCCCGCCCGCGGCCGCCCGCGACCTCGAGACCCGGTTGCGCGCCCTGGGCAAGGACGTCGTCGTCACCGTGCACCCCGGGTCGGGCCACGCGTTCATGAACCCCTACGACGCGCTGGGCACGCTCGACCTCGAGCTCAGCGCGCGGTGCTGGTCCGAGGCGTGCGACTTCCTGCGGACGGCCCTCGCCTGATCGCGGGGTGCCGGGGCTCGGGGCTCACGACACGCCGAGGATGTCGACCACGAACACGAGGGTGTCGGTGCCCTTGATGCCCGCGGCCGGCTGCCCGTCGGGACCGTAGCCCAGCGCGGGTGGGATCACGAGCAGCACCTGGGAGCCGACCTTCTGGCCGACGAGGCCCTGGTCCCAGCCGTCGATGACCGAGCCGGTCCCGATCTGGAAGGCCACGACCCGGCCCCGGTCCTTCTGCTTCCAGGTCGAGTCGAAGACCTTGCCGGTGTCCCAGATGGCACCCGTGTAGCGCGCGTCGATGGTTTGGCCGGCCTGGACCACCGGACCGGTGCCCTCGATCAACGGCACCGCGACGAGCCCGGTGGGGGCGGCGGTCTTCGGCATGGTGATCGTGGGCGCGCCGTTCTTGGCCAGGGTCACGGTCGGGAGGCCCGGCGGCGGGGTGACCGCGTTGCCGATGGCCCGCTCGAGCGGGGTCGAGATCCCCCGGACGTCGATCACGAACAGGACGGTGTCGTCCTTGCGCAGGCCGACCGACGAGGCGTTGCGGGCGAGACCGTCCTCGGGGGCGACGGCGACGAGCACCCGGCTCCCGACCGTCGTTCCCGTGAGCGCGTCGAC
>CAIUKV010000084.1 GCA_903899845.1 uncultured Actinomycetes bacterium
AGCAGGACCCGCGGTTCATGCGCCCGGCCGAGGTCGACCTCCTGCTCGGCGACCCCACCAAGGCCCGCACGAAGCTCGGTTGGACCCCCCGGGTCTCGTTCGAGGACCTCGTAGCCCGCATGTACGCGCACGACCTGCGCGAGGAGTCGCGCCGCGCCGGGCGAGGCTGACCCCGCGCCGACCGGTACCGATCAGTCCCGGAGCGCGGCCAGCGCCGCCTCGGCCTCGGCGACGAACCGCGCCACCAGCTCCCCCGCCGGGACCAGGCCGTGGAGCGCGCCGACCCCCTGGCCCGCCGGATAGCCCTCACGTTCGGGATCGACCCCGGTCGCGTCCTCGTCGGCCCCGAGGTGGAACGCCCCCGCCCCGATCGACGCGCCCAGTTGCTCCGGGAACCGGGCGACCTCCTCGGGGTGCTGCTCGTGGTGCTCGGTCCAGCGGTTGCGCAGGACCCGCATCGGCTTGCCGCTGTAGGCGCGCGAGATCACGGTGGCGTCGTCGGTGGCCCGGAGGAGGGCGTCCTTGTACCCCGGCGCCGAGCGGGCCTCGGGCGTGGCGATGAAGCGCGTGCCCACCCACACGCCGTCGGCACCCAGCGCCCGGGCCGCGGCGAGACCCCGGCCGTCGACGATGCCGCCGGCTGCGACCACCGGCACCCGGCCGGCCACCGCGTCCACCACCTGGGGGACCAGGGGCAGGGTCGCGACCAGACCGGTGTGCCCGCCCGCCTCGGTGCCCTGGGCGATCACGAGGTCGCAACCGGCCTCGACCGCGGCGACGGCGTGGCGGACCTTCCCGCACATGCTCGCCACCAGCACGCCGTGCTCGTGGCAGTAGTCGATCGCGTCGCGGGGGATGCCGAGCCCGGCGACGAACACCGATGCGCCCTCCCGCACGAGCGCGGCGACGTCGTCGAGCAACCGGTCGGGCATGGCCGTGAGCAGGTCGACGCCGAACGGGCGGGTGGTCCGGGCCCGCACCGCCCGGATCTCCTCGACCATCTGCGGGGACGACATCGTGGAGGCGCCGAGGCAGCCGAACCCGCCCGCCTCGGAGACCGCGGCCACCAGCGCGTGATAGCTCACACCACCCATCCCGGCCAGCATCACCGGGTGCTCGACCCCGAGGAGCTCGGTCAGGCGCGTCCGCATCCCCGCAGGGTAACGTCGCTGCGCATGGCCGAGCGGGCGCCGCTGGTGGGCGTGATCATGGGCAGCGACTCCGACCTCGAGACCATGCAGGGCGCGATCGACGTGCTGACGGAGTTCGGGGTGCCCCACGAGGTCCGCATCGTCTCGGCCCACCGGACCCCCGACGTCATGGTCGAGTACGCGCGCAGCGCCGTGGCCCGGGGCCTGCGGGTGATCGTGGCCGGGGCCGGGGGCGCCGCCCACCTGCCCGGGATGACCGCGTCCCTCACGGCGTTGCCCGTGATCGGGGTCCCGGTCGCGTTGCGCCAGCTCGACGGCCTCGACTCGCTGCTGTCGATCGTCCAGATGCCCGCCGGCATCCCGGTCGCGACCGTGGCCATCGGCAACGCCCGCAACGCCGGGCTGCTCGCGGTCCGGATCCTCGGCGCGTTCGACGCCGAGCTGCGCGGGCGCATGGAGGCGTTCCAGGACGACCTGGCCGACATCGTCCGCGAGAAGGACGAGCGGCTGCAGGGCGGGACCGGGGCCTGATCCCCCACCGTGCCCCCTTCCGGCCTCGGACCCTGGGGGTGGCGCCCGGCGGCGGTGCTCACCGGCATCGTCCTGGTGGACGCGCTCGACCAGGGCGTCGTGCCCGGCACCCTGGGCCTCCTGCAGGACCAGTGGGGGTTCTCCGACACCGTGGCCGGCGCCCTCCCGACCGCGGCGGTGCTCGCCGGGTTCCTCGTGCTCGTCCCCGCCGGGTGGCTCGCCGACCACGCCCGGCGCACCCGGCTGCTCACCGTCGTCGTCGCCAGCTGGGCCCTCCTCAGTGGCCTGTCGGCCGTGGCCCCGTCGTTCCTGGCCTTCTTCGGCGTGCGGACCCTCCTGGGGGGCGCCAGCCACGTGGACAACCCGGTGTCGTCGAGCCTCGTCGCCGACTACTACCCGCCGCTGGCCCGGGGCCGGGTCTACGCGGTCCAGCGACTGACGGTGGTGATCGGGACCGGGGTCGGCGTCGGGGTCGGCGGACTGGTGGGCGGCGCGCTGGGCTGGCGGTGGGCGTACGTCGTGGCCGCGGTCCCGGGGCTGCTCGTG
>CAIUKV010000085.1 GCA_903899845.1 uncultured Actinomycetes bacterium
CTCGGCGCACTGGGCCCACTCGGCGCACTCGGTGCACCGGGCCCGGCGGGGGGCAGCGACCCCCCGGGGGTGGTCGGGGAGTTCGTGGTCTGGTCTTCCATGGGTTCGTCCTTGTCCGATCACGCGCACGCCTCCAGCGTCCGCGTGTCCGAGCGGCGGTCGACGTCGAGCGGCTCGTGCCGCGCGCCTCCGCGCTCGATCCACTGATACGTGCGGCGGACGCGTGACTCCTCGATCGGCCACGCATCCCCCGCGACGGCCCGGAGGCCGTTGACGACGTCGACGACCCGCAGGGTGCGGGGTCGGGTCGCGACTTCCACGACGACACACGCCTCGTCGGGACGAGGCTGGTGCAGGGCGAGCACCGAGGGGCGGATGTCGTCGATCCGCGCCTCGCCCTTGCGACTGACGGTGACCTCGACCGACGCGCGACCGAGGAGGTCGGCGACGACCGGGCCGAGGGCCCCGGCCGGGATCCCGCCCAACGTGACCTCGTAGGCCAGGACCGAGATCTCCTCCTGGAGCGACGGCGCCCGATCGGCGAGCGGGGCGACCCCCGTCACCGCCATCCCCTCCGGGAGGGCCGCCGTGACCTCGTCGGTCCACCGGGTCTCCGGCACCGCCTCGGTGCATTCGAGGTCGAGGTACTCGGCGTCGCTCTCGTAGCCGACCGCCAGGGCGGGCCCGAAGCTGATCTTCGGATGGGGCGAGAAGCCGGCCGAGAAGGCGAGCGGGAGCTCGGCGACCCGGAAGGCCCGTTCGAAGGCACGCGCGACGTCGCGGTGCGAGATGAAGCGCACCGGGCCCCGCTTGGAGAAGCGCAGCCGAACCGGGTGTCCGGTGTCACCCCGCAACCCGGGCTCCCGTTCCTCCGGACCGAGCACGGGGCCCGGTCGGGAGCAGCTGCACGGGCACCGAGTGGCCGGTCGCGAGGTCCTGGCCGGTCCCCTGGCTGCCACCCGCCGGCGGCACGTTCGCCGCCACCACGTGCTCGAGGGCGTAGCCGGTGCACACCCCGCAGTCGTAGCACGGGGTCCACCGGCAGTCGGGGAGCCCGTGCTCGGCGAGCGCAGCCTTCCAGTCCTGCCAGAGGAAGTCGCGGTGGAGCCCGGCGGCGATGTGGTCCCAGGGGAGCACCTCGTCCTCGGTCCGGTGCCGGGTCACGTACCAGTCGGGGTCGAGGCCCTCGGCGGCCATGGCGTCGAGCCAGCGGCGCAGGTCGAAGTGCTCGCTCCACTCCTGGAACGTCCCCCCCGACCGCCACACCCGCTCGATCACCGCGCCGATCCGGCGGTCGCCCCGGCTCGCGATCCCCTCGGCGAACGACGCCTCGGGGTCGTGCCACCGAACCTTGGCCGGGCTGCGCCGCAGGGCGTCGCGCAGGAGGCCCACCTTGCGCCGCAGCTCCTCGACCGAGTTCTGGCCGAACCACTGGAACGGGGTGTGGGGCTTGGGCACGAAGCCGCCGACCGACACCGTCGCGCTCGCGCCCTTCGTGTACCGGCGACCGATGTCCACCACGTTGGTGGCGAGCTCGGCGATGCCGAGGGTGTCGACGTCGGTCTCGGTCGGCAGCCCGGTGAGGAAGTAGAGCTTGACCCGGCGCCATCCCTGCGAGAACGCGGCGTCGACCGCGGCGTAGAGGTCGGCCTCGGTCACCAGCTTGTTGATGACCTGGCGCAGACGCCAGCTGCCGGCCTCGGGTGCGAAGGTGAGGCCGGTGCGGCGCACCCGCTGGATCTCGGAGGCGACACCGACCGTGAAGGCGTCGACCCGCAGGCTGGGCAGCGACAGCGACACCGAGCCGGTGGCGGTCTGCTCCTCCACGATCCCACCCACGAGCCCGTCGATGCCCGAGAAGTCGGCGCTCGAGAGCGAGGTGAGGGCCACTTCGTCGTACCCGGTGCGCCGGAGGCCGTCGCGCACCATGGTGCGGACCTGCTCGAGCGGTCGCTCCCGCACCGGTCGGGTGATCATCCCCGCCTGGCAGAACCGACAGCCCCGCGTGCAGCCCCGGAACAGCTCCACGTTGAGGCGGTCGTGCACCACCTCGACCAGCGGCACGAGCTGGCGCTTGGGGTAGGGCCAGTCGGCGAGATCGGCGACCGTGCGCTTGTCGACGACCGCCGGGACGTCGGGATACCGGGGGGTGACAGCGACCACCCGGGGCCCGTCGTACTCGACGTCGTACATCGACGGCACGTAGACCCCGGGCACGGTGGCGAGATCGTGCAGCACCTGCTCGCGGTGGGCCCGGCCGGACCGCTTCCAGGCGCCGATCACCTCGGTGATCTCGGCGACCACCTCCTCGCCGTCCCCCATCACGAAGGCATCGACGAAGTCGGCCAGCGGCTCCGGGTTGAACGCGCAGTGTCCCCCGGCCAGGACGAGCGGGTGCTCGGGGCGCCGCTGGGCACTGCGCACCGGCACACCGGCGAGGTCCACGCAGTTGAGCAGGTTCGTGTAGACGAGCTCGGCCGACAGGTTGAAGGCGAGGACGTCGAAGTCGCCCGCGGCCCGGTGGGTGTCGACGGAGAACAGGGGGACGCCGTGCGCCCGCATCTCCGCCTCGAGGTCCACCCAGGGCGCGTAGGACCGCTCGGCGACCGCGTCGTCGCGCTCGTTCAGGATCTCGTAGAGGATCTGCAGTCCCTGGTTGGGGAGGCCGACCTCGTAGGCATCGGGGTACAGGAGGAGCCAGGCGACCTTCCCGGGGTGGTGCTCGGGTCGGACGCTGCCCCGCTCCATGCCGATGTAGCGAGCGGGCTTCTCCACCCGGGGCAGGAGGGACTCGATCCGCGGCCACAGGTTGGACATCTGGAGCCCAGGCTACCGGGGCGGGCCGGGGGGCCCGGGAACGGCCCGGGGAGGCCCCCGATCAGGCGAACCGGCGGGCGTGGACGTTGGCGACCAGGCCCAGGCAGGCCAGCGTCGCGATCATGCTCGAGCCGCCGTAGCTCATCAACGGGAGCGGGATCCCGGTCACCGGCATGATCGCCATGGTCATCCCGATGTTCTCGAAGATCTGGAACGCGAGCATGGCGAAGACTGCCGAGCACACCAGCGTCCCGTAGTAGTCGCGTGCCAGCCGGGCTGTTCGCCAGGTCCGCCACATCACCACGGCGTACAGGGCGAGCAGCACGGCCGCGCCCACGAACCCGAGCTCCTCGGCCACCGCCGTGAAGATGAAGTCGGTGTGCTGCTCGGGCACGTAGCCGAGCCGGGTCTGGGGCCCCTGGAACAGCCCGGCCCCGGTGACCCCACCCGACCCGATGGTGTTCTTGGACTGGGTCTGGTTGTACGCCGCGGCCTGCGAGGCGGCGTCAGGATTGATCACCGAGGTCAGTCGGTCGATCTGGTACTGCTGCAGGAGCCCCAGGGTGAGCACGGCGTAGACCCCGGTCACCGCGAGCAGCAGCAGGACGAGCAGGTACCGACCCTTGGCCCCGGCCACGGCGAGGAGCCCGAGCAGGATCGCCGCGAGCACCATGTTCGTCCCGAGGTCGGGCTGCAGCTGGATCAGTCCGATCGGGAGGACCGCGAGCCCGACGAGCACGGTGACCCGCCACGGGTCGATGTCACCCCGGTGCTCGTTGACGTAGCCGCACAGCGCCACGATCAGGAGGAACTTCGCGATCTCGGCGGGCTGGAACTGAAAGCCGCCCGGGAAGGCGTACCACGCCTGCGCACCCTTGGCGCTCGAGCCCATCGGGGTGATGACCCCGATGAGCAGCACGATGACCGCAAGGTACGCGAGCAGCGAGAAGTCGCGGAACTTGCGGTAGTCGATGCGCAGGATCACGCAGAACACCATGATCCCGAGTCCGAGGGCCACGGCCTGGCGGGTCACGAAGTAGTACGGGTTGTCGACCAGGTTGCGGGTGGTCGAGTACACCATCACCAGCCCGAGGGTGATGATCCCGCCCACGGCCCCCAGCATCACCCAGTCGAGGTCGCGCCAGTCCACGCCGAGGCGCGACGACGTGGGGGCGCCGGCACGCGACCGGATCCGGCCGAGGGAGCGGGGAGGCGAGAGCGCCATCAGTCGACGTCCGGCCGGTAGGTGACGACCCGGGGCGGATCAGGGTTGCCGAGGAGCGCGTCGATCACCCGGCGGGCGATCGGTGCCGCGATCGATCCGCCGAACCCGCCCTGCTCGACCACGACCGCGACCACGTACTGGGGCTGGGGGTTCTCGGGGTCGACCCGGGGCGGGGTCACCCCGACGAACAGCGCAGTGTCCTGCTGGCCCAGCACCTCGGCGGTGCCGGTCTTGCCCATGACCACACCGCACGGGTAGCCGGAGAAGGCCGAGTTGGCCGTTCCCTCGGGCGAGCAGACCGCGCCCTCGAGGCCGGGCATGATCAGGTCGACGATCCGGGGGTCGACGCCCACCGTCCGGGCGGGCTGGCGGGGCAGGTCGCGGACGATCCGGGGCTCCCCCAGCGTGGACCCGCCCTCGAGCACGGCCCGGGCCAGGCGAGGGGTGTGGATGACCCCCCCGTTGGCGAACGCCCCGTAGGCCTGAGCCAGCTGGAGCGGGGTCACCAGCACGTCACCCTGGCCGACGGACAGGTTCATGCCGTCACCGGGCAGCCAGATCTGGGTGGACCGATCCGGGTTCCCGACGTTGAGGGCGCGCTTGAACGTGAGGTCGGGGATCCGCCCCCGGGCTTCCCCGGCGAGCCCGATGCCGGTCGGCTGGGCGAAGCCGAACTTCCGGGCGACCTGCTGGATGCCGTACTGGGGGTCGGCGAGGTTCGTGCTCGACTGGAAGGGCTCACCCCGACCCCACGTCCGCCAGTACAGGAGCGCGATGTTGTACCAGAACACGTCACTCGACACGGTCATGGCCCGGGTCGCGTCGACGGAGCCGTTGGCGCGGCGGCCGGCGTTCTGGAACGACTGCTCCTGACCGCGCGCGCCGAACTCGATGAAGCCCCGGTCGAAGAACCTGAAGTTCTCGTCGAAGACCGTGCCGTCCTCGGTGCTCGGCTTGTCGCGCAACGCGGCGTAGAGGCTGAACGTCTTGAACGTCGAGCCCGGTGCGTAGAGGCCCTGCACCGGGCGGTTGACCAGGGGCAGACCGTTGGCCGGGTCGGTGAGGATGGCGAACTCCTGCGTGGGGATGCCCGACGTGAACTTGGAGATGTTGAAGGTGGGCGCGCTGGCCAGGGCGATGACGTCGCCGTTCTGGACGTTCATCACCACCACCGATCCCCCGGTGGCCTTGTAGCGCTCACCGGTGAGCCGGTCGGTGTAGTTCCGGGCCTGCACCATGCCGTCGCGCAGCGACTCCTCGGCGACCCGCTGGACGTCGGCGTCGATCGTCAACTGGACGTCGCGCCCGGCGACGGGCTCCACCACCTCGGCGACCCCGACGAGACGCCCCCGGCTGTCGACCTCGAGCCTTCGCTCACGAGGCTTGCCCCGCAGCTCCGACTCGAACAGCTGCTCGATCCCCTGCTTGCCGATCGGGTCGTTCGGGCTGTAGCCGGCCCGCTTCTGGATCTCGTACTCGTCCTTGTTGATGAGCCCCACGTAGCCCAGCAGGTGCGCGCCCAGGGGCGGAAAGTCCTCGAAGCGGAGACGCTCGGGATACTCGCGGATGCTGCGTCGCTCGGCCGACACCCCTGGGAACAGCTCGGGGTGCTCGCGGACGTAGACGAGCGTCTCGTAGGTGGCGTCGCGCGCGATCGGCACCGGCTCGAACGGTGAGTACTTCGGACTGTCGAGCTCCGCCGCCACCACGTCCTCGGGGAGAGCGAGCACCCGGGCGAGGTTCTTGGCCGTGATGGCCCGCTCCTCCGGCGTGAGGTTGCGGTCCACCGTGATCGTGTCGACCAGGGTGTTGCGGACCAGCACCTTGCCGTTGCGGTCGACGATCGCCCCGCGGATGGCCGGCTCCTGGACCACCCGGATCCGGCTCTGCTCGGTCTGGGCGACGAAGTCCTCGGCCGTGCCCACCTGGAGGAACCACAGGCGGGCGAAGAGCGTGCTGAACAGGGCGAACACCACGACGCCCACCACCGTCAGCCGGAAGCGGCTGCTCGCGTCGCTCACCCCCACCGCCTCCGCATGGCCCCCCATTCTCGCGGGTCGGACGGCCGGGCGGGGCGCGCCGGGCCCGGACCCGGCGCATCACCGGGCCGGGCCCGGTCAGCGATGGGCGTACTCGGGTTCTCCACAGGCCCACCGGACGAAGGGGAACACCGCCAGCGCCACCACGGCGTCGTAGAGGGCGGCCACGAACACGGTCCGGATGGCCGCCCCGGCGAACAGGCCGTCCTGGCCCGCGACCGCCGCGACTGCGACCCAGAGGAACCCGCCGAGCAGGCCGCCGAGCCCGCCGAGCAGCGGTGCCATCCACCGGGAGGACCGGACCAGCCCACCCTGGAACACGCCGAAGCCGTAACCGACCAGGGTGAAGGCCAGCGCCGAGACGCCGAGCGGCGACGAGAGGAAGCAGTCGATCGCGAGCCCGGCCACGAACCCGAAGATCGCACCCGTCTGGGGACCCCGCTCGTAGGCGACGGCGATGGTCGCCACGAGCAGCAGGTCGGGGGCGGCCCCCCACAGCCGCAGGCTGGGGAACAGCGCGGTCTGCAGCACCACCAAGGTGACGACGAGGAGGAAGTAGCGGACGGCGCGCATGGACCGGCGCTCAACCGCCCCCGGGGACCGTGGCGTTGGTCGGAGCCCAGCGCAGCGCCTTCACGAAGAGCAGCTTGTCGAGGTCCACGAGCGGCTCGGCGAGGATGTCGGGGTCGAGGTCCCCCCGGTTACGGTCGATGCGCACGACCCGGGCGACCGGGATGTCCGGCGGGTACGCCGACCCGACGACCCCGGCGGTGAACAGCAGCTCGCCCTCGGCGATCGGGGCCCGGGGGTTGTCGATGAACCCGAGACGCAGCAGGCGGTCACCCGACCGACCCTGGGTGACCGCCTCCTCCCGGCTCTTCTCGGTGCGGACCCCCACCCCGAGTCCGGGGCTGTCGATCAGGGTGATGGTCGCCCGGGTCCGGGACGCCTCGGTGACCTTGCCGACGAGACCGTCACCGGCCACGATCGTCATCCCCACGATCACCCCTTGGCCGGTGCCCTTGTTGATGGTCAGCGTCCGCTCGAAGTTCCCCGCGGGCCCGGTGATCACGCGGGCCACGACGCCGGTGACGTCCTCGACGTCGGGGATGTCGAGCAGGCGCACGAGCTGCGAGTACTCGTCGGCGATGCCCCGCTCCCGGCTCAGCTTGCCCTCGAGGCCGGCGATCCGGGCCCGCAGCCGCGCGTTGTCGCGCTCGAGGCCGTCGACCTTGGTCACGCCGTCGAAGACGTTGGAGACCGGCGAGAAGACGCCGTCCACCGCGTCCTGCACCGGCGCGACGGCGTCACGGGCGGTGCCGCGCAGCGCCGCGATGGTTCCGTTCTCACGCCGGTCGAGGGTGATCAGCACGAGGCACGTGATCACCATCAGCACCACGACCGGGCGGCGTCGGGAGTCCGGTCGGTAGACCGCCATGCGCGAGACGCGCCCGGTCAGCCGTTCGGGCCGCTGATCAGCACCTGCCGGAGCATGTCGAACTGCTCGAGGCAGTATCCGGAGCCCAGCACGACCGAGTAGAGCGGGTTGTCGGCGACCCGGACCGGCATCCCGGTCTCGGCCTGGATCACCCGGTCGAGCCCGAGCAGCAGCGCCCCGCCACCGGCGAGGACGATGCCCCGCTCCATGATGTCGGCGGCGAGCTCAGGGGGGGTCTTGTCGAGGGTGACCTTGACGGACTCCACGATCGCCGCCACCGGCTCCTCGATCGCCTCCCGGATCTCCCCGGTCGACACCACCACGGTCTTGGGGAGACCGGTCACGAGGTCACGGCCTCGGATCTCGGCGTAGAGCTCCTCCTCGAGCGGATAGGCGGTCGCGAGCTTGGTCTTGACCTCCTCGGCGGTGCGCTCCCCGAGGGCCAGCGAGTACTCCCGCTTCATGAAGGCGAGGATCGCGGCGTCGAACTCGTCGCCCGCGATCCGGCTGGACTCGCTCGCGACGATGCCGCCGAGCGAGATCACCGCCACCTCGGTGGTGCCGCCACCGATGTCGACGATCATGTTCCCGGCCGGCTCGTGCACGGGCAGCCCGGCGCCGATCGCGGCCGCCATCGGCTCCTCGATCACGAGCGCGGGCTTGCGGGCCCCCGCGAACTCCGCCGCCTCCTGCACCGCCCGCCGCTCCACCCCGGTCACGCCCGAGGGGATGCAGATCACCATGCGGGGCTTGGCCCACCGACGCTGGTGCACCCGCTGGATGAAGTACCGCAGCATCTTCTCGCACATGTCGAAGTCGGCGATCACGCCGTCCTTCAGGGGCCGGATCGACTGGATGTGGGCGGGGGTCCGGCCGAGCATCCGCTTGGCCTCCACCCCGACGGCGAGGAGCTGGTCGTTGCGGGTGTTCACCGCGACGATCGAGGGCTCGTCGAGGACGATCCCCTGGCCCCGCACGTAGACCACGGTGTTGGCGGTCCCGAGGTCGACGGCCATGTCGCGCCCGACGACGGACGTGAGCCACTGCTGGCCGCTCATCGGCCCGGAATCCGTCGTTGCGACAGCATGAGGCGACAAGGCTAGGTCCTCCGCCCCGGCCGCACCAAGCAGCCGTCGCCCGATTGTCCCAGTTGGGAGCGTCGGAACGGTGGAATTCACCCGGAATCTCGGCCCGCGGGCGGCCTCCGGGGCGGCTCCGGGAGCGGCGGCGCAGGCGGGAGCGGCGGCTCAGGCCGGGTCGGCGAGTCCCGGGAAGAAGAGGGCGATCTCGCGGGCGGCCGACTCGGGACCGTCCGAGCCGTGCACCAGGTTCTCCTGGGTCTCGAGCGCCAGGTCGCCCCGGATCGTGCCCGGGGCCGCCGACCGGGGGTTGGTCGCGCCCATCATCGCCCGGACGATCTCCCAGGTGTCGTCGGGGCCCTCCACCACCATGGCCACGAGCGGGCTCCGGGTGATGAAGCCCACCAGGTCGCCGAAGAAGGGCTTGTCGGCGTGCTCGGCGTAGTGCCGACCGGCGAGGTCGGCGTCGATCCGGCGCAGCTCGAGCGCCGCGATGCGCAGGCCGCGGCGCTCCAGGCGGCCGACGATCTCACCCACGAGGCCGCGCTCGACGGCATCGGGCTTGCACAGCACCAGGGTCCGGTTCGCACTCATGGAGCCGGGAACCTAGTCGGCGGCCGCCGGCGGACCCACCCGAGGTCGGGATCCCCGGGGTCGGGACCCCCGGTTTCGGCACGTCGGTCGTCCCGGTGTCAGCCGACCCCGAGGGTCCGCCGGGCGGCGCCCACGACGTAGAGCGAGCCGGTGACCAGGATCTGGCCGTCGGGGCCGGTGACCGCCCGCGCCCGCTCGATCGCGTCGTCGACGTCGTGGACGACCTCGACCCGCCCGGGGTCGAGCCCGAGCGCCCGGGCCGCGGCGGCCAGCTCCTCGGGGTCGCGGGCCCGCGTGCTCGGCGGCGCGCAGCACACGAGACGCTCGGCCCCGCCGACCCCCAGGGCTGCGAGCATCTCGGCCGGGTCCTTCTCCCGGAGGAGCCCCACGACGTAGGTGCGCGGCGCCGCGGCGAACTCCTCGGCCATCGCCCGCGCGAGCGCCTCCGCCCCGGCGACGTTGTGGGCGCCGTCCAGGACGACGAGGGGCTGGTGCCCGACCACCTCGAGCCGCCCGGGCGACCGCATCCGCCCCAGGACGTCGGCGACCAGGTCGGCCGGGAGGGCGTGGTCGGTGAACGCCTCCACCGCTGCGACCGCGATCGCCGCGTTGTCGGCCTGGTAGGAGCCGTGCATCGAGACGAAGACGTCCTCGTAGCGGGCCCGGCTCGTGAAGAGGTCGACCACCCGACCCCCCAGCGCGACGTCGTTGCGGGTGACCCCGAAGTCGCGACCCCGGACCACGGCGTACGCGCACTCCCGGGCCGAGAAGATCGACGCCAGGTCCGGGTCGGACTCCCCGAGCACGAGCACCGAGCCCGGCTTGACGATGCCCGCCTTCTCGGTGGCGATCGACGCGCGCGTCGGACCGAGGTACTCCACGTGATCGAGGCTGATGTTCGTGATGACCGCGACGTCGCCGTCGACCACGTTGGTGGCGTCCCAGGTCCCGCCGAGGCCGACCTCGATCACCGCCGCTTCCACCGCGACGTCGGCGAACCAGGTGAGCGCCGCGCCGGTGAGGATCTCGAAGTAGCTGGGGACCGCGGGGAGGTGCGGCTCGATCATGGCGATCCGCCCGAGGATCTCGGCGAGATCGGGATCCTCGATCGGGACGCCGTCCCAGCTCATGCGCTCGTTCACCCGCTCGAGGTGGGGGCTCGTGTAGATGCCGGTGGACATCCCGGCCTCCATCAGCAGCGCCCCTGCGATCCGACAGACGGAGCCCTTGCCGTTGGTGCCGGTGCAGTGGATGGTCCCGTACTCGAGCTCGGGCGAGCCGAGGAGCGCGGCCAGGGCCTCCATCCGGGCGAGCGTGGGCGCGTGGGCCCGCCGGTCCAGCCCGGGCGGCACCCCGAGCGACTCGAGGTTCACGTGGGCGTCGAGCCACGCGAAGGCCTCACCGGGATGCTCGGCCCAGACCGCCGGGTCGAGGCGATCGCTCACCGGGGGCCGCTCACTGCGGGTCGACCGGGGGGGCCGCCGCGAACTCGACCGTCACGGTGAGCACCTCGCCCGCGACGGTGTGCAGCGCGGCGATCCGACCGGCGTCGCGCACGTCGTCGACCACCGGACCCAGTCCGACCAGCCGCTCGGCCCGGTCCACCACCGTCGCCGTCGCGATGTCGGCCCGCATCGACTTCTGGTGCGCCGTCTTGACCTTCCGGACCTCGGCCAGCACCTCGGCGGCGATCCGGTAGGTCGACGGATCCGCGCCGGCCGCGGCGGCCCGCAACGGATCGGCGGTGGGCCAGGCGCTCCGGTGGACCGAGCCCGGCCGCCACCACGACCACACCTCCTCGGTCACGAAGGGAAGGTGGGGCGCGAACAGGCGCAGGAGCACGTCGAGCGCCGCGGCGAGCGCCGCGCGCGCCGATTCGGCCCCGGAGTCCCCGGCGGGTCCGTAGGCGCGCTGCTTCACGAGCTCGAGGTAGTCGTCGCAGAATCCCCAGAAGAACCGCTCGGTGCGCTCGAGCGCCCGGGCGTAGTCGTAGCGCTCGAACGCCTCGGTGGCCTCGTCGACCAGGTCGGCGACGGCCGCGAGCACGGACCGGTCGAGCGGTGCGGCGATCGTCGCGGCACCCGGATCGTCGGGCACGGGATGGTCGCCGAACACCCCGAGCGCGAACTTCGAGGCGTTGAGGAGCTTGATCGCGAGCCGCCGCCCGACCTTCATCTGCCCTTCGTCGAACGCGGTGTCGGTACCGGGACGACCGCTCGCGGCCCAGTAGCGGACCGCGTCCGAGCCGTACTGCTCGAGCAGGCCCAGCGGGGTGACGACGTTGCCCTTGGACTTCGACATCTTCTTGCGGTCGGGGTCGAGCACCCACCCGCTGATCGCGGCGTCGGTGAACGGGAGGCCCCCGAACTCGGCGTGGGCCCGGACGACGGTCGAGAACAGCCACGTGCGGATGATCTCGTGGGCCTGGGGCCGCAGGTCCATCGGGTAGGTCCGGGCGAACAGGTCGGGGTCGTCACCCCACCGACAGGCGATCTGGGGGGTGAGCGACGAGGTGGCCCAGGTGTCCATGACGTCGGGGTCGGCGACGAACCCACCCGGCTGCCCGCGCTGGCTCCCGGTGTAGCCCGGAGGTGCCTCGCTCTGGGGGTCCACCGGCAGCGCCTCCTCCGGGGGCAGCAGCGGGCGGTCGTGATCGGGGACACCGTGGGCGTCGAGCGGGTACCAGACCGGGAACGGGACCCCGAAGAAGCGCTGGCGGCTGATGAGCCAGTCGCCGTTGAGGCCCTCGACCCAGCTCTCGTAGCGCGCCTTCATGTAGTCGGGATGCCACTGCAGCTCCCGGCCCCGGGCGAGGAGGGCGGCGCGCAGCGTGGCGTCGCGACCGCCGTTGCGGATGTACCACTGCCGGGTGGTGACGATCTCGAGCGGCCGGTCCCCCTTCTCGAAGAACTTGACCGCGTGGGTGATGGGACGGGGCTCGCCGAGGAGGTCCCCCGCGTCGCGGAGCAGCTCGACGATGCGGGTCCGGGCCTGTGTGACCGTCCGGCCCGCCAGCTCGGCCCAGTGGGCGGCGGCGCCCGGCGCGGGGAACTCCACCGGGGGCGTCGGGAGGAGGCGACCGTCCCAGCCCACCACGGGGCGGGCGGGCAGGTGGAGCTCCCGCCACCAGGTGACGTCGGTGAGGTCACCGAACGTGCAGATCATCGCGATGCCGCTCCCCTTCTCGGGATCGGCGAGCGGATGGGCCCGGACCGGGACCGGCACGCCGAACAGCGGCGTGGTCACCTCGGTGCCGAAGAGGGGCTGGTAGCGCGCGTCGTCGGGGTGGGCCACGAGGGCGACGCACGCCGGGATGAGCTCGGGCCGGGTGGTCTCGATCACGACGTCGCCCGCGCCGTCGGCCCGGGGGAAGCGGACGGCGTGGTAGGCGCCGGGGAGCTCGCGGTCCTCGAGCTCGGCCTGGGCGACCGCGGTCCGGAAGTCCACGTCCCAGAGCGTGGGAGCCTCGGCCTGGTACGCCTCGCCCCGGACCAGCATGTGCAGGAACGCCCGCTGGGAGATGCGCTGGGCCGCCCGGCCGATCGTCGTGTAGGTCATCGACCAGTCGACCGAGAGCCCGAGGTGGCGCCACAGCTCCTCGAACTTCTGCTCGTCCTCCGCCACGAGCCGGTCGCACAGCTCCACGAAGTTCCGCCGGCTGATCGCGACGGCGTGCTTGGCCGGCTTGTCGGGCGGGACGAAGCCGGGGTCGTACGGGAGCGTGGGATCGCAGCGGACCCCGAAGTAGTTCTGCACCCGCCGCTCGGTGGGCAGTCCGTTGTCGTCCCAGCCCATCGGGTAGAAGACCTCGGCGCCCCGCATCCGCCGGTACCGGGCGACGGTGTCGGTGTGGGTGTACGAGAAGACGTGACCCACGTGCAGCGAACCCGACACGGTGGGCGGCGGGGTGTCGATCGAGAAGACCTCCGCCCGGGACCGGGACCGGTCGAAGCGGTACGTCCCGTCGGCGTCCCACCGGGTCGACCACTTCTCCTCGAGGCCTTCGAGGCCCGGCTTCTCCGGCACACGCGGGGTCGTCACGGGCCGCAGCGTACTTTC
>CAIUKV010000086.1 GCA_903899845.1 uncultured Actinomycetes bacterium
CGGCTACAACGTCACCGCCGTGAAGGAGGTCCCGCCCGGCCTCGAGGAGCAGGCCCGCAAGGGCGCGCTCGCCTGCCCGGAGCAGGCCATCACGATCGAGGACTGACCCCGCCGTCCCCGACCACCACGAGCATGTGACGAGCAACCGCCGCTTCCGTGGTTGCCGCGTCAGATGCTCGGGGAGTGATCCGGGAGGTACCAGTGCCGTGAGCCGAGGAGCTCGTCGGTGCCGGGGGGCCCCCAGGTGCCCGGCGCGTACGGACGCACCGGCGGCGGAGCGTCGATGAGCGGCGCGGCGACCTCCCAGAGCCGCTCCACCCCGTCGGCCCGGTTGAACAGCGTGCGCTCACCGAGCATGGCGTCGTGGAGCAGACGCTCGTAGGCCTCCAGCTCGTCGCGAGGGTGGAAGTTCTTGCGGTACCCGAAGTCGAGGTGCGCGTCGCCGAGGAGCATGCGCGGGCCTGGCGCCTTCGACACGAAGTTGACCCGGATGCTCCCCGGCTCGCCGATCTCGAACACCATCTGGTCGGGCCGGGTCCCGTCGGCCTCGGGGAACAGGTGCATCGGTGCGTGCTTGCAGTGCACGGTGATGACCCGGCGTCCCTCCGGCATCCGCTTGCCGGTGCGCAGGTAGAAGGGAACCCCGTCCCAGCGCTCGTTCTCGATCGCGACCTCGAGCGCGATCATCGTCTCGACGTCGGAGTCGGGCGCGACCCCGGGGATGTCCCGGTACCCCTCGTACTGACCCCGGACGACCCGGGCCGGGTCGATCGGGAGCATCGCGTCGAACACGCGCTGCTTCTCCGCGGCCAGCGCGTCGGCGCTGAAGCCGGCCGGGGTCTCCATCGCCACGAACCCGAGGGCCTGGAACAGGTGGGTGACCACCATGTCGCGGAACGCCCCGGTCTCCTCGTAGAAGGCGGCCCGCTGCTCGACCCCGAGGGTCTCGGGCACCTCGATCGTCACGTGGGTCACGTGCTGGGAGTTCCACACCGGCTCGAACAGCCGGTTCGCGAAGCGGATGGCCAGGATGTTCTGCACGTCCTCCTTGCCGAGGAAGTGGTCGATCCGGAAGATCTGGGACTCGTCGAACACCGAGTGGAGCAGCACGTTGAGCGACCGGGCCGAGTCGAGGTCGGTGCCGAACGGCTTCTCGAGGATCACCCGCACGCGCTCGCCCGCGAGGTCCGTCGCGCCGATGGCGGTGACCACGTCGCTCATGGCGAAGGGCGGCACCGAGAGGTAGTGGAGGATCCGGGTGCCGGTGCCGAGGTGCTCGGCGGCGTCGTGGACGGCGGTGGCGAGGTCGCCGAGGTGGGGCGGGTCGCTCGCCACGTAGTCGAGCCGGTCGACGAACTGGGCCCAGGCCCGTCCGGTGGGGGCGGCCCGGCCGAACTCGGCGACCACGTCGTGGGCGTGGGCGCGGAACGCGTCGCGGTCCATCGGGACCGGCGAGGTGCCCACGATCCGGAACCGCTCGGGCATGAGCCCGACCTTGTGCAGCCGGAAGAACCCGGGGATGAGCTTGCGGGCGGCGAGGTCGCCGGTCGCGCCGAACAGGACGACGACGTGGGGCTCGGGGCGTCCGTCGGCCCGGGGCTCCTCGGCCCGGCGTGCGCTGGCCACCGGGTCAGGCCTGCTTCTCGTCGTGGCCGCCGAACTCGTTGCGCATCGCCGAGAGCACCCGGCCGGTGAAGTCCCCGAGGCCCCGCGACTCGAACCGCTGGTTCAGCGCCGCGGTGATGACCGGGGCGGGCACGCCCTCGTCGATGGCCGCGAGCACGGTCCAGCGACCCTCGCCCGAATCGCTCACCCGGCCGGCGAACTGGTCGAGGTCGGGCGACTTGGCCAGCGCATCGGCGGTGAGGTCGACCAGCCACGACCCGACGACCGACCCCCGCCGCCACAGCTCGGCGACCTCGGCGACGTCGATGTCGAACTGGTAGTACTCCGGGTTGCGCAGCGGGGTGGTCTCGGCGTCCACCTCCTGGGCGTGGGTCCCGGCGTCGGCGTGACGGATGATGCTGAGGCCCTCGGCGATCGCCGCCATCATCCCGTACTCCACGCCGTTGTGCACCATCTTCACGAAGTGACCGGCGCCGCTCGGCCCGCAGTGGAGGTAGCCGTCGGGTGCGGTGCCGTCGGTGCGGGTCCGGCCCGGCGTGGGCTCGGCGCTGCCCTGGCCCGGTGCGATGGTGCGGAAGATCGGGTCGAGCCGCGCGACCGCGCTCGGGTCGCCTCCGATCATCAGGCAGTAGCCCCGCTCGAGCCCCCACACCCCACCGCTGGTGCCGCAGTCCACGTAGTGGACGCCCCGCTCCTTGCACTGCGCCGCCCGGTGGATGTCGTCGTGGTAGTAGGAGTTGCCGCCGTCGATGATCGTGTCGTCGGCAGTGAGCAGCGGGAGCAGCGCGTCGACGGTCTGCTGCACGATGCCCGCCGGCACCATGATCCAGATGTTGCGGGGCGCGTCGAGCTGCTGCACGAGCGCCTCGAGCGTCGACGCGCCGGTGGCGCCTTCGGCGACGAGCGCGTCGATCGCACCCTGGGTCACGTCGTTCACGACGCACGTGTGCCCGTCACGCATGAGTCGGCGCACGAGGTTGGCGCCCATGCGGCCGAGGCCGATCATGCCGAGCTGCATCGGGTGGTCGGTGGCCATCGGGTCTCCTAGCGGGCCTTGAGCTGCCGGTACTTCCGGATCAGCGCATTGGTGGACGAGTCGTGGTCGAGGTCGGGGTCGGTCGCGCTCAGCAGCTGGGGGGCGATGGCCTGGGCGAGCGCCTTGCCCAGCTCCACGCCCCACTGGTCGAACGAGTCGATGCCCCAGATCGTGCCCTGGGTGAACACGCTGTGCTCGTAGGTGGCGATCAGCGCACCCAGGCAGAACGGGGTGAGCACCTCGGCGAGGATCACGCTGGTCGGGCGGTTCCCGGGCATGACCCGGTGGGGCACCACCGCCTCGGGCGTGCCCTCGGCCCGCACCTCGGCCTCGGTACGCCCGAACGCGAGCGCCTGGGCCTGCGCGAAGACGTTGGCCGACAGCAGGTCATGGTGGTCGCCCAGCGGGTTCAGCGACTTGCCGAAGCCGATGAGGTCCACCGGGATGAGCGTCGTGCCCTGGTGGATCAGCTGATAGAAGCTGTGCTGGCCGTTGGTGCCGGGCTCGCCCCAGTAGACGGCGCCGGTGTCGTGGTCCACGGGGACCCCCGCCCGGGTGACCCGCTTGCCGTTGGACTCCATGGTGAGCTGCTGGAGGTAGGCGGGGAAGCGCTCGAGGTACTGGTCGTAGGGCATGACGCCCACGGTCTGGGCACCGAAGAAGTTCCGGTACCACACCGCGAGGAGCCCCATGAGCACCGGCAGGTTCGCGGCGAACGGCGCGGTGCGGAAGTGCTCGTCGATCGCGTGGAACCCGGCGAGCAGCTCGGCGAACCGGTCGGGCCCGATCGCGAGCATGGTCGACAGTCCGATGGCCGAGTCCATGGAGTAGCGGCCACCGACCCAGTCCCAGAAGCCGAACATGTTGTCGGTGTCGATCCCGAACGCCCGGACCCGCTCGGCGCTGGTGGACACCGCGACGAAGTGCCGGGCCACCGCGGACTCGTCGCCCAGCGCCCCGACGATCCAGTCGCGCGCCGAACGGGCGTTGGTCATCGTCTCGAGGGTGGAGAACGTCTTCGACGAGATGATGCAGAGCGTCTCGGCCGGATCGAGGTCGCGGGTGGCCTCCACGAAATCGGTGCTGTCCACGTTCGACACGAACCGGAACGTGAGATCGCGCTGCGAGTAGTGGCGGAGCGCCTCGTAGGCCATCACCGGTCCGAGGTCGGAGCCGCCGATCCCCACGTTGACCACGTTGCGGATCGGCCGACCGGTGAATCCGGTCCACGCACCCGAACGGACCCGGTCGGCGAAGTCGCGCATCCGGTCGAGCACGGCGTGCACCTCGGCCACCACGTCGGCGCCGTCGACGACCAGGGTCGCGTCCCGGGGCATGCGCAGGGCCACGTGCAGCACGGCCCGGTCCTCGGACACGTTGATGTGGTCACCCCGGAACATCGCGTCGATGCGGTCCCGCAGGCCGCACTCCTCGGCGAGGCGCACGAGCAGGGCCACGGTCTCGTCGGTGATCCGGTGCTTCGAGTAGTCGAGGTGGAGGCCGGCCGCCTCCATCGTCATGCGCTCGCCGCGCCCGGGGTCGGCGGCGAAGAGGTCGCGCAGGTGCACGCCGGCGATCTCGGCGTGGTGCGCCTCGAGTGCCGTCCAGGCCGGGCGGGATCGCGGTCCGTCGGTCATCGGTCGTCGCTCCTCGCTCCGGGGCCCGGGCTCAGGCCACCGCGCCGGTCTGCTCGACGATGCGCTTCAGCAGGTCCTGCCACGACTCCACGAACGCCTGCGCGCCGTCGGCCTGGAGGGTGGCCGCCAGCGCCTTCACATCGACCCCGGCGGCGGCGAACTCGGCCAGCTGCACGTCGGCGTCGCCGCCGTCGGCCGGCATCACGCCCTCGAGCGACCCGTGGGCGTGGAACGCCTCGAGCGTCTCGTCGGGCATGGTGTTCACCGTGTTCGGGGCGGCCAGGCCGGTCACGAACAGCGTGTCGGGCGCGGTCGGGTCCTTGGTGGAGGTGCTCGCCCACAGGAGGCGCTGGGCCCGGGCCCCCTGGCCCTCGAGCCGCTGCCAGCGCTCGGAGTCCAGCACCTCGCGGTAGGCCCGGTAGACGTCGAGGCCGACGGCGAGGGCGAGGCGGTTGCGCAGGCCGTCGGGGACGACGTCGGCGACCGCCTTGTCCCAGCGCGACATGAACACCGAGGCCACCGACCCCACCGCCGGGTCGAGGCCGGCGTCGATCCGGCGCTCGATCCCGGTCATGAACGCGTCGGCCGCGGCGCGGTACTGGGCCGCGTCGAACAGGAGGGTCACGTTCACGGGCACGCCCGCAGCGATGCTCTCGGTGATCGCGGGGAGCCCCTCGGGGGTGCCGGGGATCTTGATGAAGAGGTTGCGGCGACCGGCCCGGGCGTGTAGCTCGGTCGCGGCGGCGACGGTCGCGGTGGCGTCGTAGGCCAGCTCCGGGGAGACCTCGAGCGACACCCACCCGTCGACGCCGGCGGTGCGGTCGTGCGCGCCGAGGAACAGGTCGGCGGCCCGCCGGAGGTCCTCGATCGCGAGCTCGAAGAACAGCGCCTCGCCCTCGACCCCGGCGGCGGCCTTGACCCGGATGGCGTCGTCGTAGTGCCCGGCCGCGATCGCCTTGTCGAAGATCGACGGGTTCGACGTGAGCCCGGTCACCGAGTACTCGTCGATGTAGCGCTGGATCACGCCGTCGTCGAGCATCTTCCGGGTGATGTTGTCGAGCCAGATGCTCTGGCCCAGGGCGTGGAGGTCGGCGGTGGCGGGCATGGCGGGCTCCTTGGCGGGGTGGTTCGGGGCAGAGGGACGGGTCAGGTGCGGGCGAGGACGATCTCGTGCACGGCCCGGGCGAAGCCGTCGTCGTCGTTCGTGGCCGTCACGTGGGTGGCCCGGGCGGCGACGGCGGCGGGGGCGTTGCCCATGGCGATGCTGGTGCCGGCCGGTGTGAACATGAGGGTGTCGTTGTCGCCGTCGCCGATGGCGGCGATCGCGTGCGCCGGGATGCCGAGGTGGGCCGAAAGGTACGCGACCACGGCACCCTTGTTGGCATCCGGGTGGGTGACGTCGAGGTAGTAGGCCTGCGAGCGGGTGGCCGACACCGTGGCGCCGAGTGCCGCCACCACCGCGGCCTCGGCCGCCCCGACCCGGTCGTGGTCGGCGCAGTACCCGACGACCTTCACCGGGGCACCCGCGGCGTCGCCGAGGGCGCCGAGCAGATCGGCGGTCGCGGTGGGGGCGTACTCGGTGACCCGCGCTTCGTGCTGCACATGGGGGCCGTCGAGGTCGCGCACGAACCACTGCGTGGCGGTGTAGCACCACGGGTCGACGCCGGCCGCGTCGATGCACTCGATCGTCCGGGCGACCGCGTCGAGCGACAACGGTCGCTCGGCGATCGGGGTGAGCGATGCGTCGACGAACACCCCGCCGTTGAACGCCCCGACCGGCGCGTCGCAGCCGAGGGGTCCCACGACCATGGCCAGTCCCTGGGCCGGGCGGCTGCTGGCCACGGTGAAGCGGATCCCGGCGGCGCGCAGCGCGGCCACGGCGTCGACCGACGCGGGGGTGAGCCGCTTGTCCGACGTGAGCAGCGTGCCGTCGACGTCGCTCAGGACGAGGCGGATGCCCTCGGTGCTCATGCCCCGGTCGCGCCGGCGGTCGGGGCGGCGGTCGCACCGTCGACCGAGACGCCGGTCGGGTCGTCCCCGCCCCACATCGCCTCGATCTCCTCGAGGGTGCGGCCCCGGGTCTCGGGCACCTTGGCGACGATCCACACCAGGCACACCACGCTCAGCGCCGCGAAGATCCAGAAGGTGACCGACTCGCCGACCGCGTCCACCACCGACAGGAAGAACTGGCTCACGACCCAGGCGCTGAACCAGTTGGCGGCGGTGGCCACCGACACGGCCCGGCCCCGCACCGACCGCGGGTAG
>CAIUKV010000087.1 GCA_903899845.1 uncultured Actinomycetes bacterium
CCCGCGGCCATCACGACGCCGGTGGCGAGCAGCAACCCGAGCCGCCGGGGCGGGAGGATCGCCGAGCCGGGGGCCCGGGGGGAGCGGTCCATGGCCCCGGGGCCGGGCGGATCCACGCCGAGGGCGATGGCCGGCGGTCCGTCCATGATGAGGTTGACCCACAGGATCTGGATCGCGGTGAACGGCGCGCCCAGCCCGGCGATCGAGGCGCCGAGGATCGACAGGATGGCGCCCACGTTCGTGGACAGCTGGAAGCGGACGAACTTCACGATGTTGTCGTAGATCGTCCGCCCGTCGCGCACGGCGGCGACGATGGTGGCGAAGTTGTCGTCGGTGAGGACGAGGCTTGCAGCCTCCTTGGTCACCTCGGTCCCGCCCCGGCCCATCGCGACACCGATGTCGGCGTGCTTGAGGGCGGGCGCGTCGTTCACGCCGTCGCCGGTCATGGCCACGACCTCGCCCCGCTCCCGCAGGACCCGCACGATCATCACCTTGTGCTCGGGGGCGACCCGGGCGAACACGCCGATCTCGTCGATCCGGTCGCCGAGCTCGGCCTCGGTCATGGCGTCGAGGTCGGACCCGGTGACCGCCCGGCCGTCGATGCCGAGGTCGGCGGCGATGGCGGCCGCGGTGCCTGCGTGGTCGCCGGTGATCATCTTCACCCGGATCCCGGCCCGGCGGCACAGGGCGATCGCGTCGCGGGCCTCGGGCCGCGGTGGGTCGACGAGCCCCACGAGCCCGACGAACTGCAGCCCCGTCAGCGCGTGGTCGAGTGCGGCACCGTCCGTAGGCGGCTCGGCCACCGACCGGAGTGCCGCCGCGAGGACCCGCCGCCCGGTGGCGGCCAGCGCGTCGTGGGCCTCGCGCAGGGCGGCCCGGGCGTCGTCGTCGAGCGGTGCGCCGTCGGGGCCGATCGTGCACCGGGCCAACACCGCGTCGGCGGCGCCCTTCATCACGACGAGCCCGCCGTGGTGGCCGTTCCCGTCGGTGGTGCGGTGGGCGGTGGCCATGAACTTGTTCGCCGAGTCGAACGGGATCTCGGCAACGCGAGGGGCGGCGGTCCGCCACGCGTCGACGGTCGCGGCGGTCGCTGCGAGCCCGAGCAGCGCCACCTCGGTGGGGTCGCCGATGGCCCCCTCGCCGCCGGCGGGCCCGCTCGGCGCGGCCTGGGCGTCGCTGGCGAGCACCATCGCCCGCCCCAGGGTGCTGACGGCCGGGTCGGCGGTGGGGTCGGGGCCGACCGGCCGGGTGGCCCCGCCCGTCCAGACGTCGGTCGCGGTCATCCGGTTCATGGTGAGAGTGCCGGTCTTGTCGCTGCAGATGACCGTCGTCGACCCGAGGGTCTCGACCGAGGCCAGCTGCTTGACGATGGCGTTGCGCTTGGCCATGCGGTGCGCCCCGACCGCCAGGGTCACGGTGACGACGGCGGGGAGGCCCTCGGGGATGGCGGCGACGGCCAGTGCGACCGCGTCGAGGACGAGGTCACCCCAGTCCCGACCCTGCACCAGCCCGAGCACGAAGACTGCGGCGACCGCGATCCCGGCGACGGCGGCGAGGCGGTGGCCGAGGTGGTGGAGCTGGACCTGGAGGGGCGTCGACGTCTTCGGGGCGTCACGCAGGAGCGCGGCGAGCGTGCCCACCTGGGTCTGCATGCCGGTCTCGGTCACCAGGGCCTCGGCCCGGCCCCGGGTCACCACGGTCTGCATGAACAGCCGGTCGGTGCGGTCGCCCAGTGGGGCATCGGGGTCGGTGACCGGCTCGGGGGACTTCGCGACCGGCTGGGACTCGCCGGTCAGGGACGACTCGTCGACCTCGAGGTCGTGGGCGGCGAGCAGCCGGGCGTCGGCGGGGACCCGGTCGCCGGCTTCCAGCAGGACCACGTCACCGGGAACCACCTGGTCGGCCGGGATGTCGGCGACGACGCCGTCGCGCCGGACCCGGGCCGTGTCGGCGAGCATCGAACGCAGGGCGTCGAGGCTGCGTTCGGCCTTGCGCTCCTGGAGGAAGCCGAGGAGCGCGTTGGTGAGGACCACGAACCCGATCACGATCGGGTCCTTCAGGTCGCCCACGGCGGCGGCCAGCACCGCCGCCCCGATCAGGATCAGGACCAGGAAGCTGCGGAACTGGTCGAGGAAGCGCAGGATCGCCGGTCGGGGCGGGGCGGCGGTCAGGCGGTTCGGTCCGTACCGGGCGAGCAGCCGGGCCGCATCGGCGTTCGAGAGGCCGTCGACGTCGGCGGCGGTCTCCGGGCGGGTGAGGGACATGACGGCTCCGTGGGTTCCGGGGCCGAAGGTCTCTCCCGCCGCAGGTGCGACCGGTGACGACGGGACCGGAGTCCGTGATGACGTCGCCACCGCGTGGGGATACTCCCCCTCGGATGGGGTGGTGCTCGGGCGGGTGAACACAGGAACCGCCTTGGATGTTCCGGATCACTCGCTTTCGATCGCCAGAAATGACAATACTGAAATCAACGTCGTGTGTCAAGCCCGGCGGCGGGGCCGGCGAGGGCGGGGCGGGCCTCGAACCCGAGCAGACGAGCGGGGACCTGGGCCAGCGGCTCGCGACGGGCGACCTCGTACCGGCGGGCGGCCCGGTTGTAGGCCGTGGCCTCGGCCGCGGGGACGGGGCGGGTGTCGAGGACGGCGAGGGCCGCGACGACCCCGGGATCCCGACTGAGCCGGGCCGAGCCGGCCAGGTTGGCCCGGACCCGCGCGACCAGGCCCTCGAGCCGGTTGGCCGAGGCGGCCTCGGCGCCGGGGTCGGGCCGGGTCGTGAGGTCCTGCCAGGTGGTCAGCTCGGCGGTGAGTTCGGTGGTGGTGGACCGCGTCCCGGCCCCCGCGGCGCCGAGCGCGTCGGCGAGCCGGCCGAGGCCCTCGTAGCGCGCGGCGAGTGGGGCGCGCAGGGCGGCCCACCGGGCGTCGACCGCGCCCCGGTCGTCGGTCAGGCCGGGGCGGGTGACCGCCACTGCGGCGACGGCGGCACCGGCGCCCAGCACGACGACGAGGACCAGGACGAGGACCAGGAGGAGCAGGCGCCGGGCCATGACCCGACCGACCCTACCGGGCCCCGGTGATCGACTCCGGCCACACCGGTCACTCCTGGCCCAGGAGGTCGGCCTCGGATGCGGTCGGCCCGGCGCGAATCCCGTTGGCCGCGGGCCGGAGGGCGGCCGCTACGCTAGGGGTCCGCAGCCGGGCCAACGTCGTCCCTCTGCGTCCACCGTCGGTCCGGGTCGCGGCTCCGCCGCCGGCCCGAGTGGATGAGAGCACAGGATGGACACAACCCCGTCGGCCGGTCCGCTTCGGCGACCCCACTTCAGCGCGCTGCCCCCGGCGAGCGGGCTGTACGACCCGCGCTTCGAGCACGACGCCTGCGGGGTCTCGTTCGTCGCCGACATCCGGGGCCGGCGCAGCCGCGACATCGTCGCCACGGCGCTCGGGGCGTTGTGTCGCCTCGACCACCGCGGCGCCTCGGGCGCCGAGGTCAACACCGGTGACGGGGCCGGGATCCTCATCCAGGTCCCCGACCGCTTCCTGCGGGCGGTCACGCCGTTCCCGCTGCCGGCCGAGGGGGCCTACGGCGTGGGCCTGGCCTTCCTGCCGGCCGGGGCGGACGACGCCGACCGGGCCCGGGGCGAGGTCGAGCGGATCGCGAGCGACGAGGGGCTGCGGATCGTCGGGTGGCGCCAGGTCCCGGTCGACGACTCCATGATCGGGCCCACCGCCCGGAGCGTCATGCCGGGCTTCTGGCACTGCATCGTCGACGACCCGGCCGGAGCGTCCGGGATCGCCCTCGACCGGATGCTGTTCGTGATGCGCAAGCGCTGCGAGCACGAGCTCACGCAGCCCGTCTACTTCCCGTCGCTGTCGAGCCGGACCCTCGTCTACAAGGGGATGCTCACCACGCCGCAGCTGGGCGAGTTCTTCGTCGACCTCCAGGACGACCGGGTCGAGTCGGCGATCGGGCTGGTCCACAGCCGGTTCTCGACCAACACGTTCCCGTCGTGGCCGCTCGCCCACCCGTACCGCTACGTCGCGCACAACGGCGAGATCAACACCCTCCAGGGCAACCGCAACTGGATGCGGGCCCGCGAGGCGCTGATGGCGACGCCGCTGATCCCCGGCCTCGAGCGGGCGTTCCCGATCATCACCCCGGGTGCCTCCGACACCGCGAGCTTCGACGAGTGCCTCGAGCTGCTGCACCTCGGTGGGCGTCCGCTGTGGCACGCGGTCCTCATGATGATCCCGGAGGCGTGGGAGAACCACGCCACGATGTCGGCGGAGAAGCGGGCGTTCTTCCGGTACCACTCGAGCCTGATGGAGCCGTGGGACGGTCCGGCCTCCATCGTCTTCACCGACGGCACGGTCATCGGCGCCGTGCTCGACCGCAACGGACTGCGGCCGAGCCGGTTCTGGGTGCTCGACGACGACCGGGTCGTGATGGCCAGCGAGTCGGGTGTCGTCGACGTCGACCCCGCCCGGGTCGTGCGCAAGGGCCGGCTCCAGCCCGGCCGCATGTTCCTGATCGACACCGCCAAGGGCCGCATCGTCGACGACGAGGAGATCAAGGCCGAGCTCGCGGCCGAGCGTCCGTACGGCGAGTGGCTCGAGCGCGGGCTCGTCCAGTTCGACGACCTGCCGGAACGGTCCCGCACCGTCCCCAGTCACGACTCGGTCGTGCGACGCCAGCAGACCTTCGGCTACACGCACGAGGAGCTCCGGCTGCTGGTCGCCCCGATGGCCCGGAACGGGGCCGAGGCGATCGGCTCGATGGGCACCGACACCCCCATCGCCGTCCTCTCCACCCGCTCGCGCCTGCTCTACGACTACTTCTCCCAGCTGTTCGCCCAGGTCACGAACCCCCCGCTCGACGCGATCCGCGAGGAGCTGGTCACCTCGCTGACGTCGATGCTCGGACCGCAGGGCAACCTGCTCGACCCGCAGCCCTCGTCGTGCGAGCGGATCGAGCTGCCGTTCCCGATCGTCGACAACGACGAGCTGAACAAGCTGATCCACGTCGACGACGACGGCACCTTCCCGCAGTTCTCGGCCCACGTGGTGTCGGGGCTGTACCGGGTCGCCGACGGCGGTGAGGGTCTGCGCCAGGCGATGGACCGCGTGCGCCACGAGACCTCGGCCGCGATCGCCGGCGGCGCGCGCATCATCATCCTGTCCGACCGGGACTCCGACGCCGAGTGGGCCCCGATCCCGTCGCTGCTGCTCGTGTCCGGGGTGCACCACCACCTCATCCGGGAGAAGACCCGCACGATGGTCGGCCTCGTGGTCGAGACGGGCGACGCCCGTGAGGTCCACCACATGGCGCTGCTCATCGGCTTCGGTGCCGGCGCCGTCAACCCGTACCTCGCGTTCGAGTCGATCGAGGACCTCATCGACCACGACCTCGACGGACTCGGAGGCTTCGAGAAGAAGAAGGCCGTCCGCAACTACATCAAGGCTGCGGGCAAGGGCGTGCTCAAGATCATGTCGAAGATGGGCATCTCGACCATCGCGTCGTACCGGGGCGCGCAGGTGTTCGAGGCGATCGGCCTCGGGCACGACCTGGTCGACGAGTACTTCACCGGCACCGTCTCGCGCCTCGGCGGCATCGGCCTCGACGAGATCGCCGAGGAGGTCGCCCTGCGCCACCGGCGGGCCTACCCCGACCGTCCCGACGAGCTCGCCCACCGTGATCTCGAGTACGGCGGCGAGTACCAGTGGCGTCGCGAAGGTGAGTACCACCTGTTCAACCCCGAGACCGTCTTCAAGCTCCAGCACGCGACCCGGGCCAAGCGCTACGACATCTTCCGCGAGTACTCGCGTCGGGTCGACGAGCAGGCGGCCCGGTTGGCCACGCTGCGCGGGCTGTTCGAGCTCCGCGAGGGCGTGCGCCCTCCGGTGCCGCTCGACGAGGTGGAGCCGGTCGCCGACATCGTGAAGCGGTTCGCGACGGGGGCGATGTCGTACGGGTCGATCTCCAAGGAGGCGCACGAGACGCTTGCGGTCGCGATGAATCGCCTGGGCGGGAAGTCGAACACGGGTGAGGGGGGCGAGGACCCCGACCGCTTCGTGCCCGACGCCAACGGCGACCTGCGCCGGTCGGCGATCAAGCAGGTCGCGTCGGGCCGCTTCGGGGTGACCTCCGAGTACCTCGTCAACGCCGACGACCTGCAGATCAAGATGGCCCAGGGCGCCAAGCCCGGCGAGGGCGGCCAGCTCCCCGGCGCCAAGGTGTACCCGTGGATCGCGAAGACCCGGTACTCCACGCCCGGGGTCGGGCTCATCAGCCCGCCGCCCCACCACGACATCTACTCGATCGAGGACATCAAGCAGCTCATCCACGACCTGAAGAACGCGAACCCGCAGGCTCGGGTGCACGTCAAGCTGGTCGCCGAGGTCGGGGTCGGCACCGTCGCCGCCGGGGTGGCCAAGGCCCACTCCGACGTCGTGCTGATCTCGGGCCACGACGGTGGGACGGGGGCGTCGCCGCTCACGTCGATCAAGCACGCCGGCGCGCCCTGGGAGCTGGGCCTGGCCGAGACCCAGCAGACGCTCGTGCGCAACGGCCTGCGCGACCGCATCGTGGTCCAGGTCGACGGTCAGCTGAAGACCGGGCGCGACGTCGTGATCGCCGCGCTGCTCGGTGGCGAGGAGTTCGGCTTCGCCACGGCCCCGCTCGTGGTGAGCGGCTGCGTGATGATGCGGGTGTGTCACCTCGACACGTGCCCGGTCGGGGTGGCGACCCAGAACCCCGAGCTGCGCAAGCGGTTCAGCGGCAAGCCCGAGTTCGTCGTGAACTTCTTCGAGTTCATCGCCGAGGAGGTGCGCGAGATCCTCGCCCGGCTGGGCTTCCGCTCCATCGCCGAGGCCATCGGGCACACCGAGGTCCTCGACGTGCGTGCTGCGGTGGATCACTGGAAGGCCCACGGGCTCGATCTCGCCCCGATCCTCCAGGAGGCCGAGAACCCCTACCCGGGCCAGGATCGCTTCTGCACCAAGAGCCAGGACCACGGTCTCGACCGCGCCCTCGACCAGGAGCTGATCCGGCGGGCCGCCCCTGCGGTCGACGACGGTCGGGTCGTGGAGATCGATCTGCCGATCACCAACGTCAACCGGACGGTGGGCACGATGCTCGGCTCGGTGGTCACCCGGGCCTGGGGCGGTGACGGCCTGCCCGACGACACCATCCGCATCCACCTCCGGGGCTCGGCCGGCCAGAGCTTCGGGGCGTTCGTGCCCCGGGGCATCACCATGCGCCTCGAGGGCGACGCCAACGACTACTTCGGCAAGGGGCTCTCCGGGGGCCGGCTGATCGTCCACCCGGACCGTGACGCCACCTTCCCCGCCGAGGACAACGTGATCGCCGGCAACGTCGCGCTCTACGGAGCCACTGCGGGTGAGGCGTACCTCCGGGGTCAGGTCGGGGAGCGGTTCTGCGTCCGCAACTCCGGGGCGACGGCGGTGGTGGAGGGCGTCGGCGACCACGGGTGCGAGTACATGACCGGCGGGCGGGTGGTCGTGCTCGGCCCGACCGGCCGCAACTTCGCCGCCGGGATGTCGGGTGGCATCGCCTACGTGTACGACCCCGACGATCGCTTCGCCGCCCTCGTCAACTACGAGCTCGTCGATCTGGTCCCGCTCGACGACGAGGACCGCGAGTGGCTGCGGGCGACGGTCGAGCGCCACCGAGAGCTGACCGGCTCCGACGTGGCCGACGGGATCCTCGCCCAGTGGGGCACCGAGGTCGCGGCGTTCAGGAAGGTCATGCCGGAGGACTATCGCCGGGTCCTCACGGTCATGCGGGAGGCGGCGGCGGCGGGGCTGTCCGAGGAGGAGACCCTCGTGAAGGTGATGGAGTCGTCCCATGGGTGAGGTCACCGGATTCCTGAAGTGGGAGCGCTCGGGTCCGACCCGGCGTCCCGTGGAGCTGCGGCTGCGCGACTGGCAGGAGGTCTACGAGCCGTTCTCCGCCGACGCGCTCCGGACCCAGGCGGGTCGCTGCATGGACTGCGGCATCCCGTTCTGCAACAACGGCTGCCCGCTCGGGAACCTGATCCCCGACTGGAACGACCTCGTGTACCGCGACCACTGGCGTGACGCGATCGAGCGGCTCCACGCGACCAACAACTTCCCCGAGTTCACCGGCCGGCTCTGCCCGGCACCGTGCGAGTCGGCGTGTGTGCTCGGGATCAACGCCGACCCGGTGTCGATCAAGCAGGTCGAGGTCGAGATCGTCGACCGGGCGTGGGAGGAGGGCTGGATCGAGCCCCAGATCCCCCACGTCACCACGGGCAGGAAGGTCGCGGTGATCGGGTCCGGCCCGGCCGGATTGGCCGCGGCCCAGCAGCTCACCCGGGCCGGGCACACGGTCGTGGTGTTCGAGCGGGCCGACCGGCCCGGTGGCCTCCTGCGCTACGGCATCCCCGAGTTCAAGATGGAGAAGCGCCATCTCGACCGCCGCCTCGAGCAGATGCGGGCCGAGGGCACGGAGTTCCGGGTCGGGGTCGAGGTCGGCCGCGACGTCCCGGTCGCCGACCTGCGGGCGGAGTTCGACGCGATCGTCCTCGCGGGCGGGGCGACCGCCTGGCGCGATCTGCCCATCCCGGGACGGGAGCTCGCAGGCATCCACCAGGCCATGGAGTACCTGCCCGGTGCGAACCGCGTGCAGGAGGGCGACCTCGATGTCGCCCCCATCACGGCCGAGGGCAAGCGCGTGGTCATCATCGGCGGCGGCGACACCGGGGCCGACTGCCTCGGCACCGCCCACCGCCAGGGCGCGGTGTCGGTGCACCAGTTCGAGATCATGCCCCGGCCCCCGGACTCGCGGGCGCCCGTGAACCCGTGGCCGACCTTCGCGAACACCTTCAAGGTCACCTCCGCCCACGAGGAGGGTGGAGAGCGCGTCTACCAGGTCAACACCGAGCGCTTCGTCGGCGACGACGCCGGCAACGTGCGGGCCCTGGTCGCCCACGAGGTCCAGCTGGTCGACGGGAAGTTCGAGAAGGTGGCCGGGAGCGAGTTCGAGCTGCCGTGCGACGCCGTGTTCCTGGCCATGGGCTTCGTCGGCCCCGAGCGGGCCGGTCTGCTCGAGCAGCTCGGGGTGGCCCTCGACGAGCGGGGCAACGTGGCCCGCGACGACGCCTTCGCCACGAGCGAGCCCGGCGTGTTCGCGTGCGGCGACATGGGTCGGGGTCAGAGCCTGATCGTGTGGGCCATCGCCGAGGGACGCTCGTGCGCCCGCGGCGTCGACGAGTTCCTGATGGGCGAGTCCCTGCTCCCGAGCCCCATCCGTCCCACCGACCGCCCGCTGGTCTGAGCCCGGGCCGGTCCGACCCCCGGCTGCGGTGGGTTAGCCTCCAGGCTCGACCGGGAGGTGACCATGCAGGTCCGTGAGCAGCTGTACATCGGGGGCGAGTGGGTGGACCCCGCGGGGTCGGGGACGATCGACGTCGTCTCGGCCCACTCCGAGGAGGTCATCGGGCGCGTCCCCGACGCGACCCCGGCCGACGTGGACCGGGCCGTGGCCGCCGCCCGCCACGCGTTCGACCACGGGCCCTGGCCCCACCTCGACCCGGCCGAGCGGGCCGCCGGGATCGCCCGCCTGTCGGCGGCGATCCAGGCCCGGGCCCAGGACATCGCGGACACGATCTCCCAGGAGAACGGCTCGCCCAAGCAGTGGTCGATCATGGGCCAGGTGTTCTCGGCGACGATGGTGCTCGACACCTACGCCGGGATCGCGCCCGGCTACCAGTGGGTCGACGACCGGGCGGGTGCCCTCGGGGCGCCGGTGCGGGTCCGGCGGGCGCCGGTCGGGGTCGCCGCCGGGATCATCCCGTGGAACGTCCCACTGTTCATCGCAGCGCTGAAGATGGGTCCGGCGCTCGCCGCAGGTTGCCCCATCGTGCTGAAGCCGGCTCCCGAGACGCCGCTCGACGGGTACCTCCTCGCCGATGCCGTCCACGAGGCCGACCTTCCCCCCGGGGTGGTCAACATCGTCGCCGCCGGTCGTGAGACCGGGGAGCACCTGGTGCGGCACCCGGGCATCGACAAGGTGAGCTTCACCGGATCCACCGCCGTCGGCCGGCACATCGGTGCGATCTGCGGCGAGCACCTCAAGCGGTGCACGCTCGAGCTCGGCGGCAAGAGCGCCGCCATCGTGCTCGACGACTGGCAGATCGACGACGCCGCCCTCGGGAACCTCGTGATGTCGGGGTTGATGAACAACGGCCAGGTCTGCGGGGCCCAGAGCCGGATCCTGGTGAGCCGCCGCCGTCACGACGAGCTCGTCGACGCCCTCGCCGC